>CAZOGY010000025.1:0-32360 GCA_964579305.1 uncultured Hyphomicrobiaceae bacterium
AAAGGTGAGCCGAAGTGACACTCTGTCTGCGACACGGTTGAATGCGCTTTTGCGATCTCAGGCGGCGTATTCCGTTTGTGTGTTTTGGTCTTTGCCACGCGAGTGTCGCTGAACGGCGCAATCGCGGGCTGTTGCCTATGCCGTCGATGAATGGCGAAACGATCAGAAAAAATCACCGAAGTGTTTTGAAAGTTGGAACAATTCCAGCGTGCGGGCCTTTGCCCTTCAGCAGAACGTGCGTTTTGCCCGAAGCCATTCAGTCAGAGCATGCGGAGCAAGTTTCCATGGCCAGCATAAATTCAGAGCAGGGGCGTGATCGTCCGCCGGTCGCCGTCGAAGAAACGAATGTGGGCGTCTTCACAGGTGATTTCGACCGATCTTCGTGGGGTGCCATTCTCGCCGGAACAATCTGCGGCGTCGCGATCTATTTGGCCCTGGGATTAATCGGCCTTGCCGCCGGAATCGGCGTCGTCGATCCGGCCGAAGAAGCCCAGCCACTTGCGGGTGTGCCCTATGGGGTTGGCGTCTGGTGGGCAGTGAGCGCGCTTGCGGCGTTCTTTGCAGGTGGCCTGATCGCTGGTCGGCTTGCGGGCTTTCCAACGCGCACCAGTGGTGCCCTGCATGGGCTTACGGTCGGCTCGCTTACGCTGCTTTTCGTCACGTATATCGCGACGACGACCGTCGGATCGGCAGTCTCAGGCGCCGCTGGTGCTGCGTCGCAATTGTTTGCAGGATCCGGCCGGCAGGAAGTCCTGGTGAATGTCGCCGTCCCGAACGTCCAGCGCGCGACGGGCTCGCAAGGATCGGGCAATACGCAAGGCCAATCCGGCCAGCGCAACACCGGCAACCGACCTTCGCTTCAGGAGGCGAACGCCGGCAACAGCCAGGCCGGCGGTTCGCCCTCGCGCCATAACTACGATAACGCGATCCGCCTGCAGGATCTCGCCATCCGTCAGATCAGGCTCGAAGCCATCGACATGCTGGGTAATCTGTTTAGCCAGCGCGAGCGTGAGCGGCTGCAACAGGAAGCATCGGCAACATACAAAGACCTGTTGAGAACGCCGGGCGATGCCGATCGAGACATCAAACAGCTGTTCGAATTCCTGTTGTCGAACGACGGCGTACTTGGGCCGGAAGATCGCCGCGAAGCAAAACGTCTCTTAACGGAGCGCCTCGGCATCCAGCCATCGGATGCCGACCTCGTGCTCTCGCGTTGGCAGGCACGATACGAAGGTGCGGTCAAAGATCTGCAAAAGCTCGTCGACGATGCCAGTGAGCAGCTTACGCAATTCATGCCTGAAGATGCCGGATCGCGACGCAGTGGCAGCAATCGTTCGTCGCAGGCTGATCAAAGCAATCCGGTGCGCCGTGTCGTCAGCCGCCAGGAACAGGCTCAGACGCGCAAAATCGTGTCGAACACGGTCGAAGACATTCAAAATAATCCGCGCAGTGCCGTAGGCGAACTGCAGATCATGTTCGAACGCTTGTTTTCTAAAAATGGGCCTTGGGGCGAAGAGGATCTGGCCGAGCTGCGCACGGTCTTGCGCGAGCGGACGGGGCTGACGGAGGAGGCTGTCGATCGCGCCACCGCTCGCTGGCAAGCGCAATACGCCAAGGCCGTCAATCAGGTCCAGGACGCATATGGCGAAGTGCGCCGTGAAACGATCGCCGCGACCGATCAGGCCCTGGACCTGATGGCCTCGACGGCGGCCTGGACGGCATTCGCGCTGTTTGTTGCCCTCATCGCCTCGACAGCCGGCGGCATGATTGCCGTACCGGTCGGAAACGCGCCCTTCTCGACCGAGCAAATGTTCCGCCGTCGGCGCGATGACGACGACGACGATGGGGACGAGGACTGAACCAGCCAAGGTGAAAGGCTGCGCGGCCGTTATGGGTCGCGCAGACTTCCTGCGCCATGGCGATTTTGAGGAGGACATTCCATGAACAATATCGTTTCCGATTGGGGCGAAGTCCTGCAGACGTCCCTGGCGAACGCAGTTGGTCCAGTGGCGGCGGCGATCCCAAAGCTGCTCGCATTCCTGGCCATTATAATCATCGGCTGGATTATTGCGGCGCTCATCGCACGTGCGCTGGTCAGTATCCTGCGATCGGTGAAATTCAACCGCTTGGCACGCCGCTCTGGTTTCACCGACATTGTCGAAGGCTTGGGCGTACATACGAGCGCGACCGTGTTTCTTGCCAACGTCGCGAAATGGTTCGTTCGGCTGATTGCCATCGTTGTTGCCTTCGATGCTCTGGGACTGCCGGCGGTTTCAGATGTTTTGGAGCGTTTGCTGCTCTGGCTGCCTAATCTTGCCGTTGCGACCATTGTTCTGGTGGTCGGCGGGCTGGCTGCCAATGCCGCCGCAAGGTTGGTGCAAACGAGCGCATATCGCGCCGGCCTCGAAAGCGCATCGGTCATCGGCGCAAGCACCAAACTCGCCGTGTGGGCGTTTGCGCTGATCATTGCGGTCAACGAACTGGGTGTCGCCGAGACCACCGTGAATGCGCTTTTGATCGCGGTCCTGTCAGCACTGGCACTTGCGAGCGGACTGGCCTTCGGACTTGGTGGCCAGCAGGCTGCCGCGGAACTCATCGACAGCGGCCGCCAACGTCTTCGCACCAGCGCACCCAAATTTGTCGCCGCTGCGCGACACGCCGAAGATGTCACGAGCGGTGAGACGGATGCTGCGGTTGAACCAGAAGTTCTCGCACCTGATGCCCAGAGCTATCGTAAGGCGCATCCATCGCATCATGATGATCGCTACGAAGATCAACATGAAAATGAACATGCAGACCAATACGATGACAACGTTGAGCCGGCGGTCGCCAGCACTTCCACTGCGACCCGGGCAACGCACCGGGCCGAGCCGCTGAACCACGGCAAACCCTGGACAGAAACCGATCTGGCGGTGCTGCAGGAGATGGCGGAGGACGAAAAGAGCCCACGGGAAATCGCACTCCGGCTCAAACGGACCGAAGATGCGGTGATGAGTAAGGCGTATGAGCACGGCGTCAGCTTGACTTCGGTTACAACCTGACAGCAGCGTGACTACGGGCTTTTTGGCCTGGCGCGAAAGCAAGTGTCTCGATGGGAAGACATTTGCTTTTGTAGGGGGTTCCAGCCACGGCGGGACTGTCTCGTTCAGATTTTCATCTGGTCATGTGTTCATGGGCTGACCAGCCAGAGCGCTGATATTTCCTGATTTCGGAACGGTGGAGCGGACCTGTAGCGCCCACCGTTCATTCTTTTTGGTAACAACCCATAGGCCTTTCGCAACGCCATACGCGTCGCCGGCCGCGTTTCTTCGGGAAAACGTTACCAGCACGTGAATTGTATTTGGCGTCTCATTGGCCACTTCGACGGCGTCAAGGGTGGAATAAGCCCATCCTTCGCGGTCTTTCATATTCGCGAGCTGCGGTTTCAGAAAGCCCCAAAATTCATCACCATCGGCGTATAGCGTTGGGTCATTCCCATCGGAATGCACCGCATGGGGAAAATGAAGAGTGGCGACAATTCGGTCTTTGTCGAGACTATTGAACGCTTCCATGAATGTATGCAGGGCTTCAATTGCCGATTTGGCGTCGTCCATAAGAGCCTCCTTGATCCGCGGGCCGTTTGCCTGCCGCATAGTGCCAGAGCCTGTCGCATTTTCCACCTGCGGCAGTGCAAACTATGGATCCGATAGCGGCAGCGTGCATGCTTCCCGCCGTGAGCTGCGGATCGCTTGAGGCGGCGGCGAAGCGCTTAAATCGGCTTGGCCGGTTTGCTGCGGAGCCACAGCGATATGCGCAAGTGTGCCCTGCTCGCCCATGATGATTGTTGACTCTCACGATCCACTTATGTTTCCTGCCGCTAAAGCAGCGGGCCGGGAGCGCGTGGTGACTGATCCTGATCGCAAGATACCAGAATGCGCAGTCGCGTTCCGTCAGACTGATGGCGGCGACCCGCTGGTAGACTTGGTCGGCTTTGGCTTTCGCGGCTGGTTTGCAGGGCTGGCGGAAGACAACCACCACGCGATCGCCGCCGTCACGGGCCGATACTGCGGTTTGCTCGGCCTCGTGCAGGGGCAGTGCGTGCTCGCCGAACTGCAGGCATGGACGCAGGCCGTGCGGCGTTGCGCGCGGCGCCCGATTTGTCTTCACGCCTTGAGGTGCGCGCAGCTTTCTGCCGATGAGCGCCTTGCGGCGACAATCGTTGCCGCGGCTCAGCATCGCGCTTGCCCGGCCATGCGCGCGTGTGGGTATGCGTTGGTCGAAACAAGCGATCTCGGGCCCATGCTTGAATGCGCTGAGCGTTTCGCTGACGTGCTTGCGCAGACCGAGCAGTTTCTTAACCCGGCTCATATTGCGCCGGGGATTGTCCCAGATATGCACAGTATCAAGACCCTCAATTAACATCGAGGGCATTGGTTTATGACGTCTCGCTGTCCCCAAACCAGGAGTATGCCATGACAGGGTATCTCGCGCGCATTGCAACGATAAGTGCGTTTGGACTTTCCGTCTTTGCTTCGTCGACTATTGTGCAGGCCAAGGCGCCGACGCCCGAAAGCGTATTGAAGACTTATGCAGATATCGCGGAAGCTAAATATGCCGACTCGCTGGCGACAGCAAAGGCTTTGCTGGCGCGCGTGGAAGCGTTTTTGGCAAAACCGAACGATGCCACATTGCAGGACGCAAAGGCGGCTTGGCTTGCCGCCCGAGTGCCCTATCAGCAAACCGAGGTGTACCGCTTTGGTAATCGTATCGTTGATGACTGGGAGGGGAAGGTCAATGCGTGGCCGCTTGACGAAGGCTTGATCGATTATGTTGCTGGCGATTATGGGGTGACTTCTGAAGAAAACCCGCTTTATGTTGCGAATATTATCGCCAACCCAAAACTGCGCATTTCTGGGCGCGATGTGGATGCCTCCAAAATCACAAAGCAACTCCTTGCGGAAACCCTCCATGAAGCTGGTGGCGTCGAAGCCAATGTTGCGACGGGCTATCATGCAATTGAGTTTTTGCTTTGGGGCCAGGATCTTAATGGCATCGACAAGGGGGCGGGTAATCGCCCGGCGTCGGATTATGACACGGCCAACTGCACCAACGGCAACTGCGCGCGTCGTGGGCAGTATCTTCGCGTTGTGACCGAGCTGTTGGTTGACGATTTGGCGTGGATGCACGCGCAGTGGGTGGCGAACGGCGATGCCCGCAAGGCGCTCACGGCGAATGGCGTGTCAAATGGCCTGATTGCAATTTTCACAGGCCTTGGATCTCTGTCCTATGGCGAGTTGGCCGGCGAGCGCATGAAGCTCGGTTTGTTGCTCAATGATCCTGAGGAGGAGCACGATTGCTTTTCCGACAATACGCATAACTCGCACTATTACGATGTGGTCGGTATCCGGAATGTTTACTTGGGCCGCTACACCCGTCTTGATGGCAGCGTCGTTTCAGGGCAAAGCGTGTCGGACCTTGTCAAAGCCAAAGACGCGGTCATCGATCAACGCGTGAAAGCGGCGCTGCAGGTCACGATGCAGCGATTTGAGGCCCTGAAAAAGCGCGCAGAAACGGTCGAAGCCTATGATCAAATGATTGGCGAGGCTAATGATGCGGGTAATGCGGTTGTGGAAGCTGCGATCCGGGCTTTGATCGCCCATACGCGCGAATTCGAACGTGCTATTGCAGCGCTTGCGCTTTCAGCAATCCAGTTTGAAGGCTCTGACAGTCTGGATGATCCAGGTAAAGTCCTGCAGTAGATACACAAGTCTGGCGCGCGTAACGCGTGAGCGCTGAGATCAAACGTTTCCGGCGGAGGGAAGACGTGCAGTCGATCAGGTTGGCAAGGCGTGTTTGGGTTCGCGCGGCGGCTTGGTATGTCTTCGCCTTTGCCGGTGCATTCACGTTTGCTGGTTTTGCTGTCCTCAGTGCAACGGTTTCGCGCGGCAGCGACGGATCGCAAAGGGCGCGATTAGAAGTCGGCGAAGCAATGCCGGGAGGCGCTGCGACATCGCGCGGTTCTGTTGATAATGCCAACGCGTTCTCGCATCCGTCTGGCAACATGGGTTTTGCGAGCGAACTCGACTTCAAACTCGGCAATGCCATGTTCAGGAAGCTGTGGGTGTCCTCGCCGGCGTCCACAAAATCTTCCGACGGCTTGGGTCCGCTTTATAATGCGCGCAGCTGCCAGACGTGCCACCTCAAGGATGGACGCGGACATCCGCCGAACGGCAATTGGCCCGATGACAATGCCGTGTCGATGTTTCTGCGCCTGTCGATCCCACCGCAAAACGATGCCGATCGCGCGCTGCTGGCTTCCGGTCGCGTCAACGTGATCCCCGAACCCACATACGGCACGCAATTGCAGGACCTTGCCATTGCCGGTCATGCTGGCGAGGGGCGGATGCATATCACCTACGCCGAACGTCCATTTCGATTGGGCGATGGTACGGTGATTATGCTGCGAACGCCGGCGTACAAAATTACGGATCTTGGCTACGGGCCGTTACATCCAGACGTGATGATTTCGCCGCGCGTGGCCCAGCAGATGATTGGACTTGGTTTGTTGGAGGCCATACCGGAAGCCGATATTTTATCACTGGAAGATCCTGATGATCGGGACGGCGATGGTATATCGGGACGGGCAAACCGGGTTTGGTCTATTGAACATGGCCGGATGATGGTTGGCCGATTTGGCTGGAAAGCCGGCGCACCCACCGTTTTGCAGCAATCCGTCGAGGCCGCAGTCGGCGACATGGGGTTGGGATCGCAGTGGATCCCAAAGCCGGGTGGCGATTGCACGGCTCGGCAGGTGGCATGTTTGGCTGCGCCGCCTGGTGGGTCGGATCGGGCGCCAGGGCGCGAATTCAAAACGCCGCTGATGAGATTGACGGCCTTTTATGCCCGCAATCTGGCCGTGCCGCGCCGGCGCAATATGAGCGATCCGGATGTTATTGCAGGGAAGGCTATTTTTAAAGATCTGGGATGCGCTTCCTGCCATCGCCCGAGATTCAAAACAGGCAAAGAAACACCCGACCCGCATCTCGCGGGGCAGACGATCTGGCCGTACACCGATCTATTGCTGCATGATCTTGGGCCTGGACTTGCGGATCATCGCCCTGAAGGACGCGCGAACGGCCGTGAGTGGCGGACCGCGCCGCTTTGGGGAATCGGTTTGACGCAGATCGTGAGCGGGCACACGACTTTTCTGCACGATGGTCGCGCGCGGAATCTGACCGAGGCGATCGTGTGGCACGGCGGCGAAGCGAAAACCTCTCGCGATGGTTTTGCAGCGCTTACGCGCGAGGACCGCCAAAAACTGATTGCTTTTCTGAAGTCGCTTTAGTCGAGGGCAAATTCGTCCATGCCACAAGTAAAAAGACTGAGCTATACAGCTTTATCTGCCTTGGCGTTAATGATCGCGTTTCTCGTCGTTGCACCGGCGCGAAGTGCAGAGAATATGTCGAGAACGTTCGACCATAGAAAAGTTGCGCAAGCGATGGTTGAGCGACATATCCAGCCGACTTATGCCAACCTGCTTGCTGCGCTCGGTAAATTGCGCGCGGCAACCGATGCGTGCACGGGCAACGCGAACTTCGATTATGGCAAAGTCAAATCCGCATTCGCTGAGACTGTATTGGCCTGGGGGCGCGCTGCCCATCTCACTTTTGGTCCGATGGCGCAGGAAAATCGCTACGAGCGTATCTATTTCTGGCTTGACCGGAAGGGTATCGCTCGTCGCCAAGTTGTTCGGGCACTGCGCAATGCGCCGGTTGGCTATACCAAGGCGGCTGAACTTGGCACGCGCAGCATCGGCGTTCAGGGGCTGCCAGCGTTTGAATTGCTTATGGTCACGCCGCGGCGCGCAGGCGCAGATCCGGCCTTCAAATGTGGTTATGCCCGCGCGATCGTCGCTAACGTGGCGCAAATTGTCGGTGACGTTGCGGCTGCGTGGGGAGATGACGGGCTTTGGACGAAGCGATTTTTATCAACCGGGCCGAAAAACTCGTATTTCTTGAAACAAGAAGAAACAACATTCCTGCTTGCACGTACGTACCTGCAGCAGGTTGGACGTGTGCGGGATGTTGAATTTTTGCGGCCCATGGGCTTTGCCGTACGCGGGCGTGTGCTTCGCGGACCGTTCGCGCGCAGTGATTTAACGATGCCGTTTCTTTCTGCGCGTATTGCGGGTTTGCGCGCATTTCTCACTGATGGCAATATCATCTCTGAGACCCGAAGGACCGCAAAGGCGCGAAATCAACCCGATGCCATCCAGGCGATCTCGCAGGTCGCTTTCGAACTTGAGTTTTCGGCCGATCTCAGCTCGAAACTTGCGAAAAAAGAAAACTTTTTTCAATCACCGGCCCGGCTTGAGGCTGTGGCGATAGGTTTTCCACTGAAGATGGCGCGTGTTTTGGCTGAGCGTGCATTCGCACTCACCATGGATATTCCGATGGGGTTCAATGCATCCGATGGAGATTGATCGCCGCACATTCCTCAGCTGTGCAAGCCGGTTGCCGATTGCAGCCTTGGCTGCACCGTTGGTTGCGCCCGCACGCGCCGAAGACGGGACTGAGCAGTTATTTGCTGCAGCGCGTAAGTCGCAGTCAGGCCGCTACTCTGCGGCCATTTTCACCGCAGGTGGACAAGACGTGCGGGCGATCGGACTTCCGGGACGCGGACATGATCTGGCGGTGTGTTCACGTTCGCAGACGTGCGTTGTTTTTGCACGCCGCCCCGGAAATTTTGCCATTGCGTTTCGCAAGGACAGAAGCTGGGCGCCTGTCACGTTCACAACGCCGGAAACGCGCCACTTCTACGGTCACGGCGTATTCTCAAATGATGGCCGATTGCTATTTGCAACGGAAAATGATTTTGAGGCTGGCCGCGGCTGTATTGGTATTTATGATCCAGCCGCCGGATTTCGTCGCATTGGTGAGTTTGATGGGCATGGCATTGGCCCACACGATATCGCATTGATGGAACGTGGAACTATATTGGTCGTGGCCAACGGTGGGATTGAAACACATCCCGAAATTGGAGGCGGTCGCACGAAACTGAATATCGCGACGATGTCGCCATCTCTAGTTTACCTCGACGCCAAAACTGGCGATTTGATTGAGCGCCACGAGCTGCCTGGTCATATGCGTCGGCTCTCGCTACGCCATCTGGATGTCGGCGCGAACCGAACGGTGGTGATTGGTGGCCAGCTTCAATCTGGTGCTGCGGCAGATACACCGCTGATCCTGCGCCATCAAATTGGATCTGCGCCAACCGCCGTTGATACAACGCGGTCGGTATTGGGCGACCTGCGGGGGTACATAAGCTCTGTCGCCGTCGACCGTGCCGGGGAAATCGCGGCGCTGACGGCGGCGCGCGGCGGTCATGTGATTTTCCTCGATGTGGCAAGCGGCCAGATCGTCGGAAGCCGGCAACTCTCTGATGTGTCGGGCGTTTCTGCAGCGCGGTCGGGCTTTGTGCTGACCACCGGTGCTGGTCAGATCGTGACCGGGACGCAGTCACGCGTGACGCAATGGCAGTGGGACAATCACGCGATCACAGTGACGGCCTGATCGACGGCGCCGCAGTTTTCTTTGGTTTGTTCGCGCGCTAATGCTCCCCCCTGGCGCAGACTGCATTGGCGAGCGGCCAAAGCGAAACCGTCTTATGCTGCGCGTAACTTGTCTCATTGGCACGTGCTCTGAGGGGCGTGCAGAGTTTCAAAGCCACCAAAAATTTGGGTTCGCATTATTAGCACGGGGATCACGCGTTAGTTGACCAAGGACGGCAGTGTGAGAGACACAGCCGGCACGAATGTCGTGAGCACCAGGGCGATCAAGATTGCGATATAAAACGGCCAAATGGTCAATACCGCCCGCTCAATCGGGACTTTTCCAATAGCGCAGCCAACGAACAGGCAGGCCCCCACTGGCGGTGTACACAAGCCGAGGCCGAGGTTCATCATCAAGATCATGCCGAACTGGACCGGGTCCATGCCAAGCGCTTTCACAACGGGCAGGAAGATGGGCGTGCAAATCAGGATTAGCGCCGCCATATCCATGATCATGCCGAGGACCAGAAGCATTACGTTGATCATCAAGAGAATGACAATTGGGTTTTCGGAGATGCCGGTCATGAATGAAATCATGCGCGATGGCACTTGATAGAACGTCAGCATGTAGGCAAACGCGGCAGCGCACGCGACGAGTATCATTACCATCGAAGTGGTGCGCACCGCGCGTATAACGGCAACTTTGAAGTTTTCCCAATTCAGTTCGCGGTAGACAATCAACGTGACAACAGCAGCATAAATCGCGCCGAAAGCGCCGGATTCCGTGACGGTGAAAATTCCAGATAAGACGCCGCCAACAATTATGACCGCGGTGAAAAGACCAGGCAGGGCAACCGCAAACGTTAATGCCAAAGACTGCCAACCTGGAAATCGCTCCGCGGGATAACCGCGTTTGACAGCGATCAGATAGGCCGCCCCCGCAAGACACAGGCACATGAGCATGCCTGGGACGACGCCAGCCAGGAAAAGCTGTGAAATCGAAATGCCGCCGCCGGCGGCAACGGCGTACAAAATCATATTGTGGCTTGGTGGAATCAAAATGCCGGCGATGGAAGATGTGACGGTTACGTTGACGGCGTAATCGTCATCGTAGCCCTTGTCCTTCATGACCGGAATCAAGATGGAGCCGAGCGCAGACGTGTCGGCGACGGCAGAACCGGAAATTCCGCCGAAAAGCATTGACGAGAATACATTTACAACTCCAAGGCCGCCACGTATCCACCCGACGGCTGCGGATGCGAACTGGACTAGTCGCATTGCAATGCCGCCATGAAACATCAATTCGCCTGCGAAAATGAAAAACGGAATGGCCAGCAAGGAAAAAACGTTCACACCGGAAATGATGCGTTGAAATGCGATAAGCAATGGCAGGCCTTCATACCAGAACGCCGCCAGGGCTGCTATTCCCAGGGTGAATGCTACCGGTAATCCGATCACAACTCCGCCGGCGAAAACGCCCAAAAGCAGTGCCAATCCCATGCGTTTCGCTCCTCGCTGCCGGTATGAACGGATATGTTTGACCGTCGGGGGGGGGCGGCCATTGCGAAAGGTGTTCAGGCCTTTTTTAGCGTGTTCGTTTATTCGTTCAGGCGCGAGATATCCTCGTCGTGCCCACGTAGGAGTGCAATCAGATTGCCAATGGAAAACACGATCATCAAGGCGCCACATACAGTGATGGGTAGAGCACGGAGGCCTTCTGGGACACCAATCAGGGGGATGAGCGAGCCCCATTTAAAAAGCGCAAGTTTATAGCTGTGCCACATCATGATCGCGCCGAAACCGCCGAGGATGATGTGGCAAACCCCGATCACGAAGCGGCGCAAGGGATGCGGCAAGAGCGTACGAAAAAACGTAACCGACAAATGTGTGTTTTCATGAATACCGACGGCGGCGCCGATAAAGGTGATAAGCATGACAAGCAGGAGTGAGACTTGCTCTACCCAGGTTGGCGTGGCGTTCAAGACATAGCGACCGTAAACAAGCCATCCGAATATTGCAGTTAGAAATACCAGACCGACACCGGTAACGATTTTGCAGATGAGCGCGAGCGCATCGAGCCAGCGGTCGAACGTCGTATCGCGAGTGATTGCAGGGGCCCGCGCGTTTGCCTGATCAACAGGGGCACCGTCCAGAGGGTCCGGTCCGAGCGGGTGTTTTGGCGGTTCAGGCATGTTGCAAAACTCAGCGATGGGTGTGTCGGTGATGCTTCAAACGGCCGCCGCGATGTCTCAGTTTCGGTGAGATGTGCGAGGTCATGTCGCGAACGGTCAAGGCGGGCGTTCGCGCCAGCCGGCACGGGCGGCGGGTCTGGACGCAGGAGGGCCCTGGGTGGGCGGCTTTATCGTGTGCGCCTTCCCAGGGCCGGTTTTGATTTATTTCGTGTTCTGGATAAGTTCGACCAGTGGTTTCAGGTCCGGATTGTCAGCCAGGTACTTGTCGTAAACGGCCTTCATCGCGTCCTGGAACGGCTTTTTATCGGGGATTTCGTTGAATTTCACACCACTTGCCATGACTTTTTCGCGGCTGGCCTTTGCGCGCTCTGCCCACAGTTTGCGTTGTAGTGTAGCTGAATCGCGCGCGGCCTCCGTGACAGCCTTTTTGTCAGCGTCTGACAGTTTGTTGTAGACATCGGCGTTGATGCAAACGCATTCGGGAATGATCAGGTGCTGCGAAAGCGAGTAAAATCCCGCGACTTCGTAGTGGCCGGTTGATTCGTAGGAGGGCCAGTTGTTTTCGGCGCCGTCGACAACGCCAGTTTTCAGAGATTGATACACTTCTGAAAACGCCATGGGCGATGGGTTGCCGCCGAGCGCCGAAATCATCCCCGAGTACAGGTCATTGTTCATGACGCGTACCTTCATGCCCTGGACATCGGCTGGCGACGTGATTGGCTTTTTCGAATTATAGAAAGAGCGTGCGCCAGAATCGTACCAGGCGAGCGCGATCAAGCCCTTCTTGGCCATACCCGCAGAGATTTTTGCGCCGGCTTCCCCATCGAGAGCACGGTGCATGTGGTCCATGTCGCGGAAAATGAAGGGCAATGAAACGACATTGGCTTCGGGCGCGATTGGGCCGATGGGGCCGAGATTGAAATTGCCGATCTCAAGAGCGCCAATGCGGACTTGCTCGATCGCATCGGGCTGATTGCCAAGCACACCGCCATGGAAATTCTTGACAGTGATTTTCCCGCTCGTTTTTTCCTTCACGAGTTCGGCAAACTTGTCCATGGCGATGGTGTTCGGGTAGCCGTCGACATGGATGTTCCAGGCACGCCATTCGGCCGAGTGCGCAGCGCCTGAAATGGCGAGGCCGGCGGCGACCACGAGCGACATCACGCTGGCGCGGCCTAGGGAATATGTCCGTGCGTCCATGAGCGAAATTCCTCCCAAGTGTTGTGTGCGACGCTTTTGTGCGCCTGACGACCGAAGCCGACCACAGCTTGTCAGACAACTCAAGTGGATTTC
The DNA here is from genome assembly GCA_964579305.1 of uncultured Hyphomicrobiaceae bacterium. Classification (GTDB taxonomy): domain Bacteria; phylum Pseudomonadota; class Alphaproteobacteria; order Rhizobiales; family Hyphomicrobiaceae; genus JBCBWG01. The sequence continues at coordinate 13,015 of CAZOGY010000025.1, forward strand.
TTCTGTGCCTTGCTGCAGTGTTTTTCTGCGCGTTAGACTATGGTCAACAACTTGGGAAACGAGAGGCCGTGCCGCTGCATGCCAGAAGAACGCGTCATGCGCCGAAGTGCCGGCGTGCGCCGGAAGACAAACCTCGCAGAAGGGATCGCAATCTCGCTACGCGAACAGTTGGCGTCCGGCAGTCTGAAGCCGGGGGACCGGTTGCCGACTGAAAACGAACTGGCGCGTGCGCATGGTGTCAGCCGGGCGGTTGTGCGAGAGGCGATTGCTGCTTTGCGGGCGGACGGTCTCGTGACGGCGCGCCAGGGATCGGGTGCGTTTGTTGCGGTGCCGCCGGAGCGGCTTAGCTTGTTGAGTTTTGAGCCGGGCCGCATTTCATCGGTCATCGAAGTCCTTGAAATCAGAGCGGCTTTGGAGTGTGAGGCGGCGGCCATTGCGGCTGAGCGGTGCACGCCCGCTGAGCTTGCCAAGATCAAGGAATGCCATGCTGCCATGGGCCGGGCGATCGCCGGGGGGGAGCGAGCCGAGGAGCCTGATTTCGCGCTGCACCTTGCGATCGCGAATTCCACGCACAATCGGCATTTTGTCGAGTTCTTCAGGTTTCTGGGAGGTCGTACCATTCCGCGCGCCCAAGCCTTGGAGCATCCCGATCCGCAAGGGGCGATGGCTGCATATCTTGCCAAGATCCACGGTGAGCATGCGCGGGTTGTCGACGCTATTGCGGCCCGCGCGCCGCAAGACGCGCGCGCTGCCATGGGCGTGCATTTGAAGGGCAGTCAAGAGCGCTATGAGCGGCTCGGCGAGCAGGCGCGCAATGCACAGCTTGTTGCGAATTTGTCTGACAAATAATCGTGCGCCGAACGCTCCGCTACAGCGGCCAAAGTTTATGGATCGTTGGGTTTGTCAGCAGATACGTTTTGGCGCGACGGCAGGACGCGGTTTGAACGTTGCTGCCGTCGTTGTTGAACACTGTGCGGGCAAGACCAGGCCAGCAGATTGACGGCGTTGGCACGACGCGTCCTTGCTGACTTGGTTGAGGTAGACGGCGGGTTAGACCCAGCCACCGTCCACGATATAGCTTTGATTGGTACAAGCTGATGCTTCATCTGAAGCGAAGAACAACACGACCTTTGCGATATCTTCCGGCACGAGTTTGCGCTTTATGCATTGGCGCGTCATCAATTCCTGCTCGCCCTCCGGTGTGAGCCACTTGTCGATCTGACGCTGGGTCATAATCCAGCCGGGCAAAATCGAATTGACACGGATGTTGTCGGGGCCGAGATCACGGGCAAGTGCGCGCGTAAGCCCTTGGACCGCCGACTTTGATGTCGTGTAACACGGCATGCCGCCTTGTCCGATGACCCAACTGACGGAGCCAATGCACACAATCGAGCCGCCGCCCGCCTGGCGCATGTCCGGTAATACAGCTTGCGACGCGAAAAACTGGTGTTTGAGGTTGGTGGCAATGCGATCGTCCCAGTATTCGTCAGTGACGCTCTCTATTGAGTGACGATCATCCCGCGCTGCGTTATTTATCAGAATTGTTATGGGGCCGAGTTTCTGGCGGACTTCATCAATTGCGGTGCGTAATGCTTCGGTATTGCGAAGATCGCATGCGGCAAATGCAATCGGCGCATCCTTGCGTTGCTCCAAAAGGTCATTTCCGGCGTCGACATCCAAATCGAGAAATCCGACCTTTGCGCCCTGGTCGAGAAAGGCCTCCACGATTGCGCGTCCAATGCCGCTGGCGCCACCTGTCACGAGTACGGTTTTGTCTTTGAGGCTTGGGTAGGTTGCGTGGTTCATGCCAGCTCCATTGGGGTTGAGGACGCGCGATGGCCGGTTTCTTAAGATGGGGTTTGTTTGCCCCGCCGGGGTATTGGTATTCAAGTTATCGGCTGTCGTTGGTCTTGTGCGCCAATTCACCGATCCCGACAGACCTGATCGACCCTTGTTGTGCGGCCGGGCGCTGATCCCACGGCGATTTGGTGCGCGCTGTGTTCTGGCGTCTCATCTTGAAAGCCTGAAAGCCTGAAAGCCTGAAAGCCTGAAAGCCTGAAAGCCTGAAAGCCTGGCAACGCCTGTTGCCTGCGATGTGGCCGATCAGTCGTCTCCATTTTGTGGTGGATACCAGTATTGGGCGTTTTCTTTGCCGCGGCGGATGATAACGAAGTTGTTTGCAAAGACCCGGTAGCTTTGGCTCCAGCTTCCATCAGGCCACCGGACTCGTATTTCGGCTCGCTCGGCTACACCAAGCCCGAAATGGATAAAGCCCAGGCGGCCGGATGCGTGTCCGCCGCCGATGTTAATTGTTCGGGCTTGGGTCAGGTTGCCCGTTTTGACAACAACTTGGGCACCAACGGCGTCCAGGTTTATTTGCGGTTGAGCGAGTTCCACTTGAAGCCAGTTTCCCATTGGCCTGGTTGCCGCAGATGTTCGCGTGCCGATATTCCAGAATAAACTGGTGGGTGCCTCGCGGTTGACAACGACCAGGTCAAGCAAGCCGTCGGAATTGAAGTCGGCGATGGAAGCGCCACGCCCGCGTCTGTTCAATGCGATACCTGCTTCCGCTCCAGACTCAAAAAAACGCTCAGATGTGGTGCCAAGCAAAAGGTTGTCGGGATCGAAAGCGGCGAAATCTGGCATCGCTTCGACATTGCCTTTCGATATAAACAAATCCAGGCGGGCATCGTTGTTAAAATCGGCAAACTCAGCGTGCCACCCGGTTGACGGCTTTGGATCGCCACCTGTGTAGGGCCGGTGCGCGGTGACACCGCGGTCAAAGGCGATGTCCTGATAGGTCGGGCGGCCATCGTCCTCACCGCGGACCAGGCTTTGCAATTTCGTGTCGCCCATTGAAGTCAGAATAAATTCGGGCCGGCCATCGGCGTCGAGATCGGCGGCGGCAATACCCATGCCCCATATTTTGAGCGGCCGCCAGCCGTCGGCACGGCGATATGCTTTCGCGGGGCGGGAGGGCGTCACGTTCCACAATTGCTCCTGTCCGCCGCGATAGTATTGGCGATCATTCGTGATCCGTAGCGATGGCGTTCCAGAGCGGTTCCAGTCCGTGAAAAGAAGTGAAAGCGCACAGTATCCGGGCGTGAGGGCTTGCGACCGGTTGAATAATGGTGATTGGCTCTCCGCCTTTGGCCGCAACAGGACATTTGCATGGCACGTGCCCCACGGCGAGCCAGGGGCGCTTCGGTCAACGTAATTGCCAAAGGCGAGGGTTGGATATTTCTGGCCACGTTCGAAGGTCGCTGCAAATGCTGTTGTCCATGCGCGGCCGCCATCGAAACCAAACTGCTCATTGGCAATTGAAAACTGGCAATCGCCACGGCCTTTCAGCAGATAATTCCGACCAACGCGCAAGGCGACCAAATCGCGGAACCCGTCATTGTCAAGGTCGATCGGATAAAAACCGATGACGCCAGTGCGAGCACGTCTGGGGAGGCCGGAAGGTTTTGATTGGAACTTCAACTGTTGGCCAGCCGCGCTTTTATTCACAAATACTCTGGCAGGCGCGGTTCCGCCGGCAATGGCGAGGTCAGGTCGGCGATCGCCGTTGCAATCGAAGGCTGAGATGCCGCCGCCGACGAAATACTCCCAAGGTCCCGTATAACGATGGTCCAAGCCGGCTTTCTCGGCGATTTCGACAAAACTTGGAATGTCGCCGGGAAACGTCGTTGGCGTATTTGTCGACTTGGTTGCCAAAGCCGGTTCGGTCAACGTGATCACGCCGACAAGCAGAGCCAATATCCGTCGGTGATGTGGTGTCATGGCTGAATTATCAGGGTCTTGAGAAAAGCGATGAGTGATGAGCGATCACGCTCGCTGAGTGCGACATATGCGTCACGACTTGCGCGAGCGTCGCCTCCATGGGCGCGAATAACCGCATCGAGGGTTGTGAAATCACCGCGATGGCCATAGGGCGCGGTCGATGCCAGGCCCCAAAGTTCGGATGTTTGAAACTCGGCTCGTCCGACAAAACGTTGCGACAGCAATTCGTTGCCAAAGCCATCGACCTGGTTGTCGGTCATGCGGTGGCGTTTGAGGTCGCCAAAAAGCGGCACGAGGACCTCACCGCGGCTATTGCGCGGAAGGCGTTTGAACCAGTCAAGCGCGTTGAGGTCGTAGGATGTCGGCTTTGCCACGTCGGCTGCGCGCAGCGTGCCGGCGCTATCGAAGCCGCCAGGATCGCGGAACACGGTTGCTCTCAGCGGCAGGCTGCGCACATGACAGCTTGCGCAATTGGCTTGGTCAAAGACTTTTGAGCCGCGCGTGGCCATGCGGCGCCATTGGGGGTCTGTCGGGATCGACATGGTCGGAGCGGGTCGTGTGGCTTGCCAGGCCACTAAGGCCGTGACGTCGCCGGGGGAAATCTCGGTTGTGTGGCCGTCGCCGTCAAAGTCGTTGCTGCCGGTCCAGCGCGGGCCGAAACGCTCAACGGCCTGCATGCCATGATGATGGTTGAGTGCGTTGATCGTGAATTGCCGCAGAGAGACAATCACGCCTTTGTGGCTGAACGGCCGGATCACAAGGTCGCTGTCTACGCCGCGGACTTGGTCGTGGTCGACAATACCTTCAGCATGAGCTGTGATCGCGCCAAAATCGACGCCCTTGGTCACCAAGCGTTTGGTGACCGACCGACGCAACTTGCGTGCAGTACGCAGCGCAAGCCGGCGGATAGCGTGGAGATCGGACGTCATTTCGCGGGCCAGGAGTTCGATCAACCCGGCACCGAAAAGGTGATTTGTGTTGCGTTCGTTGGAAAACTGCGGGTCGACGGTGTCGAAGTCGGGGGTGGTAAAACCCTCCGAAACAAACGCGTTGACCGCAAAGCCGCCAGCGCCGCCAGGCAGCGGATCATTGTGGCAACCCGCGCAGCTATTCGCGTCACTGCCGCCGGTGCGCTGAAAGAGCTGGGCAGGGGCATGTCTGCGTCGCGTGGGGACGATGGCCTGCGTCGCGAACGGCCGGCCGGCGCCGTCGAGGGCGGTGAACTTTGCGGTGAAAAGCTTCTCGCCAAGGCCAATCAGATGCGTAAGCTTTTGGATATTCAGATGCCCAGCGTACGCGCGGCGATCGATTTGGATGGGATGCGCCCGTTCTACCCAGGGTTGGGTCTGGCGCACGGGCGTGTTCTTGGCCTTGTTGTCGGCGGCGTGCGCAGTTCCGGTGAGCAGCGCGAAGGTCGTTAGCCCAATCAACCCAAGCCGGCGGCGTTGCCTAAACTGGTGCATCTGCGATCTCATCGTCCAAATCGGCGAGAGCGCGATTGGCTCCGCCTTCCAAAATCAGCTCACAGGCCTCGTCGCGCCATTCGAAATGCAGGCTCTGGCCAAGATCCTCGCCCGCCGCGGACGGCATGCGCGATGCGCAGTTGCGCGCGATCGTGGCGCGGATCTTTGGTTCCAGCAGATCGCGCGCGGCAGCGACATTGCCGATGAGCATCACGGGCAGCGGATCAATCAACGCAAACAAGCTGACGAGACCGACACCGATTGCCTCTGCGGCTTCTTCCAATGCGGCGATGGCGCGCTGATCGCCGTTGCGCGCCGCATGCGCAATCACTGAAACGCTTTCCGGCGGCACCGATGCTACGGGTTCCGACAGGACGTTGCCCCCCTCAGCTCGCCGCTTGATCGCATAATCGCCGGCGTAGGCCTCGATGCATCCGCGCGAACCGCAGCGGCACAGCGCACCGTTGGGAATGTGGATCATGTGCCCGAATTCGGCGCCGGATGAACGCGTACCGCTTAATGGTTGGCCATTCATGACAAGGCCCATGCCAACGCCGTGGGCCAGCAAGATCGCGGCGAACGCGTCGGCATAGGGTTCGGCTTCCCGCGCCATCAGCGCCCGTGCCGCCAGCTCGCCGTCGTTGCAGACCGAAGTGGGTACGCCGAACTCGTGCTCAAGCCAGCAAGACACCTCCAGATCGCGCAGCGGCGTGATCGGCGCCCAACGCAGGATGCGATGGTCAGCATCCGTGACGCCCTGCACGCCGACGGCAATTCGGCGCAGATCGCGCCGCGATACGCCGCCCGCTTTTAGTACCCCATCGATCGCGCGAATGAAGTCCCGGCGCAATTGGCCCTGCGAGAGCTTGCGGGTCATCGGAAACGCGTTGCGGCGCGCAATAATATCCTCGCGATAATTATGCGCCACAGCAAAAAGCGCGTCCAGTTGCAGGTTTAGCGTCACGACGCAGCCAGCAGATCCGTCAAGCGCAAGTGCGGTTTGCGGGCGACCGCGCCGCGACGGGCGATGCGGCTCGGGCGGGCCGTCGGTTACAGCGCCGAATGCGATCAGTTCGTTGGCAACGGCGGTCAGTGTGGCTGCGCTCAATCCGGTCTGCTGTGCGATCTGAGAGCGTGATGCGCGCCCCGATCGGCGCAGGCAGCTTAACACGCGCCGACGGTTGGCCGGGCGCACCTGATCGGAGCGCGAGATTTCGCCAAGGGTCTCGATGCTGATTGTGACCGCCATTACGCGCACCTGCCGGGTCGCGTGTCTCGTGTCCTCATCATGGCATTACGGTTGACACGCCTGATGGCGCCATGCAAACTTTTTTTGAGGCGTGAAATAAATAGGCCATGAGCTCCATAAGCGCGCCTGAATGCCAAAAAAACGCAGTTCGGGAGGAACTCGCAATGATGAGAGTGTTGCTGACACTCGGGGCCAGCTTGCTGGTCGCAGTGACGACTGCAGGCGCGGCGCTGGCCGAAGGCAAGATCATCGGTGTGTCGTGGTCGAACTTCCAGGAAGAGCGCTGGAAAACGGACGAAGCCGCGATGAAGGCGGCGATCGAGGCAAACGGCGACAAGTATGTCTCCGCCGATGCACAAGCCTCAGCAGCAAAGCAGCTTTCAGATATTGAATCCCTGATTGCCCAAGGCGCGAATGCTCTCATTATTCTGACTGTCGACAAAAACGCGATCAAGCCTGCGATCGACAAGGCGGCTGCCGAAGGCATTCCGGTCATCGGATACGACCGCTTGATCGAAGATAGCCGCGCTTTTTATCTGACGTTCGACAACATTGAGGTGGGTCGGATGCAGGCCCGCGCGGTTTTTGCGGCGAAGCCGGAAGGCAACTACGCATTCATCAAGGGCGACAAAGGCGATCCGAATGCCGACTTCCTCTTCAAAGGCATCATGGAAGTTCTGAAAGATGCAATCGATGCCGGCAAAATCAAAAACGTCGGCGAGACCTATACGGATGGCTGGAAGCCGGACAATGCCCAGCGGAACATGGAGCAGATCCTGACCGCGAACAACAACAAGGTCGATGCTGTTGTTGCGGAAAACGACGGTATGGCGGGCGGCGTGGTTGCCGCATTGCGCGCGCAAGGTCTTGCTGGAACCGTGCCGGTTTCCGGCCAGGACGGCGACCATGCGGCCTTGAACCGCGTCGCGCGCGGCACGCAGACTGTCTCGGTTTGGAAAGACGCGCGTGAATTAGGTAAGGCGGCCGGCAATATCGCTTCGATGCTGGCTGGCGGCAAGGCGATGTCGGATATCCCGGACGCGGTGAAATGGTCCGGCGGGGAACAAGGCATCGAAATGACCGCGATGTTCCTCAAGCCAATCCCGATCACGAAAGACAATTTGAATATCGTGATCGACGCTGGCTGGATTGAGAAAGACAAAGTGTGCGCCGGCGCTCAATCTGGCGTGAAGGGCTGCTAATTTAAACCGAGGCCAAATGGCCGGAGCGTTGGGCCGCATCATACTTGCCTTGGCAGTGATGCGGCCCGCCCATCGGTCCGTTATCCTTCAGCGACCTTTGTCCTCGCTGCCGCCTTGAAACGCTTCAGGCGTCAGCGGCCCAATCACCCCAAATATCAATCCGGCGCGCGACAATCGATGTAGCGCGCAGACGGCAAAGTGCGGCTCTTTTCATGTCCAACTCGTCATCAGCAACCCATCGGGACGGCACCATTACGCGGTTTTTGCGCGTTACCGAAATCGACGGTCGGCTTGTCGGCATGGTCGTTGCGCTCGGCCTGATCTGGGTCGGTTTCCATCTTTATGGTGCGTTGGTGAACGGTTTCGGTGCCTTTTTGACGCCGCGCAATCTCTGGAACCTGTCGGTTCAAACCGCATCTATCGGGATCATGGCGACCGGCATGGTCTTTGTGATTGTCACGCGCAACATCGACTTATCCGTCGGGTCGGTTTTGGGCGTTTGTGCGATGACCATGGCCATCGTCCAGGTCTGGCTTTTGCCGACTGTTCTGCCGATCGGCCATCCGGCAATTTGGATTATCGCATTAATCGCAGGGCTTTGCTGCGGCACGGCGATTGGCGCCGTCCACGGTTATCTTGTGGCCTACCGCGGCATCCCGGCCTTCATTGTGACGCTTGGCGGCCTGCTTGTCTGGCGCGGCGTGGCGTTCTTGATCGCGCGCGGCGAAACGATTTCGCCTGTTGACCCAACGTTTGCGTTGATGGGCGGCGGCCCATACGGCGCGGTTGGTGCTATTGGAAGCTGGGTTATCGGTGCTCTGGGTTGTCTGGGGATCATAGCAGCAATCGCCAATGCGCGGCGTCAACGGCACCGCTTCAAGTTTCCGGTCCGTCCCATGTGGGCTGAATATCTGATCGGGCTCGTCGGCGGCGCCGCTGTGATGGGGCTCGTTATGCTGGTCAATGCATATCCCTGGCCCCGTGGCATTGTTCGCCAATATGCGCAAGCAAATGACATTACGGTGCCCGACGGTGGTTTATTCATTTCGCATGGCTTTGCCATTCCAGTGCTCATACTCATCGCCGTGGCGCTTGGGATGACTTTCCTGGCGCGGCGGACCCAATTTGGGCGCTATGTTTTTGCGATTGGTGGCAATCCGGAAGCAGCCGAATTGGCGGGCATCAACACAAAGTGGGTCACGCTCAAGGTTTTTGCTCTCATGGGCTGCCTGTGTGGACTTTCGGCGGCTGTCGCAAGCGCGCGATTGAATTCGGCGACAAATGCGCTGGGCACTCTGGATGAGCTTTATGTCATTGCCGCAGCCGTCATTGGCGGCACGTCGCTTGCGGGCGGCATTGGCACGATCTACGGAGCCGTTCTGGGCGCACTTGTCATGCAGTCGCTGCAAACCGGAATGGTATTGATCGGCTTTGACGCAGCCATTCAACAAATCGTCGTTGGGGGTGTGCTGGTCTTCGCGGTTTGGATCGATCAGGTCTATCGCCGCAACGCCTAATGCAGGGGAAGACGTCAATGACAAGCGCGAACACAAGTGCGAACACAAGCGCGAAAACGGCCGCAACGCCGCTCGTTGAAATGCGTGATATCTCCATCGCGTTCGGCGGTATCAAGGCCGTTGACCACGCATCGCTCGATCTGTTCCCTGGCGAGGTTGTCGGGCTTCTCGGGCACAACGGTGCAGGCAAGTCCACGTTGATCAAAATTTTGTCTGGCGCCTACCCGCGCGATCACGGCGACATCTACGTCGACGGCAAAGCCGCTCACATTCAAAATCCGCGCGACGCCAAAGCCTACGGGATTGAGACAATCTACCAGACATTGGCGCTTGCCGATAATGTCGACGCCGCGGCGAACCTGTTTTTGGGGCGCGAAGTTCTGACCGGATGGGGCACGCTTGACGATGTTGCCATGGAGGCGGAAGCGCGTAAGGTCATGGGCCGGCTCAATCCAAATTTCCGGCGTTTTAAGGAACCTGTGAAATTGCTGTCGGGCGGGCAACGTCAATCGGTGGCCATTGCCCGCGCCATCCTTTTTAATGCGCGTATTCTGATCATGGATGAGCCAACGGCGGCGTTGGGTCCAGCGGAAACTGAGCAAGTGGGGCAGCTTGTCAAACAGCTCAAAGCCGATGGCATCGGGATATTCTTGATCAGCCACGACATTCATGATGTTTTTGATTTGGCCGATCGGGTCACTGTTATGAAGAATGGCCAGATCGTCGGTTCGGCGAAGACGAGTGATGTGACGAAGGACGAAGTGCTGGGCATGATTATTCTGGGCAAATGTCCTGATGCAGCCGTTCCCGGACCTGGCGCGCTGAACTCGTAAACGGGCCAGCAGGCGTGGCTCGACGGGTGGCCCAGGGTAGCCAAGTCTTGGCGCGTTCCTTGGCTTGCGTGGGGATCGTGGTGTGGATTTAAGCGCCAGACTGGAAAAGCGCGCGTTCTAGATTTTAGTTTGAGGTAATCGACCTGCGGAATTGCAGAATACTGGCGGCAAAGAACGCCGTGCCAAGGCTCAGCATTGCAAGCAATTGAGGCCAAACGGTTTCCAGTCCGGCGCCGCGAAAAACGATGGCTTGACTAAACGCCATGAAGTGGCGTGAAGGAAGCAGGTTGGTTATCGGCTGAAGCCATTGCGGTTGGCTCTCAATTGGGGTCATCCCGCCCGAGAGCATCATCATCGGCATGATCACGAGCAGCATAAGTAATGCGAACTGCGCCATTGATCGCGCGATCGTGCCAAGAAAAATTCCGATTGCGGCTGCCGAAAACATGTAGACGAAAGCACCGAGTATCAGCATCAGGCGGGAACCGGCAATCGGGACTTGAATAAGCCACTCGACGACAAGGACCAGTGCAAGACAAAATGCAAGCAAGATGACAAGACCGTTCGCGAGCACCTTGGCGGTAGCAATTTCAAAAGCGCTGAGGGGCATGACGAGCAAGTGCTCAATCGTACCATGCTCACGTTCACGCAGAAGCGCTGCTCCGGTTAAAGCAATCATCAGGATTGAAATCTGATCGAGAAGGGCAACGACCGCGCCAAACCACGGCTGGATGCCGTTGGCATTAAATGCACGGCGGACCACGAGTTTGACTGGCGATGATTGTGTAAAGCCAGACTGGTTGGCGTATTCGTTTATCCGCTGATTCAACATCTCCTGGATATAGCTTGCACCGGTGGCGGCTTGGACGACGGCCGTCGCGTCGACGTTGATTTTCAACTCAGGGCTCATGCCGCGCCGGAGTTCGGACTCAAAATTCGGGGGCACAACGATCACGAATGTGAACCGACCTTTGTCAATAGCGGTGTCAATTTCGTTGGATTGGATGATTTCAGGTGGGCTGAAAAATGGCGGTGTCAAGGCCCGTTGCAACGAGCGGGACAGCATACTGCCATCCTCATCGACAAAGGCGACGGAGGCATTGTTTACCGGCTCGGCCAGGCCAGTCGCGCGCGAAATCAAGCCGGGGCCAAATGCCCATACGATTAAAAGCAGCATGACGGTGTCGCGTGAAAGACTGCGCACCTCTTTGGTGCCGAGCCAGAAAATATTCCCAATCCAACTCAGCATTTCATCGCTCCTGTTTTCTCAAGAAGAAAGCGGCGATGGCTAGAAATGCGGGCACGAATAGCGACAGTGCCAGGATATCTGCTGTGATATCGGCGAATCCGAGGCCTTTGGTAAATGTACCGACGCTTGCGTGCATGTAATATGTCGTGGGCCACAATATACCCATGACATGTGCACCACCTTGCAACGATGAGACGGGCTGCAGAAAGCCGGAGAAAAGGAATGTGGGCATCATGGACAAGATCGCCGTTGCAAAGACGGCTGCGACCTGGCTTGACGTGAATGTCGCAATAAGTAAGCCGTAACCGGTTGCAGCGAAGGCATAAAAGAATGCCGCCAAAGCCAACGTCAGCGCGCTGCCCTTCATCGGCACACCGAAGATGTTGGCAACGATCAAAGCCATCAGCACAAAGTTCGCCAACGTAATAGCAACATAGGGCAGTTGCTTTCCAATCAGGAACTCCAGTCTTCGGCTGGGTGTGACGTAGAAGTTCACAATCGTGCCGATCTCTTTTTCACGCACGACGCTGACGGCCATGAGTATGGCTGGGAAAAGGATTAATAACATCGCGGGAACAGCGGGGCCGATCGCATAGATGCTTTCAAATGTCGGATTATAAAGGTAGCGCACGGTCATTGTGCTTGGCGGTGCAGGTGCGGCGCCGCCTGACACGGTGATCCATCGCGCAACAAAGTTGCGATGAACGCCGGCGACATAACCTTCGATCGTTGCAGCACGCATTGTGTTTGCGCCGTCAATCCAGGCGGAAATTTCCGGTGTGCCGCCCTGCCTTAATGTGCGGCCGAACGACGGTGGGATCTCGATTGCGACGGTCACGTCGTTGGCTTTCAGGCGCCGCTCAAGTGCCTCGCTGTTTAAGATTGCTGCTTTTTGTTGGAAATAACGCGACCCGCTGAACTCGGAAACGTAGGCGCGGCTTGCGGGGCTTTGGTCCTGGTCAAGGACGGCAAAGGTCACGTTTTCGACGTCGGTGGTAATGCCGTAGCTGAAAATAAATAATAGGATCGTTGAGCCGATGAACGCAAAGCCGAGCCGTACTGGATCGCGCAGGATTTCGCGCGTTTCACGTAGCGCGTAGGCAAACAGTCGGCGTACGCTCAGGCCGGTATTTGCGGCAAAGGTTTGTTTGTTTTGCGGTGTGGACGTTTCATTTGCGTTGTTTCCAAAGGGGACGCTGGTTTGATCGGGCAGGCTTTGATCGCGCCACGCTGCGCCGGGTTGCTCACGGCTGTCGCCGCCGTCTTGGTCATCAAGCGCTTCTTGCATGTAGGCGATAAACGCTTCGTCGAGTGATTGTGCGTCTTTGGAAGCGATCAAGTCATCAGGTTTTCCGGCTGCAAGTACTTTTCCAGCATGCATTAAGGAGATGCGGTCACAGCGGAGCGCCTCATTCATAAAGTGCGTGGAGACAAAGATCGTCACATTTTCATTGCGCGAAAGCTCAAGAAGGATTGTCCAAAACTCGTCACGCGCGATGGGGTCGACACCGGACGTCGGCTCGTCGAGTATCAGCATCTCGGGCTGATGGAGGATGGCAATGGCAAGCGAGAGGCGTTGGCGCACACCCAGCGGCAGCGTGCCTGACAGGTCGTGCGCATAGCGTTCCAGGCCGAAACGCTGCGTGAGTTCTGCGATCCGTTTATTGGCATGATCGCGAGGGAGATGGAAAAGCCTGGCATGCAAATCAAAGTTCTGACGGACGGTCAGTTCGCCGTAGAGTGAAAACGATTGTGACATATAACCGACCCGCCGGCGCATGCTGCGGGTACCGGCCTCGATGGTTTGGCCAAATAAAAACGCTTCGCCCTGAGTGGGAGCGAGCAAACCGGTCAACATTTTCATAGTGGTGGTCTTGCCGCAGCCATTCGAGCCGAGGAAGCCAAAAATCTCGCCCCGACCGATCGTGAAATCGACATTATCGACAGCGGTGAAACTGCCAAATCGGCGGGTCAATCCCCGTGCCACGATCGCTGGGGCACCGTCGGTGGCGGTCCGTTCTGTGATAATAAGGGGGGCGGCTTTTCTCCGATCGTTTTCTGGCAAAAGCGCAATGTAGGCCTGTTCGAGATCATCTGTCCCGGTGCGGGTCAGAAGCTCGTGGGGTGAGCCCGATCCGATAATCCGGCCGGCATTCATTGCAGCAAGCCAGTCAAACGCGCCGGCTTCTTCCATATAGGCGGTGGAAACGATCAGCGTCATGGAGGGGCGCTGCGTTTTGACCGAATTAATAAGCTCCCAAAACTGCCGTCGCGAAAGCGGATCAACGCCGGTTGTGGGTTCATCGAGAATAAGGAAATCGGGGTCGTGGATGAGCGCGCAGCACAACCCGAGTTTTTGCTTCATGCCGCCGGACAGCGCCCGGGCCTGGCGCTCCACGAAGGGATGGAGCCCTGTGGCCCGCGTGAGTTGTCCGATCCGGCTTGCGCTCTCGCGCGGGCCGTGTCCGTAGAGCTGTGCAAAGAACGCAAGGTTTTCTGTAACTGTCAGATCCATATAGAGGTTTTTGCCAAGGCCCTGCGGCATGTAGGCAATCCTTGGACCGACCCGTTCGCGCGCACGGACGTCGGCAAGGTCATGACCAAGCACCGTAACTTGGCCTGTCTGGATTTGGCGTGAGCCCGCCAGCAGGCCCATGAGCGTTGACTTTCCAACACCATCAGGCCCGATCAGGCCGATCCGTGCTCCCGCTGGAATGGCCAGGGATACGTTGTCGAGTGCGCGCTGGCTTCCGTAACGGTGGGTCAAGCCAGAAACGTGTGCAGCGATTTGGTTTGCCTGTTCCATTACGGGCGCTTCATCAAGAGCCAGTGGTGGGCTGGGGCGGCGGGACGAACGTTTTGTTGAGCCATGCGGGCCAGTCGGGTGGGTCTGAGCCTGGCCGCACGTAGGCTACGCCGCGGATGCCGGTTTTCACGAAATCAATATGTTTCTGGACGAGTTCAGTTGGGACGCGCACTTTCACACGAAACATCAGCTTTTCGCGCTCGCTGGCGGTTTCGACCTGCTTGGGCGTAAACTGAGCCGTCGGCGACACGAACGTGACCGTGGCCGGGATCGCAAAATCTGCGCCGTCGACGACGATGCGGGCCTCAGAACCGATCGCAAGCCGATGGGCGGTGCCCGCGACCAGAAAAATTTCCATATAGACTTCGGTGAGATTGACGAGTGTCAGCACCTTGCCGCCTGCTGGCAAAACTTCGCCGGGTTCGGCAAGACGGTAGAGCACCCGGCCGACGGTTGGTGACACCAAGCGGCCATCGGCGATTTGCGTCATGATTTCCTTTTTCGCCGCTTGCGCCGCATCGACGCCGCGCTCGCGGGAGACCAGGGCGGCCTTGGCTGCTTCAAGCGTTGCTTTTGCGACATCGCGCTGGCTGAGCCGGGTGTCGTAGGTCTCCTGGCTTGTATGGCCGCGTTTGAGCAATTCGCTTGCTCGATTGAGTTCGCGTTCGGCCAGAAGCAAATGCGCTTTGGCCTGGGCAATTTGAGCCTGGGCTTGGGCTACGGCGCTTTGCGCGCTGGCAATTTCGGCTTCTGCCCTGAGAAGCTGCGCGCGAAGCTGGGCGGTATCGATCCGGGCAAGAACGGTTCCGGATTTGACGAGATCGCCTTCGCGCACCGCAACGTCTGCAACGCGGCCAGAAATTTTGGTTGAAATGTCGACCAGTACGGCTTCCACGCGTCCGTTGCCTGATGAAATGCCCTCAGGCAAGGGCTTGCCGTCACCGTTGTTGAAGGCAAAGTACCAGAGTGCCAGTGCAACCGCGACAATCGCAGCGACGATCTTGATATTCGGCACGACAATCCCCTGCGTCGGCGCTTGTTCTCAGTGATTACCAGCCAGCGCCGGGGTGGCGCTGACAGGGCGCATCTCAGAACATCCAGCCGTCGTGAGTGCGCTGCCGGACGGCAGCGCCCATCCGGCTCACGTATCGGCGAATGCTGGCATATCAATCGGCTAGCAGACCTGCGCGAGGGAGATCTTGCGAAAGATCAACTGGCGGCTTCCCCCGGGAGGCCGTGGCAACTGGCCCGTCGTTCAAGCCGCATGGGCTGCGTGCGCGGCGTCAGATCGCCGTCGTGTGTGGTCGCGATCGACCCGTGCCAGCTTCGCTGTGTCCGGCTTGGGCTTGAGCCAGAATGGCAAGCAATTAAACTGGTGTGCGCGGCAAAACAAAAACGGGAGGAACGGATGTCTCTGGAAGCCAAGCGGGTTTCGCCCGCCGCCGGCGCTGAAGTCAGCGGAATTGATCTGAAGACCCTTTCGGACGACGCGTTTCGCGCCCTCTATCAACACTGGTGTGATGCCGATGGCGTCCTGGTCGTGCGTGGGCAAACGCTTCCGGAAGCCGACCATGTTGCATTTTCACGCCGGTTCGGGCCGATCTATGATGACCCAGATACGATCCCGATGAGCCACACGGTTTCAAAGTATCTGCATCCCGACTGGCCGCAGATCTACCGGGTTTCGAATATTACAGACTCAAACGGTGAACCTCTGGGCCGGCGAAAAGCGGGGACCTATTGGCATTCCGACGTGTCGTATTTAGAGAACGGTGCCAAGGCCTCGATCCTGCATGCGATGGAAATTCCGCCCTATGGCGGCGACACGATGTTTGCCAACTTGACGGCGGCGTATGAAGCGCTGTCGGATACAATGAAGCAAATGATTTCCGAACTGCGTGTGGTGCACGATTTCAGCGTTGCGGGCAAAGGCTGGAGCCACGAGGTCAAAGCCGATGAAGATTTGACATCGCGGACGCGGAATGTGCATCCGCTTGTGCGCACGCATGCCGACACGGGCAAGAAGTCGCTGTTTATAAATCGTGGCTTCACGTCGCATATTGAGGGATTATCTCCTGCAGAAAGCCGTGGCCTGCTGGAGATGCTGTATGCGCACACCGAGCAGCCGGAATTTATCTATCGCCACCGATGGCAAACGGGTGACGTGGTGATCTGGGATAATCGCTGTATCATGCACTGTGCTGTTTCGGATTATCCCGATGGTCACCGACGCTATATGCACCGCACCACCGGGATTGGCGAACGGCCTTTCTGATTGCGCATGATCCGCTCGTGTGCTCGGTACGTTGGCGTCGCACCATCCTTGCGCGAGCTGGCGCATCAAGCGTCCGGTTTCAGGAGAAAGCACTGTGATTGAACCACTCGCGATCCGCGATGTCGTTGTTGTGCAACCAAAGATCTTTCGGGACGCGCGTGGTTTCTTTTCTGAAACCTACAACCAGAAGAGCCTGGCAGAAGCCGGGCTCACAACGACGTTCGTTCAGGATAATCACTCGCTTTCGCGCGAGGTTGGCGTTGTTCGCGGACTGCACTTCCAGTCGGAGCCACATGCCCAGGGTAAACTGGTTCGCGTTGTCCGCGGCGCGATTTTCGATGTGGCCGTTGATATTAGGGTGGGATCGGCGACCTTTGGGCACTATGTGAGCCGAGAGCTTTCAGCGGAGAATTGGGAACAGCTTTGGGTGCCACCGGGGTTTGCCCATGGGTTTTGTACGCTCGTTCCCGATACCGAAGTTGTTTATAAAGTCACGGAATTTTATGCGCCGGACTGTGACCATGGTGTTTTATGGAATGATCCGGATATTGGCATCGATTGGCCGGTCGAGCCAGAAGCGGCGATATTGTCAGACAAGGACCGGGTGCAGCCGCGTCTCGCCGACTTGCCAACCTATTTTCGCGTTTGATGGCAGTTTGCCGAGAGCTCGGCCGTAGGGATGGGGACGTGTTGCCAGTATGGTCGCGCATGCGGGCTGCACCCTTCCCAAAATCAGTTGGGGCCGATAACGCCCCATGGCAATCGTATCAACCAGCTTTTAGGGGGCAGAGGTGCGGATCATCGTTACCGGTGGCGCGGGATTTATCGGATCTGCCGTTTGTCGGCATCTAGTTGGTGATCTCGCGCACGACGTTCTCAACATCGATTGCTTGACCTATGCGGCAAATCCCGCATCGCTGGCGCCCATCGATGCGAACCCGCGCTATGCGTTCTGCAAAGCCAACATTTGTGACCGTGCTGCGATGGACGCTGCTTTTAAGGCCTTTGCTCCTGACGCTGTCATTCACTTGGCGGCAGAAAGCCACGTCGACCGCTCCATTACCGGTGCTGATGCGTTTATGCAAACCAATATTATGGGAACCTATACGCTGCTTGAAGCGACGCGCGCTTATTGGTCGGCGCTGACTGATACGGCAAGAGAGACGTTCCGTTTCCTTCATGTTTCAACCGATGAGGTTTACGGATCGCTGGGGCCTGAAGGGCTGTTTCACGAGAGTACGCGCTATGATCCCAGTTCGCCCTACTCTGCCAGTAAGGCGGCGTCAGATCATATCGTCATGGCATGGCATCGCACCTATGGTGTGCCTACGCTGATTTCGAATTGTTCGAACAATTATGGGCCTTATCAATTCCCAGAAAAGCTGATCCCATTGATGGTATTGAATGCGCGAGACGGTCAATCACTTCCGGTTTATGGAGATGGAAAGAACGTACGGGATTGGCTGTATGTCGATGATCACGCCCGCGCCCTGGTCACGATTTTGACCTGCGGAAAGCTTGGTGAGACGTATAACGTGGGGGGGCGCAATGAACGGACCAATATCGATGTTGTCCGCCAAATTTGCGCTTTAATGGACCGTCATCGCCCAACCGGTGCGCCGCATGACCGCTTGATCAAATTCGTTGCCGATCGGCCGGGGCACGATGCGCGCTACGCAATCGATGCAACCAAGCTCGAAACCGAACTGGGTTGGCGTGCGATGGAAACGTTTGAAACGGGGATTGCCAAAACGGTGGCCTGGTACATGGAAAATGAAGCGTGGTGGGCGCCGTTGCGGGATGGCTATGGTGGCGAACGCCTTGGGCTTTTTGACCGCACGGAGCCGGCGACCGATGCCGGCGCAAACATCGAAGCGCTCAGCGGCGCGGACGCGGCGCGGAGGGAGCAAGAGCGATGAAAGTCTTGCTTATCGGTCGCAGCGGCCAGGTTGCCCAGTCGCTTTTGGCGGTTGAATGTCCGGCCGATATTGAACTCGTGGCGGTGGGGCGCCCGGAATTGGATGTGACGGACGCGGATTCTATTGCTGCGGCGTTGGCTGTGGTTGCGCCCCATGCGGTTATTAATGCGGCCGCATACACCGCTGTTGATCGTGCCGAGAGCGAAGATGACGTCGCGCAGGCACTGAATGCGGACGGGGTTGGCAAACTTGCCGAGAAATGTTCTGAAATAAACGTGCCGCTCATACATATTTCAACGGACTATGTTTTTGATGGCGCGAAAGATACAGCTTACCTGGAAACCGATCCTGTTGGCCCGCTTGGTGTTTATGGTCGGACCAAGTTGGCTGGCGAGCGCGCCGTTGCCGCCAAGCTGAAGCGCCACATAATTTTGCGGACGTCGTGGGTTTACAGTCCGTTCGGACAAAACTTTGTCAAAACAATGCTGCGGTTGGCTGGCGAGCGTGAGACGTTGAATGTGGTTGATGATCAAGTTGGAACGCCGACCTATGCGCCGCATCTTGCCGAGGCGATCATTGAGATTTTGAAGCGAATTAAAACGACGCCCGCGCGGCAAGTGCCGTGGGGGCTTTATCATGCGGCCGGTCAAGGTGAGACGACATGGTGCGGTTTGGCGCGAACCGTTTTCGAAATTTCAACGGCGCATGGCGGCCCGGCCGCGCATGTCGATGCTATAACAACTGCGGAATACCCGACCGCGGCGCGGCGTCCAGCTAATTCACGGCTCAATTGCGACAAGCTTGAGCGGGTTTTCGATATCCGGCTACCGCCGTTGTCGGACGGTGTCCGGGATTGCGTGACGGCGCTGTTGCTTGAAGCCGGGCAAACGTCAGCAGGCGCCTAAAGCACTCTCCGATGTTACGGCATTGCGTTGCGAGTCCCAGAGCGGATGAAATTGCGCGATTACCCACCAGATAGCGCATTTTTCGCCAACTATGGCGTGTCGCATGAAATGCGCCTCGCTATAGGCAGTTGCGCTCACGTCGCTA
>CAZOGY010000026.1:0-23253 GCA_964579305.1 uncultured Hyphomicrobiaceae bacterium
AACGCGATCGGTGCCGACGATGACGAGATCGACCTGGCCGTGCTGCATCAGATGGCCGCCAGCGTTGTCCACCACAATGGTATGCGGCACGCCGTGGGCGCCGAGTTCAAACGCGGTCAGCGCCGCGCCCTGATTGCGCGGCCGCGTTTCGTCCACCCAGACATGAACCGGGATGCCGGCATCATGGGCCTGGTAGATCGGCGAGGTGGCCGTGCCCCAGTCGACGCAGGCGATCCAGCCGGCATTGCAATGGGTCAGCACGTTGACCGGTTCGCCGGCGGGTTTGCGCGCGGCGATCGATTTCATCAACTCAAGCCCGTGCACGCCGATCTGACGGCAGATCTCGACGTCGGCGTCGCAGATTTCAGCGGCGCGCTTGTAGGCGGCAGCTGCACGATCTTCACGCGGGAGATTGCGCACGGCCGCCAACATTTCAGCCGTCGCCCAGCGCAAATTGATCGCCGTTGGACGCTGCTCATTAAGGTCGGAGGCCGCGCGTTCCATCGCCTCGTCGGACGGATCGGCCCGCAATGCGAGGCACATGCCGTAGGCTGCCGTGGCACCAATGCAAGGCGCGCCGCGAACCTGCATGGTTTTGATCGCGCGGGCGGCATCCTCAACGGTTTCAAGCGTCGTGGTTTCAAACCGGTGCGGCAGCTTGGTCTGGTCGATGATCTCGACGGCCCAACCATTCTCGGCCAGCCAGATCGTACGGTAGTGCGTGCCGTTGATTTTCATGGGGGTTCCTAATCGAGCGATGGTGGGCGGGAGCCCAGTGGAATGGAGATCGCGTGGTCAAGCCCGCACGATGCGCAGCCAAAGTGATACCACTCGGTGTGCGGCCGGGCTGAACGGTCTTCGATCGTGACGCCGTCGGCCGCGCAGACCGGGCAGGCATATTGTGCTTTCGGCGCAAGGCGCCAGGCGCGTAGCAGTGCGATGGCGCGCGCTTCATCCGCGGTCGAGACATGAGGTCTGGATGCCATCGGCACGAGTTCCCTTGGCGCGCGACAATAAAATCAATGCCCGTTCCGGCGGGAACGGCGCGTTCTGCGAGGCTGACCGCTTCTTGAGCCTGGCTGGCAGCAGCCCCGGCGCGTTTTCGCGCCCCGGGCTCTGGCTGCCGCGAACTCTGCTCCCAACGAAGGATCAAGGAAATGGTCGCAAAACTCAACCAAATGACCATGGCGTCGGCGCTTGCCGTTGCCGTCGGCTTCGCGGCGATGTTGGCTGCCCCCGCATCCGCGGCTGCCGGCACAATTGACCAATCACTCGCTGCACAAAGCCATCAAATTGTTCTGGCACAAACCTTCCGCGAACGGCTCAGAGTGCGGCGGTTCTGCTTGCGGCGGTGCCGGGCTATCCAATTGACCTGTGAACGCCGCGCCCAATACAGCCCTGAGCACCTCGTTCCAAAGGTGTGCAATCGGTCTCTGGCTGCCTGCATCTCCAACTGCGTGACTCAGCAAAGCTGAGGTCGCCGGAAACCAATCGCCAGAAGGCTGCGACGGGCCGCCGATAGCTGCCCGATCGGGAGGCAAGTCTGCGACGTGGCAACTGCCGGATCAATGGCCGTCAAAAGCCATCAATGCACGGGCTGGGACATCAAGAGCCTGCAACTTGGCCATGCCGCCAAGCTCTGGCAGGTCAATCACGAACGTAGCGCCAAGGACATTGCCGCCGGCTGAGCGGATCAATTTGACAGCCGCCTCGGCCGTGCCGCCGGTTGCGATCAAATCGTCAACAATGAGGATGCGTTCGGCGGGTTTGATCGCGTCACTGTGGATCTCGATCGTGTCAGTGCCGTATTCGAGATCATAATCCTGCGCGATGGTGGTCGCCGGCAATTTGCCTTTTTTGCGAACGGGTATGAAGCCACACCCCAGACGATCGGCAATGGCGCCGCCGATAATGAAGCCGCGCGCCTCGATCCCAGCAACCGCATCGACGGGCTCGGTTCGGAATGGCTCTGCCATTTGCGCAATCGTGGCCTTGAAGCCTTGCGCGTCGGCAAACAAGGTTGTCACGTCGCGGAACATGATGCCCGGCTTTGGATAGTCCGGAATCGTGCGAATAAGCGACTTCAGTTGGTCCAAGGTGGCCTCCTCTTTGGAACGTGACGAAACCGTCAATAGCAGCAATGCGGTGCTTGAGATAGATTTGTCACACTCACGGGCACAACGGTGTTCCCGATGAACATCAGGGGCCGCGGCCGAAGGGCGACAACAGCGCCGCCACGGGGCCCATGTGCTTGTGTTCATGTGCATGTGATACGCATCGTTACAAATCGCCGACGTGTGCGATATCCCGATTTCGTCATTAGACGTCCTTGGGCGACCTGGCCCAGCAGAGGTGGATCATGGCAGAACCCGAACTGACGCTGCCTGGCGACGACGACCAAGATTTGCCGCGCACGTTGCGGCGCGCGCGGGCCGAACGGCAGCGCGAGACGGAGCAAGGGTCTGCGGCGCGCGCGGGCCAGGGCGGGTCATACGTGCCAGCAAGCGGGTCGCGCTACGCGGGAAGCCGGCATGCTGGCGCTGATGAGTACGCCGATCAAGACGACGCGTTTGTTGACGAAGTCACCGTAACGCGATTGGAAATCCCGTTCTTCCACCTGATGGGATTTTTTATCAAAGCTGTGTTTGCTGCGATCCCAGCGCTTATATTGCTGTTCGCGCTCATTTGGGGCATTGGCGAATTGATCGAAATCACCGCGCCTGAGCTTTTGAAAATGCGTATCATTATTCAGCATCCGCTTGCCGGTTAGCTGCCAAGCCCCGCTTGTTCGATGGAAGCGGTTTAAGCCGGTCTTGATCGCAGGGGGGCTGCGGCCACGCTAGCTTGCCGCGACCGCCTCGATCTCCAGAAGCCAATCGCTGTCAAATATTTCGCAGACGATCACAGTCAGCGCGACCTTGTGTGCGCCGAGCACTTCTTCCCGGATTTGACGGTTCGCCATGGCAAAATCCCGCGACGACAGGAAGATCGTGACTTTCACGAGATCGTCGCGCGTCATCTGGGCAGCGCCGAGTTGCGCCAGGACGTTGGCCCAAGCCTGGCGCGCCTGCGCTTCGAAACCTTCAGGTACGCTGCCGTCCGCAGCGACGGGGATCTGACCGGAGACGAAACAGATGCGCTGTGCGTTCTCGACGAGATAGGCCTGCGCGTAATGGCTTGGCGGGGCGGGCGCATCGGCAGCGTTCAAGGGCCGCTTTGATATCGACATGGCTTTGACCTTTGCTGATCAGGCATCGCGCGTCGTGGAAGCGGGCTCGAACGCCTGGTCCATTTCGGCGCGCGTTGCCCACAGGACGGACTGCTCCGGGGGCACGATGTCCGCATATGTTAATACGTTTCCGGGTTTCACGTCGCGCGCAAGCGTTTGGTCTACGGCCATGTAGTAGGGGATTGGTGCGGCGTCTGCGCGTCGTTGATAGGGCGCGAATTCCGGTGCAAGGCCCGGAACCGCGTGGCGCAGTCCCACGATGCCAAGCTGAGTGCCAGCGGCCAGTTCGGTCTCGGCGCGAGCCACAAGATCGATGCGCGGTTTGTAATTGGCGTCGGTATATTGATTGGCGATCCGCCCAGCCGCGATGATCGATATTGGCGCTTCAACGCCGAGCAAGTGCGATGGGTTGTAGATTACGCCGTATTTGCCGTCCTGCGATGTCGGAATGCCTTTGCCACGCAAAACCTGGCCGGTCGCGCCGTCGGGCCATTCGACAACGACAAACACGCCGCCGGCAAAACTCGCCTCATTGTGCCGGCGCAGATTGTTGAACACATCGATGCGGCCAGGCGCACTGAGAATGCCGCCTTCGGCCACCGGCACGTAGACATCCTGCAACTCGTTCGCCCTGGTCAGCGGTGCGTGAAACCGCGCGCCATCGGGCATGAAGCCCGTTGCATTGATGACGAGGTTCATTTCGCAGTAGTCGGCAACGGTATGTTGCGGGAGGTCGGCCAGCGCGTGGCTGCGGGCTTCTAGCGTGGCGGCGCGATCATCGCCCAAATCCCACAATTGCCCGATCTGATTGGCCGAAACCGATTGCCCCGTCCAGGTGACGGTGCCGCCATCGGCGTTGAAGACGTAATCGTATTCCGATGATTTGCCGGCGGCGATGATGGTCAGCCCGAGCGCCCGCGCCCGCGAAATAAGCGACACAAGCAGCGCCGGCTGATCCCCTTCCACAAGTGTGTATGGAACACCTGCTGCCCTAGCCCGGCGCGCAAGCTCAGGGCCGACGACACATTCGGCCTCCTTGGAGACCATGACAACGCCAACGCCTGCTGCGATCGCACGCAGCGCATGGTCGGTGCCTGCTGTCGCATGGCCCGTTGCCTCAACGACGATGTCGGGTTCCAGCGCCAGCAACACGTCGATGTTGTCAGCAACAACATGGCTGCCTGACTGTGCCTTGCTTGCTGCTTGCGCCGGATCCATGCAGGCGCGCGCAAAGGTTGCGTCCTGCATGTGCTGGTTGATCCGCGCGGTTGTTCGGTCTGCATCGAGGTCGACGCTTCCCACAACCTCCAGGCCCGGTGTGCGTGCGGCCTGGCTGATCAGCGACAAACCGAATTCCCCCGCGCCCATCAGCACCGCGCGGACCGGTTTCTTGCGTGCCGGCTCCAACAAGCTTTCGAAGTTCATGGCGTTCCCCCACCCAACGTTTTTTCAACAGGCTAGGGGGTGCGCGCGTCAAAACCAAGCGTCGGCCGTGTGCAACCGGGCTGGTTCAGCCTTACGCCGCGATCGGCGCGCGTTGGGTTTCGTCGGTCAGGGCGCGGCGCTCTTCGGCCTCAACAGCATCGGGGAACACGTCGTAATGGACCTCGATCGCGTCAAGGTAAGCGGCGACAAGATCCATGAGTTGGCCAAGCTCAGCCGCGCCGGCCACGCGGAAATGCTCGCCGACTGGGGTCGCGTCGAACGCTGGCGGCGCACCCGCATCTTGAGCCATCAGCCCGCGGGTTTGGAGATAGGCAACGGGGCTGTCGCCAGCGTCAAAACGTGGGCCACTTGGATTGGCCAGGGCATCGAGTGCATCGGTCAAAGCGGTCGTGCCTCCGAGAAACAAGTCGGTGATGGCTTTGAAGCGCGCATCAACGCGCTGGAGTTCGCGTGTGTGTTCGCGCGCGCGCAACAGGCGCATGGCAGCTGACAATTCCAGGCGTTGCGCCTCGGCGATGAAGTCGGCGAGCGGTAGAATTTTCCGGCCGCCCTTCGTCTGCGTGGCGTCGGCGATTTGGGACGGCGCCAACGTCAGTTTGAGCAGGTCTTCGCCAGCAGCAAGGACCCGGTCGAGATGTTCAGCCAACAGCGAAACAACGGCTGGCACGTCGTTGCCGCAAGTCGGCGTTTCCGGCGCGCTCGTTAGCATGTCGGCGTCTCCTTCTAGGATGCCGTGACCAAGCAATCGGCCGATTCGCGTCGGCGATGTGGCGCACAGTCGGGCAGAAAGTGGCGCCTGTGGGCAGAGCCACCCGATTGTTGGCAACAAAAAATGCGCCGGCGGCAGTGGCCAACGGCGCATCATCAGATCGGGAGACGGATTGTAACGCTGAGATCAGGCGGCGATCGGCGGCAGGATCAGCAAGAGTTCTTCAAGCGCGTCCTCAAATCCCTCCACGCCCAACGAGAGGTACAGTCCAAGCGTTGAGCCGAATGCCACGGCCCAGCGGTCATCGGGATCGTTGACGGATGCGATTTCCTTGAGGCTGTCGATGATCGTGTCATCGCCAATGCCGCGCGGAAGTTGCAGGCGGTTGCGAACGACAAGCGCCAGTTCTGACCAGCGCAGGCCCGCGTCGTCGGTCTTGACGACATCGTCAGGCCAGCAGGCCTGGGCGGCGGCTTCAGCCGGAGACGCAACGCGGGCGAGATGCAGTCTCATCACGACGGCGGTCATGTGCGGTCCTCTTGGCTCAGAGTGCGGGCAGCAACGCTTCGCTTGCCCATGGCCAAATCATGCCTGGATTCGCGCCTGTTATGATGTCCCCGAGGGCACAGGTGCCGGTTGATCGAACACGCCGCCTTACGTAACGAACGCGCGCGGAACGCACGTCACCCCAGCTCTGTGGGCCGGGGTGACGTTGGAGCTGTGAACGCTTAGCTGCAGCCGCTCGTTCCGCCGCAGGTGTCGCACTTGAGGCAGGTGCCGTTGCGGACCAAGGTGAAGTTGCCGCATTCACCGCAGGCTTCGCCTTCGTAACCGCGCAAGCGGGCTTCCTCACGACGTTCCGCGGCCGTGGCAACTGGCGCGTCTTCCATCTTGAGCGCCAGGGCGCCGACCGTCATGGCGGTGGTCGTGCCGCCGTCGACGGCGCGCATGGTGGCGGCGGCTTGTTGCAGCGCACCGACCATCTCCCCATTGGACACCGTCATGGTCGACGTCGTGACGTCTGCCGTTGCGCCTTGGCCAGAGGTCAATCGCTGCGCCGCCGATGCAAAGCCCAACACGTTGCCGCGCGTGAAACCGCGAGAGATCACGTTTGGCGCGCCAGCGTCGTTGTCGGCCTGCCCGCTCTGGACGTCGGCCTTTTTGCCCATGGCCGTTGCCGACATTACACCAGGATCGACGGGGGCCAGATCATTACGCGCCAAGTACGAAACGGCCAGTGCGCGGAAGATATAATCGAGAACGCTTGTCGCGTTCTTGATGGTGTCGTTGCCTTGCACGAGGCCGTTTGGCTCAAAGCGTGTGAACGTGAACGCATCGACATACTCTTCGAGCGGCACGCCATATTGCAGGCCGAGCGAAATGGCGATCGCGAAGTTGTTCATCAACGAGCGGAAGGCGGCGCCTTCCTTGTGCATGTCGATGAAGATCTCACCAAGGCGCCCGTCTTCATATTCGCCGGTTGTGAGATATACCTTGTGCCCGCCAACCACGGCTTTCTGGGTATAGCCTTTGCGGCGGCCCGGAAGTTTTTCGCGCTCACGAATACGCTCGACCCGTTCAATGATTTTCTCGACGATTTTTTCCGCCGCAACCGTTGCACGCAACGTCGCCGGATTGTCGGCGACCAACTGCTCAGCCACCTCATCTTGTTCCTCCGCATCGTCGCCGAGGAGTTGCGCGTTGAGCGGCTGAGACAGTTTCGAGCCGTCGCGATAAAGCGCGTTGGCTTTGACTGCCAGTTTCCACGACAGCATGTAGGCCGATTTACAATCATCGACCGTGGCGTCGTTGGGCATATTGATCGTTTTTGAGATCGCACCGGAAATGAACGGCTGTGCCGATGCCATCATGCGAATGTGGCTATCGACCGATAGGTACCGCTTGCCTGTGCGCCCGCACGGATTGGCACAATCGAACACGGGCAAATGCTCGTCTTTCAAATGCGGTGCGCCTTCAAGCGTCATCGCGCCACACACGTGGGTATTGGCCGCATCTATTTCCGACTTGGAAAAACCCAGGTGCGCCAGAAGGTCAAACGCCGGGTCGCTGAGTTTTTCAGCAGGTATGCCGAGCGTTTCGGTGAGGAACGCTTCGCCGATCGTCCATTTGTTGAAAACGAACTTAATGTCGAAGGCGGACGCCATTCCTGCTTCGAGGTTTGCGATGACCTCAGGTGTAAAGCCTTTGGTGCGCAAAGAGGCATGATTGATGGCCGGCGCCTGAGCCAGCGACCCGTGGCCAACCGCATAGGCTTCAATCTCGGCAATTTGGGCCTCGGAATATCCCAACGTGCGCAAGGCAGCCGGCACCGACCGGTTGATGATCTTGAAGTAGCCGCCGCCGGCAAGCTTCTTGAATTTCACCAAAGCAAAGTCGGGCTCGATGCCTGTCGTGTCACAGTCCATGACAAGGCCGATTGTGCCTGTCGGCGCGATCACCGTGGCCTGCGCGTTGCGGTAGCCGTGCTGCTCACCAAGCGCGAGGGCGTGATCCCAGGTGCGCTTGGCTGCCTCGATCAGGCTCACTTCGGGGCAGGCGGCGTGGTCGAGTTCAACGGGCTTGACGTTGAGTTGCTCATAGCCGTGCGCTTGGCCGTGCGCGGCCCGGCGATGGTTGCGGACGACGCGCAGCATGTCCTCGGCGTTGGGCGCGTAGCCGGGGAATGGCCCGAGTTCAGAGGCCATTTCAGCCGACGTCGCATAGGCCGTGCCGGTCATGACAGCGGAAATCGCACCGCAAAGCGCGCGGCCTTCATCGCTGTCGTAGGACAAGCCGGCGGCCATCAACAGACCGCCAATATTGGCAAAGCCCAGCCCAAGCGTGCGGTAGCGGTACGACAGTTCCGCGATTTGGCGGCTTGGGAACTGCGCCATCAGAACTGAAACCTCAAGCACGATCGTCCACAGCCGGCATGCGTGCTCGAAGCCAGCGACATCGAACGACCCGTCGTCCTTGCGGAACTGCATGAGGTTCAACGAGGCAAGATTACAGGCCGTGTCATCGAGGAACATGTACTCAGAGCACGGGTTCGAGGCGCGGATCTCGCCGGACTGAGGGCAAGTGTGCCAATCGTTGATCGTGGTGTGGAATTGGATTCCGGGATCGGCCGACGCCCAAGCCGCATGGCCGATCTGCTCCCAAAGCTCCTGCGCTTTGAGGGTCTTGACCACTTTGCCGGTGGTGCGAGACGTCAACGCCCAATCGCTGCCGGTCTCAACGGCGCGCAGAAAGTCGTCGGTGACGCGGACCGAGTTGTTGGAGTTTTGGCCTGACACTGTGAGATAGGCTTCTGAATCCCAATCCGTGTCGTAGGTGTCGAATTTGATGTCCGCGTAGCCTTGCTGCGCAAACTGGATCACGCGGCGGATGTAGTTGTCGGGCACCTGATCGCGGCGGGCGTCCTTGATGGCACGCTTGAGCGCAGGATTTTTCTTAGGGTCGAAGCAATCTTCGCCCGGGCCTTCGCAGTTGACGCACGCCTTCATGATCGCCGACAGCCGCTGCTGGCAGATCTTTGAGCCGGTGACGAGGGCGGCGACCTTCTGTTCTTCGCGGACTTTCCAGTCGATGTAGTCTTCGATGTCGGGGTGGTCGACGTCGACAACGACCATCTTGGCTGCGCGCCGCGTGGTCCCGCCCGATTTGATGGCGCCAGCGGCGCGGTCGCCGATCTTCAAAAAGCTCATCAGCCCCGACGACTTGCCGCCCCCAGATAGCGGCTCATTGAGACCGCGCAAGCTGGAGAAGTTCGAGCCCGTGCCAGAGCCGTACTTGAACAAGCGCGCCTCACGCACCCAAAGATCCATGATCCCATTTTCGTTGACGAGATCATCTTCGACGGACTGAATGAAGCAGGCGTGCGGTTGGGGGTGCTCATAGGCCGAGGTGGAGCGGGTCAGCTCACCCGTTTCGTGGTCGATGTAATAGTGCCCTTGGCCGGGACCGTCGATGCCATAGGCCCAATGCAGACCGGTGTTGAACCACTGCGGCGAATTCGGTGCGCCGAACTGCATTGCCAGCATATAGCGGTGCTCATCGAAGAAAGCTTGGGCGTCGTCTTCGGATGAAAAGTAACCGCCCTTAAAGCCCCAGTACGTCCACGTGCCAGCGAGACGATCAAATACCTGGCGGGCGTCGCTTTCGCCGCTGGTGCGCGCGTCTTCGGGCATGTCCGCGAGCGCGCGCTCGTCGGCCACGGAGCGCCATAGCCAAGATGGCACGCTGTTTTCTTCGACTTTTCTCAGAGCCTTCGGCACGCCGGCTTTGCGGAAATACTTTTGGGCGAGAATGTCGGCTGCGACCTGGCTCCAATGCGCCGGCACAGCGAAGTTTTCCAGGCGAAAGACAACGGAGCCGTCAGGATTCTTGATCTCACTCGTCGCGTCACGAAACTCGATTGTGTTGTAGGGCGATTTTCCAGCTTCGGTGAAGCGGCGTGTGATTTTCATTTCCGAGGTCCCGATTGAGGGTGCCCGCGGATCGGAACTGTTTCCAGAGAACGCTGGTGACGGGAACGCAACACTGCAGCTCAAGACCCGAGTGCAGGTATTTCGTGGCGGCGCGCCGGCGACGGCGCACCAGGCTCATGTTGGAATGTCGTGATGGGTTGCGGCGGGCCGGGCGGCGCCGTCGAACTCGAGGCCAACTTGTGGCGATTCGTTGGTAAGAAACAGCCACACCTACAACTGATGGTGTCTTTAGCCGCGCCAAGCACCAGATCTAGCTGTTGATGGGCCGTGGATGTTTTGTGGTCTCTTTTCGGAAATGTCTGAATTCAGAGTGCGGTTGGAGCGCCGTTTTGCTGCTGGTCAAGCGCCCAATCGCGAATTTCAGCGCCGCGCGCAGCCTCATCGCTGTGGAAGAAAGTATGCGATTCCGGGATCACACTGTGTTGCCAGGTTGCCGCGCACTTTTGGCGCCCTGGACACTGCGCGGTCGGCTGGCTACCCCTGTGCGACGCACAACGGAAGGCACCCAATGGGCATTCTGACCGAAATCTTTTCCTGGTGGGGCGGTAACACCTGGGGCACGCGCTGGACCATTGCGCGCCAGGGCAAAGAAGTTGGCCGCGACACGTTCGGCAATATCTACTACGAGCAAGTGCGTGGTTCGAGCCCGCACGGGTCGCCACGCCGATGGGTGATCTATGCCAAACTCTCTGAGCCAAGCCAGGTGCCGGCAGAGTGGCATGGCTGGTTGCACCACACCCAAGCCGATCCGCCACGCGCAGATGTCGAGCGCAAAGATTGGCAAAAACCGCACTTGATGAACATGACAGGCACCTCCCAGGCCTACCGCCCGCCTGGCTCGATCCTGACGCCGGGTAAGCGGCCGAAAGCAACCGGCGACTATGAGGCTTGGCGCCCGGAGTAATTGCGCAAAGTCACTTGCTAAGTGGCATTGGCATTACCGGCTGGCGGCATTGACGCCGCATGCGAACGCCACGCGATGATCGAATTGTCGTCTTACGCACTGCGTCGCGCAGGTGTCGCGAACAGGGGCAACGGTTGCGCCGCGAAGTTGCGTTGGAGCACCTGCATTTCGGGCAATCTGACACTTGAAGGCTTGGAAGCATGATCGGATCGCCAACCGCGCCAGACAGACAAGCCCACCGGCTGTTGATGCTGGCTGCGCTGCTTGCGATGACGTCGACGGCTCTGTTCACCGCGCCAGCGATCGCGCAACGCCTCGAAAACGACATCGCCGTTTTTGCAGCCCTCGATAAGGTGACAGCCCGGATCTCGAAACTTGAGGTTCCGCTCAATGAGCCTGTTCAGTTTGGCTCGTTAAAGGTCACGCCGCGCGCCTGTTATACGCGGGCGCCAACGGAACCGCCGAAGACCACGACGTTCGTGCAGGTCGATGAAGTCGGGCTCGACGGAAACGAGACGCGCATTTTCAGCGGGTGGATGTTTGCTGAAAGCCCTGGTCTCAACGCGGTGGAACATCCCGTGTTCGATGTCTGGTTGACGGGCTGCAAGTCGACGCGCCCGCAGGCCGCAGCAAGCAACGCGGCGCCGGACGAGGCGCAGCCTGACGGCTATCGCAGGCGTCGCCGGGTCCGTCGTTGAGGGATGCCGTTGCGGCTTGCCACGGGGGACCGGGCCAACGCACCCGGTGCTGTGTGTTCAACGGGTTTGCCGGCAGGTCACATTCCAGGCGGCAGCGCTGATTGATTAATCGTCGTCGAAGCCCGGAGACGTTATTTGCGATTGCTGGGTCCGGAACGTTTCTTCCGCGCGCTCGCGAACGATCCGAATGATCTCTTCAGGCGGGGTGTCAACCGGCAGCTTGGTGTAATCGCCATCGCCCTGCAACGCGTGTTCGAGCCAACGCCGGAAAGTGCGGCGCGGCACCTCCATGGCATTGAACTGCTCCAGGTGCGGCGTGATGAATTGGGTGTCGAGCAATTCAAAACCGCCGTAGATCAACCGCGCGCACAGGTAGATCAGTGAAATCTTGGAGGCGTCGCGGGCGGTCGAAAACATGCTTTCGCCGAAGAATGCGCCTTTGAGCGAGACGCCATAGAGCCCGCCGACAAGTTCATCGCCACGCCAGGCCTCGACGGTGTGGCAATGGCCGCGATTGTACAGCGCGCGGTAGAGTTGCCGGATCTCGCGATTGATCCACGTGCTTTCGCGACCGGGGCGTGCTGCGGCACACCCTTCGATGACGGCATCGAAGTCGCGATTGATGTGCATTTGGTAAGGCTGTTGACGGATCGTGCGGGCAAGCCGGCGCGGGATGTTGATCTGTGCAAGCGGGATGACACCGCGATAGTCGGGGTCCTGCAGGTAGAGTTCGGGCGAGTTCGCGCTTGCGGCCATCGGAAAGACGCCGTTGGCATAAGCGTTGAGCAATTCGCGCACAGCGCGCTCTTCATACGTGCTCATGGCGCACCTTTTGCCATCGTGTCGTATCCCGTCCGCCGCCGTGCCTGACTTGTCGACCAATAACTGCACAGCGCTGCGATCGGCGTCGTGTGCCGCACCGCATTGCGGCAGAGTTACAATGTAATAGGGCGGCGTACCGGCCTTGGTTTGCCCGCAACACGGCAGACCGGGTGTCGTTGATAACGACACGACGACGCCAGCCAGAGCGTATCTCTGGCTATGCGGCTGATGCGGTTTGGCGGGCCAAGTATGCTTCAAGCCAATGAATATCGTACATGCCATTGGCGATGTCAGGGTGACTGACAAGATCCTCAAACAGCGGGATCGTCGTCTCAATGCCGTCAATGACAAACTCGCTCAGGCACCGGCGCAGGCGCATCAAGCATTCATTGCGGGTCTGGCCGTGCACGATCAACTTGCCGATCAGGCTGTCATAATATGGTGGGATCGAGTAGCCCTGATAGACGCCTGAATCGACACGCACGCCAAGACCGCCGGGCGGATGCCAATAGGTGATGCGTCCTGGCGAAGGGCGGAATGTGGCCGGGTTTTCTGCATTGATCCGGCATTCGATCGCGTGGCCGGAGAACGTCACGTCTTCCTGTGCAATCGACAGTGATGCGCCGGCTGCAACGCGCAACTGTTCAATCACGAGATCCAGGCCGGTGATCATCTCGGTTACGGGATGTTCGACCTGCAGGCGCGTGTTCATTTCGATGAAATAAAACTCGCCATCCTCGAAAAGGAACTCGACCGTTCCAGCACCACGGTAGCCCATGGTCTGCATGGCGGTTGCGACAGTTTCACCAATCTTGGCGCGGGCTTGCGCATTCAGTGCTGGTGACAGCGCCTCTTCGAACACTTTCTGGTGGCGACGCTGGAGTGAGCAATCGCGCTCGCCTAAGTGGATGGCGTTGCCCTTGCCGTCGCCGAACACCTGGATTTCGATGTGGCGCGGCTTGCCCAGGAACTTCTCAATATAGACGTTATCGTCGCCGAATGCGGCGCTGGCCTCAATGCGGGCGGTTTGGAACGCGCTTTCGATTTCGTCGGGGCCACGGGCAAGCTTCATGCCGCGACCGCCGCCACCACTCGCCGCCTTGATGAGCACGGGATATCCGATGCCGGCCGCGACCTTGCGCGCTTCGTCGACGTCCTTCACGCCCCCATCTGAGCCGGGCACCACGGGAATCCCAAGCCGGCTGGCCGTCTCCTTGGCCGCGATCTTGTCGCCCATGACATGGATATGCTCAGCCGTTGGACCGATGAACGTGATGCCATGACCTTCGAGGATTTCGGCAAATCGTGCGTTTTCCGACAGGAAGCCATAGCCCGGATGGACCGCGTCGGCGCCCGTAATCTCGCAAGCTGCCAACAGCCGCGGGATGTTCAGATAGCTTTCGCCAGCAGGCGGCGGGCCAATGCAAACGCTTTCGTCCGCAAGGCGCACATGCATGGCATCGGCGTCCGCGGTGGAATGCACAGCGACGGTCGCGATCCCAAGCTCTTTGCACGCACGCTGGATGCGCAGGGCGATCTCGCCGCGATTGGCGATCAGAACTTTGTCGAACATCAGGTCTGGCGGTCTTTCCGTCCGGTTGCCGACTATTCGATGATCATCAGCGGCTCGCCGAATTCGACCGGCTGCTCGTTCTGACACAGGATGCGCGCCACGGTTCCGCTGCGCGGCGCCGGGATGTGGTTCATCGTCTTCATGGCTTCGATGATCAATAGGGTTTGGCCCTCGCGCACTTGAGAGCCAACGTCGACAAACGCGCCTGCACCGGGCTCCGGCGCGAGATAAACCGTGCCGACCATCGGTGAGCGGACCGCACCGGCGTGCTTGGCATCGTCACTGCCGGCCGGTTCGCCCGGGCCGGCCACGGCTGGCGACAGTGCCGCGTGTCCGGACGCGGCGGCTGCAGCGCCGGCCAGATTTGTGGTCACCTGTAGATTACGGGCCACGCGGACCTTGAGGCCGCTGCGCTCAATTTCGATTTCGCTGAGGCCGGTCTCCAAAAGCAAGTCGGCCAATTCGCGGATAAACTCTCGATCGAAACCGTCTTTCGATTTCGGGTCTTTGGACATGCGTCGCTGCTGCCTGTCTTAACTGGCGTGCGCCACTGGGCTCGACCAGCGTGAAGCTCAAAACGATCACAAGGTGCGGCTCATTCAGCGCGCCTTGCTGCGTTTGCGGGCCCATTTCAGGCCCAGTCGAAGACCATCGCGCACGGGTTCGGCGGTTCACGCACCGCCGCGTGCCAGCCGGGTCTAGCAGCTTTCGTGGCGCTGCGAAAGCGGGGCTTGGGTGCCTCGTTGACAGTTCTATGACGCACCGGCGCCGTGCACTTGGCCAAAGCAAAAGGGGCCGCCGCAGCAGCCCCTTTGTCGCAGGCACAGTTCGCAATCCTTGCTGATGCCCAGATTAGCAGGAAACTTGGCAGCCCCGTTTACGTGCTGCATCGATCATATTCTTGAGCGCTGCGGCCGGCACGAAACCCACATTGACCCGATCGTCAACGATGAACGCGGGCGTGCCTTCGATGTTGAGCGCTTGGGCCACGCGAGCCGTCTCAGCCAGGGAGGCCTCGATGGCCGGATCCTGCATGTCTTTTTCAAGCTGCGCGAGATCGAGACCAACGTCGTTGGCGGCTTTCATGGTCGACGCTTTGGTCACGCGACGCTGCTTCATAAGCGCCGTGTGGAGTTCCCAGTACTTGCCTTGGCGTTTTGCTGCCATGGCTGCTTTGGCGGCGAACTGGCTGTCAGGGCCGAAGATCGGAAACTCTTTCATAATGACGCGGACGTTCTTGTCGGCATCGGCAAGTTTCACAACTTCGGTCAAGGCCCGCTTACACCAAGCGCAGTTGTAGTCGAAATACTCCACCACGCCGATGTTGCCGTCGGGATTGCCATAAACAAAATCCAAGTCGGATTTGAACAGGTTGTCACGGTTCGTCATGACAAGCTTGGCGTTCCGCGCATCGCGTTCGCGCTGCTCGATCCCCTGCAAAGCCGCAGTCATCTCGCGCAGAATTTTTGGATTTTTCACCAGATAATCGCGGACGATTTTCTCGATCTCGCCGCGCTGGCTCTCCGAGAACGACGCCGCCGACTTGGCATCTCCGGCCTTGGCAGGTTCAGCCGCATTCGCGCTCGTTACGATCATGCCGCTGCCAGCAGCCGTCTGCGCTTTGGCGGTTTGGGCCGTCGCTGTTTGGGCGGCATCGCTGGGACGCTCCCCATTCGCGCCGATTGCAAGCAGGCCACCAACGGCCACCAGGGCCGGCACTGCCAGAAACGCGGCTTTGCGGCCTGCGGCTGTCTTGAGAGCCTCTAAAATCATCGTTGGTTCCTTCATCGTTCGAAAGCCGGAACACCGGTCTGGTGGCGGCGGCGCAGTGCGCTCAGCTTCAGTTATTGTAGTTGATGATGTCGTCCATTCTCACCCAAAGAGGTGAACCGCGCCTGAGTGCCGCGCGTGCGCGCGTGGCGAAGACTTTGGCTTGTTTAATGCGGCCTGTCACAAAGTTGGCCTGGGCGATCGAGGCATCGGCCTCAGCGCGCTTGCCTTGCTGATAGTAGGCATTGGCCAGGAAGCGGTACGCCCGTCCGCTTGGATCGCGAACAATCGATTGCCGCAGCAAACGAATTGCAGGTTCGACATAGCGCTTGTTCTGGGTGCCAATCATTGCCGAGGCGAGCGCGACCTGAATCAGCGGGGCCTGTGGATCAAGCTCCAGGGCTTTCTGGAAGAATGGGATGGCTTGAGCGTTGCGGCCCGCACGCTTGAGGATGTCGCCTTTCAATTCCCAGAAATAAGGATAGCCTGGCCGCGACTTAATGATCTCGTCGATGGCGGCGAGAGAGCGCTGAAGGCCACTTTGGCCGCCGCGGAAGTAAAGCGCGATCGCGCGGGCGTAGCGCGCCGGCAGGCTTTTGTCAGACGCGGGATAGCGCGCGAACACTTCGGCCGGCGAGAACAAATACCCTGACAGTTTTGCTCGCATCAGGTCGTGGCGCAATTGCAGTTCGGCGGAGTCTTTCGTGTTAAAGTACGGGCTTGACCGGACCAGCCGTCGCAAATTGTCTATTCGATTCGACGCGACGGGGTGACTGCGCACAAATGGGTCTTGCTGGGCCGCGCTCAAGAATTCCTGCTGCTGAAAGCGCTCAAAAGTTTCCAGCATGCCGCGGCCGGATTGGCGCGTTGCGTTGAGATAGCGCAAGCCCGCCTGATCAGCGGCGCCTTCCTGCGATCGACGTTCTGCCAGCAACGAGCGCAAGACCAACTGATCGCCAGCCACCATCGCAGCCGCGTTGCCCGAGGCGATGGCCGCACCAATGCCGAGCAGCCGCATCAGGATGAGCCGGCTCTGGTCTTGTTTGATGCGGCTGCGCAGGGCTGCCATGTGACCGCCAGCGATGTGGCCGGCTTCGTGGGCGATCACGCCGATGATCTGATTGGGCGTCTCCGCTTCCAGAAGCGCGCCCGTGTGCACGAACACGTTGCGGCCGTCCAACACGAACGCGTTGAACACGTTTGAGCGAACGATCCGCATGCGGACCCGCTGCCCCCCAAGCCCGGCGGCCCGAAAGATTGGCTGGGCATACTTATTCAGCAGATCTTCGATTTCACTGTCGCGGATAAGCGGGATGCCCTGGGCGCGGGCCGGTGCGGCTGCAAGCGCAATGACGCTCGCCATGAGCACGGCCGAGATGGCGCAACGCGCGCGCAAACCCAACGCCACCGAGGCGGTACGGGACCCGCCCTTACGGAATATACCGACACTCGACACAATAGCCCCCTAGGTTCGCCT
The DNA here is from genome assembly GCA_964579305.1 of uncultured Hyphomicrobiaceae bacterium. Classification (GTDB taxonomy): domain Bacteria; phylum Pseudomonadota; class Alphaproteobacteria; order Rhizobiales; family Hyphomicrobiaceae; genus JBCBWG01. Next base: position 17,119 of record CAZOGY010000026.1, read on the forward strand.
GCGTCTGGTCTCTACGGCTGCCGGTGTTCCAATCAACAAAGGCCAAGTTTGGGCCGCTGGTCGCCGGCAGTGCCGCTTGTTAAGGGTACACGCCTTGCCACCGCCACTCTCATGTGGCGGCAACTTGGCGCAGGCTGCCGCTTGGCGATGCGGCCCGCGCCCCTCCAAAGGTCGCGACCATGGCGCAAAGTGTTCCCAGCGATGATCAACAGCTCGTGACAGCACAGCCGTCTCGCAGCGTCCCGGCCCCCTTGGCGGCCCGCGGTCAGATCGGGTCTTTCATCGTCATGGATGTCATGGCGGCAGCCGCACGGGCGGAAGCCAGCGGGCGCGACATCTTGCATCTGGAAGTGGGCCAACCGGCGACACCGGCACCTGAGGCGGCGCGTTCGCGGCTGCGTGAAGCCATGGATACGCAAACGCTTGGCTACACCGTGGCGCTTGGCCTGCCGGAACTGCGCGCGCGGATCGCGCAGCACTATGCCGATCAGTATGGCGTTACGGTCCCGATGGAACGTATCGTGGTGACATCAGGCTCGTCGGCGGGGTTCGTGCTTGCGTTTCTGGCGTTGTTTGATACTGGGGCGGCCGTCGCCCTGCCCTCACCCGGATACCCCTGCTATCGCCAGGTCCTGAGCGCGTTGAATTTGCGGCCTGTCCCGCTCGTCACGGGCGCACAAGACCGTTGGATGCCAACACCCGATGCAATCACCGCCGCGGTAACCAAAGACGACATCAAGGGCCTGTTGATCGCAAGTCCGGCCAATCCGACCGGCACGATGCTGTCGCCGGAGCGGCTGGCGGAGATCACCGCGTTGTGTGATCGCAATGGGCTGTGGTTCATCTCAGATGAAATCTACCATGGGCTGAGCTTTGGCATGCCCGAGCAGACCGCGTTGGCAACCTCCGACAACGCCATCGTGATCAACAGCTTTTCCAAATACTTCTCGATGACCGGCTGGCGGATCGGCTGGATGGTCGTCCCCGAAGCGCTCGTGACGACCATCGAGCGGCTGACTCAAAATCTCTATATCGCAGCGGCGACGCCCTCTCAGTTCGCCGCGATCGGTGCGTTCGAAGGGCAGGCCGAGTTAGACGCCAACAGGCAGATTTACGCCGACAATCGCGCGCTTTTGATGGCCGAACTGCCAAAACTTGGCCTGGGTGAGATCGTCCCTGCAGACGGCGCGTTCTATCTGTATATCGATATCAGCGCTTACAGCGACGACAGCTTGGCCTTAACACGCGCCATGCTCGACGAAATCGGAATCGCGGCCACGCCCGGGCTCGATTTCGACCCAGATCGCGGCGGCCGCTACGTGCGCTTTTCCTACGCGGGCGCGACGGAGACGATGCATAAGGCGCTGGCACGCCTTGCTGATTGGCCCCGCCTGAAGGCTTAGATCATCTCAGGTTCACACGCGGTCACGGGCCGTTGGCCCTCCGCTGGGTCGAGCCGCTTTGCGGCCTTGGGGCGTGAATCCGATTGGATGCGACACGCTTTAGGGATTTCTGGCCGCTGCATCTTTCAGTTCAGGCGCTTACGCCGAAACCGGATGAGCTTCAGCCTCAGGGCGGCGCGGCCTCAGTCCGTTCGCGCGCGGCCGGGCGATAATCGCGGCCGCGCGCCTGTGTTGCTTGTCAGTTCCCAAACGCCCGCTGCCACCAGCCGCGGCGTTGCGGCGCTTTGGGTTCCGCGTCGCTTTCGTCCGCGTCGTTTGCTTCAGTCGACGTCTCACCGCCGGTTCCGACAACAACGCGTTGCACAACCGGTGCCGTTGAGCGCAGTGAACGGTTGCGGCGGCTTTCCGGCGCTGGATCGGCCTCGGACGCGACTTCGGCTGCAGCGCCGGCCGTCTCTGGCGCCTCGGCGCGATCAGGCTCCGTCGTGTCCGACGCGGCGAGCGCGTCCATCGGATCTCCGCCGTCGCTTGGCTCGGACCCGGTCGTCAGTCCGCTTGCATCGGGGGTTTCGACGGCAGGGCTTTGCTGGGCGTCGGACTGTGGCTCATGATCGCCGTTGACCTGCGCCGATTGCGCGGCGTGTTCAGGACGACCGCCATCCTCGCCGTCAGACGCAGGAGCGAATTGTCCCTCGTCTGACGCTTCCAGGTGCTGTGCTCCGTCTGGTGCCTGTGCACGCTCGTCGCGATCGGTGTTTTCCGCGTCAGCCGACCCGTTTGAGGACGCGCTCCGCTCACCGCGCCGGCCACGACCACCGCGGCGACCACCGCGCGTACGATTGGCGCCGCGCGTGCCCGCACCGGACTCGCCATTTCCGGCTGAGGTTTCCTCGTCGGCACCATCCACGAGATCGTCTTCGGTCTGTTCAGCCGACACCATCACGGCCTGAAGGCGGGTCTCGGCCAAATCTTCAACGACGACGGCATCACCCGTCTTGATCCGTAGTGCCGCGGTCGCGACCGCAACCGAGGCCGAGGCGTGTTGCGAGACGATGCCACCCAGCAGGTCAGGCTGGACGGCACCAGGCATCGACACATCGTATCCGCGGTCACGTCCGCGACGTCCGCCGCGCCGACCGCGTCGGCGAGAGCGCCGCCCGCGCCCGGATGCATCGTCGCCATTGGCATCGCGCCCGTTCACGCGATCTTCGCTGCCATCGGTTTCGGCAGCATCGACGTCGTCTTCATCGCGCGCCGATTGCAGATCTCCGTCACGGTCGCCACGACGGCTGCTGCGCCGGCGTCGACGCTTGCGGCCGCCGCGATCACCGTCGTCGCTGTCGCGCTCGGGATCACGATCTTCGCTCGCGACAAACTCGGGCTCGTCATCGAACGCCGCCTCTTCGTCGCTTTCAAAACCGGCATCGATGCGCACCGCGCGCCGGTCAGCCCGTTCTGCGCGCTCGGCGCGACGACCGGTCACGCGCGCCGGCGCGAGACGGTCCACTTCGAAGTTCGCGCCATGGGTGTCCGCTGAGCCAACGATTTCGATGGTGACATCGAAGCGGTCTTCCAACTCGGCAATGAACCGGCGCTTGTGATTGAGCAAATAAAACGCAACGTCGGGTGCGGCCCGTACGATCAAGGGGCCCGGCGCCCGCATCAGCGCATCTTCAACCCCACGCAAAACGGCCAGTGCGACCGACTGAACGGAGCGGATCGTTCCAGAGCCCTGGCAGTGCGGGCACTGGGTCGTGGAGCCTTCCAGGACACCCGTGCGCAGCCGTTGGCGCGACATTTCGAGCAGCCCGAAGTGGGAAATACGTCCCACCTGGATGCGCGCGCGGTCGCGTTTCAGGCATTCCTTCATGCGGCGTTCGACGGCGCGGTTGTTGCGCTTTTCATCCATGTCGATGAAGTCGACAACAACGAGACCCGCAAGGTCGCGCAGCTTGAGTTGGCGCGCGATCTCTTCGGCCGCTTCCAGGTTGGTCTTGAGCGCGGTGTCTTCGATGGAGAACTCGCGCGTGGCTTTGCCCGAGTTGATGTCGATCGCGACGAGCGCCTCGGTCTGGTTGATCACCAAGTACCCACCGGACCGCAACGGCACGATCGGGCTGAACATGTCAGCCAATTTTTGCTCAACGCGATAATCGGCGAACAGCGAACCGGCGGCGTCGTATTTGACGACGTTCTTTGCATGGCTCGGCATGAGCATGCGCATGAAGTCTTTGGCTTCGCGGTAGGCATCTTCGCCGGCAACGCAGATCTCGTCGATGTCCTTGGTGTAGAGATCGCGGATCGAGCGCTTAATCAGATCGCCTTCCTCGTAGACCAGCGCTGGCGCGGTTGAGCGCAGTGTCAGATCCCGAACGCTTTCCCAAAGGCGCAACAGGTATTCAAAATCGCGCTTGATTTCCTGCTTCGTTCGGGCAGCCCCCGCGGTGCGGATGATCAGGCCCATGCCTTCGGGAACTTCCAGTTCCTGGGCGATCGCTTTAAGTCGCTTACGATCAGCGGCGTTGGTGATCTTGCGCGAGATGCCACCACCGCGCGCCGTGTTTGGCATCAAGACCGTATAGCGGCCGGCAAGCGACAGATACGTGGTCAGAGCCGCGCCTTTGGTGCCGCGCTCCTCCTTGACGACCTGGACAAGCACGATTTGGCGGCGCCGGATGACCTCTTGGATCTTGTAGGATCGCATCCGCCGGCGACGCGGGCGCATCTCTTCCAGCGGATCGTCGGCGTGATCATTGCCGATGTCTTCTGCCACAGGCTCATCGTCGGTGTCGTCCGCGCATCCGTCACCGCGGTCGTCCTGATCGCGGGCGCCAACCGTGCTGGATCGGTCACCGAACACGTCTGGCTGCGGGCCGGTGCCAACGGGTGGCGGCAGATCGTTGGAGGGGGCAAACGTGTGATCGCCGTCGGCACGATCGGATATGGCGCTATCGGCTGCCGCGCGAACGCCGCCGTCGTCAGGCGCTTCGGCTTCGACGCTCCCATCGTCCGAGGCGTGTGATCCATCCGTCAGGTCGGTTGCCTGTTCGCCAGACCGTGCGTCGTCAACGCCCTCGTCGGACGATGTGACAACGTCTGACGTCACAGTGTCATCGCGCGGGAGCGCGACGGCTTGCGTGCGCGGCTTGCGTCGTGCCCGCGTGCGTGCGGGACGGTCGCCCCGCGTCGCGTCAGACGGTTCCGCCGTGTCGCCCTCGGCGGTGGCACCCTCGCCCGCAGCCTCAACGTGTTCAGCCGTCTCGTCGCCGTCAATCGCGGCATCATCCGTGCCGCCGTTATCGGCGTCCGCGTCATCTGAGGCGATGTCACTTGGGGCCTCATCGGCGTCCGCAGCCGCGGCATCAAAGGCATTGTCCGCATCATCGGCTTCAGGCGGAAGCAAATGCGTCACATCAAGTGCGGCCGCCTCGATTGCGTCGGTATCCTCTGATGGATCCGCGTCGCCATGATCGAACGTTGCGGCCGCGTCTGTCGCGGCGTCGTCATGCGTCGCATCATCAGCGCCGTCAAAGACAATGACGACATCATCGTCACGGTCATCATCGCTTTCGGTGACAATCTCAGCATCGCTGGCATTTGCGTCGATCTCAGCGGCGCGGGCTGAGCGATCGCGCCGGCCCCGATCGTTACGTCCGTTGCGACGGCCGCGAGACCGCGAGCGGCGCCCGCCGTTTTCGTCGTCATCGTCGTCTTCATCGTCAGCGGCATCGGCCTGCTGGGCGGCTTCTTCTTCGAGAAGCGCCAGTCGGTCGGCGTGCGGGATCTGGTAGTAGTCCGGGTGGATCTCGTTAAAGGCCAAAAAGCCATGGCGATTGCCGCCGTAGTCGACGAACGCGGCCTGCAACGACGGTTCGACCCGGGTCACCTTTGCAAGAAAAATACTGCCTTTCAGAAGTTTGCGAGCCGCAGCCTCAAAGTCGAATTCGTCGATCTCACCGTCCCGGATAACGACTACCCGGGTCTCCTCCGCGTGGGAGGCATCGATAAGCATTTTGTTTTGGGACATGGGAGCTTTCCTCGCGTGCCCTGCGCGTCCGGCAAACGCCGGAGCCTCGCCTGCAGCGCGTTCCGGAGCCGGGACGCCGCGCGTTGACACGACTGATGTGGGACAAGATCGCCAGCACGCGGCCAGATGGGCCGGCGGATGGCGTCAAAGGTGGCGGAGTGGCAGCAAACGCCAAGCATCGAGCCGCCGCCGCGAGTGCGGGCGGTGTTCGTGCTCAGGTTGTCTCGGGACCAGTCCCGGTGAGAATGTGCTGCCGTCATTTCAAAACAGTGGGGCCCTGCGGTGTGCTGGGCGTCGTGATCGCGCAATGGGCTGGCGTCCAGCCGGCGAACTGCGCGGCGATTGCGGTCCGGGCGGGCCCGGGTTGATTGTGTGCGCGCTGTCGAACGAAGATCCTCGCGCAGCTTGTAAGCGGTGGCCGATTACGACCTGCCGACGGTCCCGATGGTCGCCGGATTGCGAACCGTGTCAGCGAAATGCTCTGCGAAAACGAACAGGCCGGACGCACCGGTCCTGCGAGCAATCGAAGCCTCGGGCTACGCGACTTTGCCGGGCGACATTTCAACCGCGCCCAACGCGCAACATGGAAAGTCTTATGGACTGGCGCGGCCAAGTGCAAGCACCTGAATACACAATCTGGCGTTGATCAACCGCGCTCGTCACCTTGACGCGTTTTGCCAAACAAGGTGTTAACACATGTGTCGG
>CAZOGY010000026.1:23353-31799 GCA_964579305.1 uncultured Hyphomicrobiaceae bacterium
GACTGGGACTGGGACTGGGCAGGACTGAATTCGCACTGCGCCCGCAAGCCGGGCTGCGCAATGCAACCTCAACGCGTCAGCCCGCCGCCGACGTTAGCCGCGTGGCCTCATCACATGTGTCTTCGTTTTTGCAACATGGCACACGTTTCTGCCTGGTGCGTCGCCTCAACGCCCAGACTGGCCGATTGGCTCGTGCCAATCGCGGTGGTTGCGCTCCAAGGCTTCGCCGTTGCTCCGGCCGCAGCGCAGGGCTGGGCACCGCGCACCGAGACGCGGGCGGCGGTGATCACGTCGGCGCGCCTTAACGTCGGAAACGGCCGCACGCAGTTTGTGATGACGGCCAGCCAGGCCATCATTCCCAACGTGTTCACGCTCAGCGCGCCCTATCGGATCGTGATCGATATCGCCGATGTGGCCTTCCGGTTGCAGCCGCAAACCGGCCAACGCGGTCGCGGCCTCGTGCGCCAGTTTCGCTATGGTCTTCTGGCCCCCGGCCGCGGACGTATCGTGATCGATCTCGTCCGCCCGGCCCGCTTTGTCAGCAGGATCGTGGAAGGTGCCGGTCGCACGGTCACGTTCATGCTCGATCTGGAGCCAGGCACGGCGCAAACCTTTCGCGACGATAGCGCCCCGCCAAGCCGGAAGACGCCTCGGGCCCTGCGTCCGCCGCGCAGTGCACGGGCCAAGCGTGGGCCGCCGATCATCGTGATCGACCCGGGTCATGGCGGGGTCGACCCCGGCGCGATCGGCGATGGAGGGGCTGCGGAAAAAGCGATTACGCTCGCGGTTGCGCATGCCCTGCGCGCGGCCTTGAAGCGAACGCGGCGCTATCAAATCGTCATGACGCGCGCCACGGACGTTTATATCTCGCTCGACCGCCGCGTGGCGATCGCTGCAGAACTTGATGCTGACCTGTTCATTTCGCTGCACGCAGACGCGGTCGCAGATGCGGCAGCAGCGCTCAGGACGCGCGGAGCATCGGTGTACACGCTGTCAGAGAACCCGAGTGACCGGAATGCCAGACGCGTTGCCGACCGGGAAAACGCGTCAGATGCGCTGGCCGGGCTGCGCACGGCCTCGACGTCGACCGACCTCGTGCGATCTATTTTGATCGATCTCATGCAACGCGAAAGCGCCGATCGGGCCTTTGTTTTTCGCGAAAAGCTGTTGGGCACCTTTCGCGGTCGCCTGCGGCTGTCTGGCGAACCGCGGCGGTCGGCCAACTTCCGGGTCCTCAGGCAGATTGCAACCCCGGCGGTGCTTGTCGAATTGGGCTACATGAGCAATCCGCAGGATCGCGCGCAACTGACGCGGCGGGCTTGGCAGACCCAGGTGGCAAGCGCCATCCAGGCCGCCATCGACGCCTTTTTCAAGCAATACCGCCGGTAAGCGCCGGGCACGGCAGAGCGCGCTGCCATGGCAAAGGCGGCGCTAATGCGCATTGATGAAGACTGCGGGGACGATCTGGCTTGCGGCGGGCGGCTTGGCGTGCTGATCCAGGGCAGACGTTCATCGCTGCCTGAGCAATCTTAACGTGTGTAGGCTATCACTGAAGCTCTTGTTTGCGGACAGATTGGCGGGTTCCTTTGAATTGCCGCGTCTGACGGGCTAAATGGGACAGAAGAATCTGTTGCAGGCCAAACCGGCCGCGCCGCGGTTGCGATCGTCGGCATCAACTGCGTTGCACAACGAGGGCCACATGCATCCCGATATGCCGCTTGAGCCAGACCCGCGCGATTTGGCTGGACGCCCGGGTGCTGCCGGATCTGGCGCTGCGTCCTCCAGACCGCCAAAACGCCTGAAAAAGAAAAAGCGTAAGACCGGCAAAGGCGGCAAGAAGCGCCCGAGCCTTCTGCTCAGCATCATCGGCTTTCTGTTTGCCGCCGGCGTGCTTGGCGTTGTGGTCGCCGGGGCGGGCGCGGGCTACATTGTGTGGAACGCGTCGAAGGATCTGCCGAGCTACGACAAGCTTTCGCGGTATGAGCCGCCGGTCATGACGCGTATTCACGCAAACGACGGTCAATTGATTGCAGAGTACGCGCGCGAGCGGCGCATCTTCGTGCCGATCAACGCGATTCCCAAGCGGGTCCTTGCAGCGTTCCTATCCGCCGAGGACAAGCGTTTCTTCGACCATAATGGCCTGGATTACCGAGGCATTGCGCGCGCGGCGATCAAGTATGCGGAACGCAAGATCACGGGCCGCGGCAGCATTCAGGGCGCATCGACGATTACGCAGCAGGTCGCCAAGAACTTCCTTCTGTCGAGCGAGCGGACGTTCGACAGGAAGCTGAAGGAAGCCATTCTTGCGATCCGGATCGAAAGCGCGTTTTCCAAGGAAAAGATCCTCGAACTCTACTTGAACGAGATCTATTTGGGCATCGGCTCTTACGGCGTGGCTGCGGCCGCGTTGAATTACTTCAACAAAGAGCTGAAGGACCTGACGATTGAGGAAGCTGCCTACTTGGCTGTGCTGCCAAAGGCGCCAAACAACTACCATCCCTATAAGCACACCGAGCGCGCCAAAATCCGTCGCGACTGGGTGCTCGGCCAGATGGCCGAAAACGGCTACATCACCGCGGAAGAGGCCGAAGAAGCTCGGGCCAAGCCGTTGACGGTCGACCTGCGCCCGTTCGGCGCCCATATCTTTGCAGCCGAGTTTTTCGCAGAGGAAGTGCGCCGCTCGCTTGTTGCGCAATACGGCGAAGACAAGCTTTACGGCGGTGGCCTGTCAGTGCGCACAACGCTCGATCCAGAGTTGCAGGGCGAGGCCCGCAAAGCGCTTGTTGACGGACTGGTCGGGTTCGACCGCCGGCGCGGCTGGCGCGGTCCGGTCACGAAGATCGACGTGAAGGGCGACTGGGGCCAGACGCTTGCCAAGCAAAAAGTGCCAAGCGACATCGAGCCATGGCGACTTGGGGTCGTGCTTTCGGTTGAAGCCAAGCGGATCGTCGTGGGACTGCGGCCGGAACGGCAGGCCGATCGCACGTTGCCGGATCAGCGCCAAGCCGTTGAGATCCCGCTCGACGGCTTGAAATGGGCCGGCAAGTTCCAAGGCACCGACAAGGCCAAAGGCCGTGCGCCGCGGCGGCCCAGCGAGGTCGTCGACATCGGCGATGTCATCTATGTCTCGCCGACGGACCCAACCAATTTGGCCGGTGCTTGGGAGCTGATGCAGATCCCGGATGTCGGCGGCGGGTTGGTGGCGATGGATCCGCATACCGGGCGGGTGTTAGCCGTCGTCGGCGGGTTCTCTTTCTCCGTCAGCCAGTTTGACCGCGCGATCCAAGCCAAGCGCCAGCCGGGCTCCGCGTTCAAGCCTCTGGTCTACGCAACGGCGCTCGACAACGGCTATAAGCCGACGAGCATCGTTCTGGATGCGCCTATCGAGATCGAACAAGGTCCCGATAAAGAGGTCTGGCGGCCGCAAAACTATAACAAGTCGCGGTCATACGGCCCATCGACGCTGCGGCTTGGCATCGAAAAATCGCGGAACCAGATGACGGTCCGGCTCGCCCAGGACATGGGTATGCCGCTGATCATCGAGTACGCGCGACGGTTCGGCGTCTACGATAATCTGCTGCCCGTGCTGTCGATGTCTCTGGGGGCGGGTGAAACGTCCTTGTTGCGCATGGCAACGGCCTATTCCGCATTCGCGAACGGCGGCAAGAAGGTCAATGCGACGCTGATCGACCGTATCCAGGACCGTTGGGGCAAAACGATCTGGCGCCACGATCAACGCGTGTGTCAGGCCTGCGAAAGTGATCGTTTTGAAAGTGCCCAAGAGCCAAGCGTGGAAGATGACCGCCGCCAGATCATCGACCCGCACACCGCCTATCAGATGACGTCGATGCTGCAGGGCGTCGTCAAGCGCGGTACGGCCACGTCCGTTGGCAAGGCACTGAAAGACTATTCGATCGCGGGCAAGACTGGCACGACCAACGAGAGCCGGGATACGTGGTTCGTTGGGTTCTCACCCGATCTCGTGGTGGCTGTCTATATCGGGTACGATACGCCGCAGCCAATGGGCAAGTCGGCGACCGGTGGTCAGCTTGCAGCGCCCATATTCACGCAATTCATGCAGGCGGCTTTGAAAGACAAGGCGCCAGTGCCGTTCCGGGTGCCGCCAGGCCTGAAGCTGATCCGTGTTGCGGTGAAAACGGGCCTGCGCTCGTCGTCGCGTAAAGGTACCATTCTTGAAGCGTTCAAGCCTTGGGAAGAGCCGGACGATCCCAACTCTTTCCTGGGTTTTGAGACGGACCAGACGTATTCAAACTCGTCGACGGTCGGGCGCGGGCGCGGCCTTTACTAGGGCCGGAAATTATCTGCCTTTCGCCGCAAGCGCGCCGATCGCCGGGCGACGGATTCCTCGCCGCCTGAGTTTACAGCGCCGGCAAGCGCGCCTATATCGGCTGCCCGATTTGACGACCATCGCGGGGCTGTCCAGCCTCTGCGCGTGGCCGGGCAAGACCTGTCCAGGAGCCTTCGATCATGAAAGCTGACACCCAAAAGCTGGTTGATGAAATCCGCGATGCCCTGGCCGTGCTGCGGAGGCATCTTTGACTGGGATACCGCTCAATCCCGGCTCGACGCGCTGAACGCAAAAGCTGAAGATCCTGATCTGTGGAACGATCCGGCCGCTGCACAAAAGACCATGCGCGAGCGTCAGATGCTGGAAAAGCAGATCGCATCATACTCCGAATTTGCCGGCGAATTTGATGACGCGCTGACACTCATCGAACTCGGCGAAGCGGAGAGCGACGAAGCCAGCGTGTCCGAAGGGGAAGCAGCGCTTGCGCGATTGCGCGACGAAGCATCACGGCGCGAGGTTGAAGCCCTGTTGTCCGGCGAGGCCGACGGAAACGACTCCTATCTGGAGATCCACGCTGGCGCTGGTGGCACCGAAAGCCAGGATTGGACGCAGATGCTCACGCGGATGTACATGCGGTGGGCCGAGGCGCGCGGCTATAAAGTCAAGCTGCTCGAAGAAAGCCCGGGCGAGGAAGCGGGTTTGAAGTCGGCCACTTTGGAGATCAAAGGCGAAAACGCGTACGGCTGGCTGAAGACGGAAAGTGGCGTGCACCGGCTTGTGCGGATCTCGCCATTCGATTCGGCTGCACGTCGCCACACGAGCTTTTCGTCGGTTTGGGTCTATCCGGTCGTTGACGACAATATCGAGATCGAAGTCGCCGAGAGCGATTGCCGGGTCGATACGTATCGCGCGTCGGGTGCTGGGGGCCAGCACGTCAACACGACCGATTCAGCGGTCCGCATCACCCACGTGCCAACAGGTATCGTGGTTGCTTGCCAACAGGAGCGATCGCAACACAAGAACCGTGCGCAGGCCTGGTCGATGTTGAAAGCGCGGCTCTATGAGCGCGAATTGAAAATCCGCGAGGAGAAGGCCAACGCGGAACAGGCAGCCAAGAGCGATATCGGGTGGGGCCACCAGATCCGCTCGTATGTGCTGCAGCCATATCAGTTGGTGAAGGACGTGCGGACGGGCGTCGAGAAGGGCGATCCGCAAGCGGTTCTCGATGGCGGATTGGATGACTTCATCGAAGCCGCTTTGATGCAACGCATGCGCGGCGAAACACCCGCCGAGGGCGTCGCGGACCTCGAATAGCCTCATCTCCGGAGCGGGCGGGCGATTGTGGCTGCCGCCGCGTCTACGCGAGCACCAAATGTAGCCGGAAGCTGACAGCGGGCCGGTGGTTGGTTGTTCGTGATGACGCCGCTACCAGGCGAAGGCTTATGGCAGGCGCGTGCGCGGTAGGAAGTCTAGCGAGGTCACAAAGTCGCTGCCCGTGTCGGAGCCATCACGCGCTGGCACAACGCCCAAGATCAGCAGCGGGCGCCCGAGGGCCCAATCGCGATAGATCGTTTGTGTGCCAGGTTTTGACGCTGCGGTCTGTGCCGTCGTGCGTGTTGCAGGCGTTGCAACGTGAAGCAGAGCATCGAACGCACGGGCGTCGTCGCTGCTGAGCACGGACTGGGCCTGTTTGCGAGCCGCTGGCATGTGAGCCGTGACAATGAACGTCGGCTCCATGCGGCGCACCTGCGCGACTGCTTCTGCCAGCGCTGTCTTCGAAGTCGGCCGATCGGCGCGCGCAAAGTCGATGACAACGCCGTCGGCACCGCTTTGAATGATGGGACCAATCACCGCCTGGGCCTGCGCGGCTGCATCAGCGACCGCTTGCTTTGCCCCCGCATCTGCCGCTTTTGGCAATCCAAGCGCAGAGGCCGGCAACCACGCCATGACAAGCCGTTTTTGGTCAGCCCGCCCACCGAATCGCAAGCGTCGCAGGCGTTTTTGTCCCTCGATCAATCCAGCCGCATTGGCCTGACGAATCGGCACAATCACCAAATCGGCCGCTGCGAGGTTGCCGGACTGCGTTGCCGTCGGGATGTCGCGGCCATCGACTTGCCACGTGCCGGCCGCGGCGAGCCGCGATTCGCGGCGGTCGGCGATGGTGTCGGTGGTTGCCGACAGAATAACCGCAGCCATGGCAACGGAAACGCTCAACGCCGTGACGCCGACCACGATGCGTTTGATGATCTTGCCAAACGTCCAGCGTGTTCGGGCTGGGACATCCGCCGTCGCCGCGTCTATTTCGTCAGCCGTGTCACGCATCGCACGTCCACCGGAACATGGTTATCCACAATTGAGCGCTGCAAGCCTCTGCGCCGCAGTCCGGCAGGAATCAAGCCTGCGCGGCGAAGTTGCAGCGTGCGCTGCGATACGCGTTGCCGACATGCCGCGGTTGCGACATCCACGCCTCACTGCAACCCCCGATGGCGATAGCCGGTTCCAAGGGGCCGCCGGTCGCCAAACACGCAAACCCAGGCCAAGAGGCGGTCTGCGCGGGGCATTCCTGGGGCCGATTGCCCAAATCTGAGCATGGTTGAATGGCACCGCTGTGATCGTGGCGTCAGGCGCACGATGCGTGCTGGTTGCCGCGCCATCAGGCGTTCCCGATGTTGGCAAGGGCAAGGTTTCTCCGTGAGAGCTTCAGCAAAAATGACTGGTTTTCTCGCAAGCATCCGCATGGCCACGCTCGTTTTATGGGTCATGGCAGCGACCGTTGCCGCTCATTCGACCGCCGCTGCCTCCTCAAAGCCGCTCGATGGGTTCTTGGAAACGCTATCGACCCAGGATCGTGCGGAATTCGAGGCCTATTACGCGGCCATGACGTTTCACCGCGCGGCCGTGGATGCCTACTGGGCGAAAGTCAGCGCTATGCGCACGCAACGTCGCGCGCGCTTGCGGCGCGGGGGGAAGGCGACACCACGCGATTACGTGACTGAGTTCCCGCCCGAGTATAAGGGCCCCCGCGCGTCAAAACGGCTGTTGAAGCTTTGGGCTGCTTATCAATCCGATGGCCGGCGGCCGCAGCGTCGCCGCACGACCTACCCGACGGCTGCCGATTATATTGCGCTTGCGGAAAGGTATTACGGTTTCAAGCCAGAGCGTGTGCCGGAGCGCGAGTTCAAGCGCCGGTATGCGGCCGAAGCGCTTCGCCTGGGCTTGACGAAACGGCAGGTCGTTCGGGTCTATGCGCTGGAAACAGGTGGTTATGGCACAGCCGATATGGTCGCTGGTGTCAGTCCGCGCCATGGTCGTGGCCGTCCGATTTCGACCGCACTTGGCTATGCGCAGCTCCTGGCGGCGAACACGGTCAACGTGCTCCAAAGCTCCGGCAGCACATTTGTCAAACGACTTCAGACTTTGCGCAATCGTGCAAATGATCCAGACCGGATTGCAAAACTGGACGCGAAAATAGTCTCCCTGCGCAAAATGTTGCGGGTTGCCAACGCTATTCCAAAACGTTGGTCAGCCCAGCGGAAACTTGCGCGCACAGCGCGCGGGCGCGGCATGCATGCGATTAATATCGATGGCGACATCGGACCTTGGCTGCAGGTGCGCAAATTGCGGGGTGTGCGCGATTATGGCACGCGCGCGGGCTATACCAGTCTGAAGAGCGAGCAGCTTGAATTGATGAACCTGGCAGGGCCCGGTACGGGTCTTGAAATGATGACGCCGACCGGCATGAAAATGCCCACATCGAATTTCTTTTCCAGGCTCGGATATGAGCGCAACTCGGTTGTCCGTGGCCGCACGTCGGCGGAGTTGCTGGAAGCGCTTGGGGAGCGCATGGACCGGGCCGAACGCAACCCGGGCGCCCGCGAATTTGCTGAAGTGTTCGGCGAGTTACTGGCCGCACGTTGAGATCGTCAGTCAGGATCGGCCTGCACCTTCGCAAGGCGCGGGACGAAAGGGGCGCGCAAGGCTTGCGCCCTCCTTTGCAATGCAATCGGACCTGCATTTGCACTAGCTGACGGCAGCGTGTGCTTTGAGTTTGGCAAGCGTCGGCTCAAGCGTTGGCAATGACTGCTCAAACAGCGTCTCGCCGGCCGCCTTCAATCGCGCGATGTTTTTTCGGCTTGC
>CAZOGY010000027.1:0-9652 GCA_964579305.1 uncultured Hyphomicrobiaceae bacterium
ATCCAGCCTAGGATCACGCCAACCCGAGACGGTCTTTCCAGGCCGCGGTTTCCTCCGGGCTCAGCACCCGAAGACGGCTGTGCCGTCGTCATTGCCGGCAATTTGCGACGCCCACTTTCGGAACGCCTGGTATGTGGCCTCGATACTCTCCTGCGCCGGGACTCCCTGTTCGACGGCAGCGCCGATCCAAACGGCCACATGGCCGGCGCCGTAACCGTTGAACATGGCGGGCAATTCAGCAGCGATCGCCCTTCTGGCGGCGGCATGATCAGCCGTCTCATCATCGGCGAGCGCGTTCATTGCATCGCGCAGCGCGTCAGTGATGTCACGGCCCGGCTGCCACATCGCGGCGTTCAGAATGGCGGACACATGATCGCGAACGTCATCGGTCATGTCGAGGTCCATGCCCACGGACCGGCGCCGCAGGCGCCGCATGACGCCCGCGTTTGATCGCCGATGAAGCGTCAGCCGCCGCGGCGCAAGCGACGGATCAGGTCGCGGCTGGGATAGCTATCGGCGGGCAAGCCAAACTTAATTTGCGCAGCTTTCACGGCAGCGCGGCTTTTTGCGCCGAGTGTGCCGTCAACACCGCCGGTGTCGTAGCCAGCGCGCGTCAGCAGTTGCTGGATTTGTTTGATCTCGTTGAACGAGAAGTTGTCGAGCGGGCCACGGCCTTCGGAGTAGCGCGGTGCGCCGGCCAAACGCGTGGCGAGGTAGGCCGCGGTAATTGCGTAATTGAGTGAGTTATTCCACTCTGGATAGATGCGGAAGTTGCGATACGCCAGAAACGCGGGGCCATTCCGACCCATCGGCAATAAAAGCGCGGCCGGCAAACCGTCACGGGTCAAAGCGCGGCCATCGCGCCGCCGCACGCCCCAGGCCGCCCATTTTGATCGTGGGTGCAGGATTTCGAGATCGGCTTCCCGCCAGTTCATCCGTTCAGGTACGCGGACTTCTTCGAGCCACGGTTCGCCTGCGCGCCAGCCAAGATGTTGGATGTAGCTGGCCGTTGAGAAAATGATGTCCGTATCGCTGTTGTAGAGATCAATGCGACCGTCGCCATCGCCATCGACGGCATGATTGAGCACGTGCGATGGCAGAAACTGCGTCTCGCCAATCTCACCGGCCCAAGACCCGATCATTCGGTCGTAGGGAATGCGGCCGCTTTCGACCAGTTTCAAAGCCGCGATCAGTTGCTCGGAAAACAACTCCGGGCGTCGGCAGTCGTGAGCCAACGTCGCAAGTGCGTTGAATATCAAGTACTGGTTTTTGCCCAAGCCGGCACCAAAATCGCTCTCCAGCGCCCAGAACGCTGTGATCACGGGGGCTGGGACGCCGAACCGTTGGCGGGCACGCTGGAAGATGCTGGCCCGTCGTTGCAGCTGACGTTGTCCAGCGCGCAGGCGCCCAGCCGATACCAGCCGTTTTGAGAACTCCAGAAACGACATTGAGAAAAAGCTTTGACGGCGATCGCGTCTGATCACGGCTGGATCATAGGAAATCGGGTCATAGGCGCGGCGCAGGACCCGTTCCGACACGCCATTCGACTTTGCCGTGTTGCGAAAGCGGCTTTTCCAGTTTGAGAAGGACGTGGTTGGCTGGCAGTTGGTTTTGGCTGATGCCGGAGCAGCGGGGACGGCAAAGACGATCGCAACAAGTGCGCAGGCGGCGACGCGCCCGGTCCAGCCCGGGCCGGATCTGCGCACCCTGGCGCCTGTGGCATTCCTGACTGGGGTGGCTGTCGGGTTGTGTCCGGCCATAATCAACACCGCCTTATACAAGTTCTTTTTGCGTTCTGCGCGCTTGCCGGGATCGCCCCATTGGCTGCGCGATTACCTGGTCGCCGTCCTCATTGCGAAGTCGTGCGCGTCGTGACGGCCTTCAGGCGCGTTATGTCGAAAGTTGGGCATCATCGGGCCCCGGCTTCGGCAAGGGCGCACACCGGCTTTGCGAATTCAAGGGGAAGCAGGCGTCCGCCCAGCCTGTGTGGCGCCACAACATCGATTCACTCTGCGTGCACGCGTGTGCATCTGCCCGCTATGCATCGGCTGTCATTCCGCGCGCTGGGTCTGCACACTTGGGTGGTGCGTCAAAAGCGCCAAGTGGCGCCTGCAAGGCATCCGTCGTGCGTCGCGCAAACTTGGTTAGCGCGCCGCGTAACCTCTAATTCATTCGACACAGCGATGATGTCTCAGCATGTTGGCGTATTCATAGCGCGCGTGAACCCAGATCCGCCATTTTTGGCTTCGGCTTACGTCGCGCCGTCTACGCGGGTCAGACGACGGTGCCCTGAAATGGCTCCGTTTGTCAGTCCGTGCTGCGAACGACACGCAGCCCGCACCCGCGCGAAATCCGAGGCACCACCGCATCGCGGCTGTTGTCAGCGCCACCGCGGCGCGCTGAGGGAGACGTTACATGCTGGTTGATTTGGCACCGGTTGCGCAAAGTGCCGCCGATGTCCTGTCGGTCCTGCAGGCGCCGGACCTGTCACAGCTCAAGATCGATTTGAGTTCACTTATCACGGCCTTCGCCGTGCTGGGCGCGATCTATGCCGTCTGGACGTACGTCCTGGCACCGATGCGAACCGCAATCTTTGATACGATCACTCAGAACTGGCAGCTGGGCCTGCTTGGGGCGACCGGCCTTGTTCTGTCGCTCGCGTCCGGCTGGACGACGTGGGATGGCATGCGCAACTTCACGCAAGAGCCGCTGCTGTCGCTGATGATCACGTTTGGCATCCAAGGCGTGATGCTGATCGTGGCGTGGCTGATCGGCGAAAGCTTTGCGACGGGGATGAGCCATCGTCCGATGCAGGCAGCACCCGTTCCACTGCGGCGCGTGTCTGGGCGCCTGCGCGAGCGCGAGCCGGAGACGCCGCGGCTTGGATTTGCCCCCGGCGTCACCGGTAACATCATGGGCACGCTGATTGGCGTTCTGGTGTTTGGCCTATTGGCCGTCGTGGTTTTACGCAGCTTTGGTGCGGAAGAGGCCGGTCTGATTGAAGCGGGCGCGTTGTCAGGCATTTCCAACAGCTTGCTGTTTGCTGGCGCTTTTCTTCTTGTGCTTGCGGTTATTTTGTTTGGAGCGGGAGAGGCTGTTTGGTCAAATTACGCGCAAGCGGGTCGGATCATGATTCGGTCGGCGGTGCTGTGGGTCATGTTTTTGGCCTGTATGGCCACGTCGGTTTTCTTCTCGTTTGATTCCTTATTCTCAACGATCTTCCCGGCTCAGGAACGGCAGCGGGCAGCGGAGTTGCGCGCGCAAAACCAGGTCGCCGGTATTGTGAATGATATTGGTACGGTTGCCGTCAAACGGCGTATCCGTGAGCAAGAAGCGCTGTTCCAATCGGAAGCCTGGACAAATTACGCCGAACTCGGCAACGCGCAAAGCGCGCTGACCAAGGTCATCACCGTTGCGGAAGTGGCGCCTGAGAAAATTCGCGCGCAAATTCGCGCCGAAATCGAAGCGCAACGACGCAAGGTTGCTGAGCTCCAAGAAAAACAAGCATCGGCGGTGAGTGGGCAGGCCGGGCTCGAAACGCGCAAGCGGCAGTTGACCGAAGCGTTGTCGCGCGCGCAGGCGGAACGGCCGGAAACGGCCACCAAAGTCAACGAATTCAAGACGGTGGTCGACGGTATTGAGCGGCGGCTCGATGAGCAACGTGCGGTCATGCTGGCCGAAGAACGCGGTGTCGAGGGCTCGGGCAAGGCCGGTCGAGGCCCCATGTGGCGGGCCGCGCGCGCGGCTTTTGCCCGGATTTCGGCTGAGCTGGAAGTCGCCAAAAAGCGCCTTGCGGGACACGCGGACCGGCTTAGCGGGCTTGATAAATCGATTGCCAATTATAAGGCGGAACTTGCCCAGATCGACGGTGATCTTGCGCGATTGCGTGGTGAAGCTGACACGGCCGAACAGCTGATTGACGTCGCCCAATCGTCGGACGCTTCTGTAAAAGTCGTTCGGGTTGATCCCAGTTCGGGGATTGCGGCACTGCAAAAGGCCGTTCTGGTGTTCCGCCAAACCCCAACGCCGGAAAACCTGGCAAGCGTTCAAGCGCGTTGCCAAAGTCTGAAAAATGCCGCCCTCAAAGTTGCCGATCTACAAGCGGCCGCAAATGGCATTGATTGCGACCCGGGCTTTGTCACTGAAGCGGCGGCCGATGTTTTTGCCTTGAACGTTGGCATCAAGTCGCTTGAGGCCAATTGCATTGGCGGCGATAAGCTTCCTCAAACTGGCGGTACGGACGGGCTGTTTCAATTCGCACGCAAGTGCGTGCAAGACAGTGGCTTGCCGAGTGATGCAACCGACCGTTTGCGCCAAAGTATCAATCTTGCTGAGCTTAATCGAGACGACAAAGCACACCGGTTTGTTGTGACGGTCAATGCGTTCGGGGATGGCAACAAGCTCGCCTATCTGGCGTTGGCCATTGCAATTGCCATTGATAGCCTCGTTTTCATGTCCGGCTTGTTTGGCGCGAACGCGACACGATCACCGCTTTCTGACGTGCCAAGCCACAAAGGCCGGTCTGCGCAGCAGCTCGAAGCGATTGTCGACCACGCTTTGCAGCCGGAGACTTTTGAAAACGCGACCATGACCCTGGAGCGGCTTCAGCCGGTGCCGCGGGACCCGCGTTATGATGATCACGATGGCTGGACGCATGAGGTGACGCTTCCGCCATTGCACACCGCAGAGCGCGCGCGTGTCCAAAAGGTGTTGAGCGCGGGCGGCACCATTGGCGCGGTGATCCGCGATCCACACGATCCCAATCAGTTTCGCGTGCGCGGTGAATTGGTCGAATACCTGGCTATCGTTGCGAAAAAGGCGTTTGAAAACGACCACGAAAAGGTGCGGCTGGCGGAATTAAAGAAGATTTTGGTGGTCGCGCTGCAGCCTCACGTTGGGGATCACGCCGAAATCGTTCTGGGTTATTTGCGTCCGATCTCAGGGCGCGATGGCTTCTCATGCGAAGTTTGCATTCAACGCGATATCGGTGACATCAGTGACCGGTTTATCGTGCAAAAGGCGATCAACGCTGGCACGACGCTCGATTTTGTCCAGAAAGACGATCGTCCCGGCGAAGAACACCGGTTCTATCTGCATCGCGACTTTTATCGGACGCTTGCAACGGTCGCGGCGGAGTTTCCAAAGACAGGCGAGCGCATATTGCACCCGCAATTGGCCCGCGACAACGGTGCCCAAGCGGCGGCCGCCGCAAGCCTTGCGGGTGGCGCGCTGCATGACAGAACCGAGCAAGTGACGACGCATGTCGGTCATGAGCGCCAAATCGCTGATGAAACGCATCGCCGAGGCACGCGTCAGGAACCTGCACAGCCAGAGCCGCTCGACATGCGTGGCGATTTCAGGGTGCAGTTTCTCAAGGCCCTGCCGTATGGCGGAGAAGACCAGTATCTTTGGGCCAACCAAAATCCGGGCCTTGCAACGTCGGCGGAAGGGCTTTTTGAGCAGATCGTCCGTAATAAATCGATCCTGCGGCCGCGTCTTGAAGATGCCATGGCCGATGCGGAAGAGGCCCTTGCACGGGTCTATGGGCGATTGATGTTGCAATATGAAAGCCACCCGGAGTTGGCCGACCAATTGAAAACCGTGCGCCATGAGATCAGCGATTTGCTGCCGCTGTTGATGCTGGCGCCGCGCGGCAGCTATCACGCGTTAATCCAGCAGGCGATTGAGGAATTGGAAGCCGCAGCCGGGCGAGACGATGGCCTGCGGCCGCACGAAGCGCTTACGCTGAACCGGCTGCGCGAGCACGTCGCGGCGGTGATTGCACCAAAATCGCCCGCAGCCGCCATCAACGCCATCAAATCGTTCGTGCACCAAAGATCGCCGGAAGATGACGGGAAGGTCGCCAAGTTCCCATCCAAAACCGCTTGATCGTTAAAGCCCCGCCCAACAAAAAAGCCCCGGAGCTACCCTCCGGGGCTTTTTTGTTTTTAGCGGCGTTTCGTATTCTTATTCTGCGGCGACGACTTTTTGATGCTGCTCGCCAAGGCTTGCGATCGACAAATGCATTTCATCGCCGGGTTTGAGCCAAACTGGCGGTTTCATGCCTGCCCCGACGCCGGGTGGTGTCCCCGTCGTTACGACGTCGCCAGGTTCCAACACCATGAATTGTGAGATATAGTGGAGGAGGAACGGCACCGAAAAGATCATCGTTTTGGTGTTACCGGTCTGCATACGCTTGCCATTGAGATTGAGCGCCATATCCAGATTGTGGACATCGGCAATCTCGTCCTTGGTGACAAGCCACGGCCCAAGCGGGCCTGAATTCTCAAACGATTTGCCCTTCATCCACGTCCCTTCGCGCTCAAGCTGAAAATTGCGCTCCGACACATCGTTGCAAATCGCAAACCCAGCGATGTGATCCATCGCGGCGTCTTCGCTCACGTAACGGCACGTCGAACCGATTATGAAGGCGAGCTCGATTTCCCAGTCGAGTTTGGTGGAACCGCGCGGTTGAATGACATTGTCGTCCGGTCCGACGATGCAGTTGGTCAGCTTATTGAAAAGGATCGGCTCCTTGGGGATTGGCGAGCCGGTCTCTTCGGCGTGGTCGACGTAATTCAAGCCGACGGCGATAAAGCTGCGCGAACCCGCGATCGGTGCGCCAAAGCGAACGCCTTCGGGCGCAAGCGGCAAACTTGCCGGATCGATTTTGGCGAGGGCTTCCAGGCCCGCGGGCGATACCGTTTCGCCGTTGATGTCGGCGACATGGCCGGTCAGGTCACGGACCTTGCCGTCGGCATCAATCAAGCCCGGCTTTTCCGAACCGGGGTTTCCAAACCGCACAAGTTTCATTGCTTTCCTCCCTTGGCGTTCTTGTCGTTTCAGGTTTCGCGGGCCGGTAGCGATGCCGCAAGCGAGCGAGCGAGCCTCCAGCATGTGCGTTGCCTGGCCTTCGCGTCAGGCATATTGAGAACCCGGCGGCCAGTCCAGATGTGCGGCCGACCGCGCAACGCGGGCGGTCGCCTGGTCCGATCGCTCAATGGACGGCACCGCGGTTCATCGGGCAGCGAGGGCACCATGACAGACACGCATCACCAAGAGCAGAGCGATGCCGCGTTTGACCCAAGCGCGCCGGCACCGCCATTTTCGAACGGCTCTGCCCAAAAAGTCCGGGCGCATGATGCCAAGCTTCTCAAACCGCCCGGCGCGCTGGGGCGGCTGGAGGAGATCGCTATCTGGCTTGGCGGGGTTCAGGCGACATTTGTACCTGAAGCCCGCCGGGCTGCGATTATCGTCTTTGCTGCCGACCATGGGGTGACGGCGCAGGGCGTGTCACCGTTTCCAGCGGTCATCACCCGGTTGATGCTCGATAGCTTTATCGAACAGCGGGGCGCAATCGGCGTGCTTGCCTTGCGCAACAATTGGCCGCTGCAGGTCGTGGACGTGGGGGTGGATTGCGATGACACTCCCGATGGCGTTGTTGTCGACAAGCTGTGCCGGGGCACGCGGGACTTCACACGGGCGCAGGCGATGACTGAGGATGAACTCGATCATGCGCTGTGCGCAGGTGCGCGCGCCGTGGACCGTTCCGACGATCCCTATGAGCCGGTGATCTGGGTCTTCGGAGACATGGGCATTGGCAATACGACGGCGGCGGCGGCGGTCCTGGCTGCGCTGACATCTCAGCCGGCGGCGGCCGTGGCTGGTCCTGGCACCGGGCTTGATGCGGACGGGGTTGCGCGCAAGGCGGCGGTCATTGCGTCAGCACTTGATTTGCATGGGCTTTCCGGGCCGGAGATTGCGCCGCGGCAGGCGGTGCAGTGTGTCGGCGGCCTCGAAATTGCGGCGATGGCCGGCGCCATGATCAGGGCTGCCCAAGGGCGAGGGGCGATCCTCGTCGATGGTTTCATCGCAACCGTTGCAGCGCTCGTGGCTTGCCGCATCAATCCGTCCGTCCGGCCTTATCTGCTGTTTGCGCATCGCTCCGCAGAGCCGGGGCATGCCGTTGCATTGGCAGCGCTGGAGGCGGAGCCGTTGCTTGATCTCGGCATGCGGCTGGGCGAAGGCACGGGCGCGGCGCTTGCGCTGCATCTTGTGCGCGAGGCGGCGAACCTGCATTGCGGCATGGGGACCCTCGATGAATTGTCGGATCAACTTTCGTGACCGATGGGGGCGTCGGCTGCATGCGCTTGCACCTTGTTCGGCACGGACCGGTCGCGCCTGAGGGGACGTTGCTTGGCGCGCGTTCTGATCCAGAACCGTCTCAGGATAGCTGTGCGTTGGCGGCGCGCCAGATCGTGGCTTGTGCGCCCGCAATCGTGATGACCTCGCCCTTGAAGCGCTGCCGGATGCCCGCTGAATCGGCTGCGGCTTTGCTTCAGACGGAGGCTGTCGTCCTGGCTGATTTGGCCGAATATGACTTTGGCGAATGGGATGGACGCAGCACCGCCGATTTTGGTGCGCGCGACCGCGCCGCTCTGGACCAGTTTTATGACGCTCCAGCTGCTCATCCGCCGCCGCAGGGCGAGGACTGGAATAGGTTTCGCGCCCGGGTTGCCAACGTCATTGGCGCGCTTGCCAAGCAATCGGCGGACGGGGATGCGTGTTTGGTGACGCATGCTGGTGTCATGCGCGCGGCATTGATCGCTGCATGTGGCCTTGGCCAGCAAGCGACCTGGGCCTTTCGCCTGCGGCCCGCGGTGCGGCTCACGCTTGAGGTTGGACGGGCGCCCGCCGATGGCAGTCTGTGGGGCAGTATTGAAGCGCTTGTGCCGGCATGACGCAGCGGCAGCCAGGACGCGAGATCGATAGGGACGTGATGCGGTGCCGTTCTTCGCTGCGCGGATTGTATATCGCCGTGCAGTTCCTGACGCGGCTGCCGACCCCGGACATCGCACAATGGCGACCTGACGATCTTGCCCGTGCAGCGCCCTGGTTCCCCGCCGTCGGTTTGGTGATTGGTGTGCTCCTGGCGGCGGCCACGGCTATTGCCGGTCTCGCGGCACCTGAGATCGCCGCTTTGGCCGGTCTGCTCGTCTGGGTGCGCGTCACCGGCGGGTTGCATCTGGATGGGCTTGCCGACAGCGCAGATGGGCTTGGTGCTGCGCATGGGGATTCGGCGCGATTTCTCACAGTGGCCCGAGATCCCAACACGGGTGCGTTTGGCGTCGTGGCGATTGTGCTGGTGCTTCTTGCAAAAGCGGCAGCGCTGGTGGTCATCGCGCGCGGTGACGTCGGCATGGGGATTTCGCTCGTGACCTGGAGTGGGCTGGTACTGATCCCGGCTTGGGCGCGCTGGACCGTGCTGTGGCCTGCGCGGTCCCTGCCAGCTCTGGGGCAAGGTCGTGGTGCCGCGTTTGCCGACGGGGTCGGTCGCGTTGCGATCGTGGGGCTTGGCGGCTTATTGGCTGCGGCGTCGGTGATTGTTGCGCCGATCCTGGCGGTTGGCTGTTTGGCGCCGCTGGTGGCCGTCCGTTTCTGGCGGACGCGGCTGGGCGGTATTTCTGGCGATGGCCACGGTGCGACGATTGAGGTGGTGGAGGCGTCGCTCGCTGTTGCACTCGCCGTGCATGTCGCATTGGGATGGCCGGCGGGCGTTTCGTTGATAAGTTGGCAGCTTGGAGTACCCTGAGATGCGGCACGGCGGCGACCTGAGCCGAATGCGCCAGGGCGGCAATAGTCTGGGCGGCGA
>CAZOGY010000027.1:9752-30575 GCA_964579305.1 uncultured Hyphomicrobiaceae bacterium
CGGCGACTGGATTGATCTGTCGACCGGTATCAATCCGGTGCCATACCCGTTCTCGCAACCTTCCGACGAAAGCTGGGCCCGGCTGCCCCAGGCCGACGCGGAGGCGGCGTTGATCGATGCGGCACGCGCGGCCTACGGCATTGATGCAACCACCCGCCTTGTCGCGGCACCGGGCACGCAGGTTCTTATCCAGCTCGTCGCGCGGTTGCGGGCCGAAAGCCGGGTTGGTGTTGTTGGGCCGACCTACAGTGAGCATGCCATTGCCTGGCGCCGCGAAGGCGCGGTCGTCACGCATGTCGCCGACCTGGACGCCGTTGAACATGCTCAACGAGGCGCGTTCGACGTCGTCGTGGTCGTCAATCCGAACAATCCCGATGGCCGCACGTTCCCTGCGACTTCGCTTGCCGCAATCGCCGATCGTCAAGCCTCGCATGGTGGTCTGCTGATCGTCGACGAAGCCTTTGCCGACGTCGTACCGGAGATCAGTGTCGCCGGACAGGCGGGGCGGCCAGGACTGATCGTCTTGCGATCATTCGGGAAATTCTACGGATTGGCGGGCTTGCGGTTGGGATTTGCGGCAGGAACCGCCGACGACATTCAACCGCTTGAAGGATGGCTGGGACCGTGGGCCGTTGCGGGGCCAGCCATTGAAATTGGTCAGCGCGCGCTTCGTGATCGGCTGTGGGCGAGCAAGACGCGGACGCGCATTATTGAAGACAGCGCGTGGCTGCACCGGCAAATGACCAGCGTCGGTCTGACAGTCCCATCGCAGTTTCATTTGCCGTCACTCTTCGTGCTCGGGCGCCATGATCGTGCCGCGGAGATCGCAGCCTCGCTGGCGCGCAAGCATATTCTCGTGCGGACCTTCGATTATGCGCCATGTTGGTTGCGGATCGGACTGCCAGCGCCGCCTGAGCGCGAACGGGTCGCCGCAGCGCTCATCCAAGCAACAGCCGATCTCTGAAATCCCAAGGCGAACAACCGCGAAGCGGTCTCAGTTGTCTGCGCCAGGGTTGGAGACGGCCCAGGCAAGAACGGCGCTTCGGTCGCCGTCGGCTAAGCGTTTTGCCGAAATCTGGAAAACCTCAGTCAGCCTTGCGTCGGTCAGTACGACATCGGGTGCGCCAGCCGCAGCGACCGCTCCCTCATGCATGAGCACCACACGGTCCGCAAAGCGGCTTGCGATTGCGAGATCGTGCATGACGGCCAGCACGGCACGGCCGGCGCGCGCCTCCGCCTGCAGGCGCGTTGCCATGGCGAGCTGGTGATGGGGATCGAGCGCGGCGATGGGTTCATCGGCAAGCAGGACCGGCGCTTCCACCGCAAGCGCGCGGGCAAGCAGGACCCGTGCGCGTTCGCCGCCGGACAATGTCGTGACATCACGGTCGGCCAAGTGTGTCGCGTCGACGGCGTCAAGCGCGGCATCGACGGATGCCTGGTCAGTGGCGGACAGGCTGGAGATGGACGAGGCGTGCGGGAAGCGGCCGATCGCAACCGTATCGCGGACCGACATCGGCCAGTGCGCCACGTGGCCCTGTGGCAAATACGCGATCGTGCGCGCTCGTTCGGCGTCAGTCATGGCGCTGATCGGCGTGGTCTGCCAAGTCAGTTCACCGCGCGCTGGGATCACGCCACACAGCGCGCGCATCAGCGTCGTTTTGCCAGCACCGTTCGGGCCGAGCAGGACAACGAGTTCGCCAGGTGTGATTTCGCAGGCCACGTTATGCACGATGGTGCGCCCGCCAAGGTCAACGCAAACGTCGATTGCAGTCAGGGTCATCGGATTAGCTCAGTCGTTGCATCAGGTCGGCGCGGCGACGCCGGGCCACGAGCCAGATGAAGAATGGGACGCCGATCAGCGCGGTGAGAACGCCGATCCGGATTTCGCCGCTAGCCGGGATCAGCCTGGCCACGCAGTCGGCGGCAAGCAAAAGCGTGGCCCCCGCGAGCATCGCTGGCACATGGACGCGGGCTGGATCGTAGCCGACCAAGGGGCGTACCAAGTGCGGCGTCATCAAGCCGACGAAGCCGATCACGCCTGCAACTGCGACGCCCGCACCAACCCCTGCCGCAACGCCGGCCATCGTCAACCACCGCAGCCGGCGCAAGTTAATGCCGCTGGTCGTTGCCACATCCTCGCCAAGTGCGAGCGCGGTCATCGCGCGTCTGGAACTGAGCAACAAAATCCAGCACAGCGCCATGAACGGAGCGGCAAGCGCGACATGACGAAAGCTTCGGTCTTCCAGTGAGCCCAAGAGCCAGAAAGCGATTTCCAGCGCTGCAAACGGATTGGGCGCCAGATTGAGGGCAAGCGATATGCCCGCGCCCGCAAGGCTCGATAGCGCCAGTCCCGCAAGCAGCAGCGTCAAGATGTTACCGCCAGTGCCCGCCAGCGCGAACAGCGCCCAGACGGACACGAGCGCGCCCAGGATCGCAGCAATCGGCAGGGCGAACGAGAGCGTGTTGGCGAGACCTGTCACGATCGCAACGACCGCCGCAAGAGCTGCCGCACTTGGCGCCCCGAACACGGACGGTGCCGCCAGTGGATTGCGCAGCAAGCCTTGGAGTGCCGCGCCCGATAATCCCAATGTGGCTCCGATCAGTATGGCAAGAAGCGTGCGTGGCATGCGCAGCTCCTGAACGATCAGGATCGCGGTCGGCTCACCTTGCCCGATCAAGGCCGCTGCGACCTCGTCGGGCGCCAACGGCACAGGGCCAATCTGGAGAGACACGAGTGCAAGTGCGGCAATGGCTGCGGCCAGGACCGGGATCAGCCAGCGATGTGCGGGTGCCCCTGGAACGCCGGCGGGCCGTCGTCCCGTTTGCACCGGGGGTGTTTTTGGATCGCGAGCCTGGGTGTCATCAGGCTCGCCACGCGAGGAGGCCGCAGGTGTCATTGCCAAAGCGCGCTCAGCAAATGAGCCGTCCCCCTTGCTTGAAGCCAGTTGCGTCCATTGTCAGCCGGCTTGGCCAGATCGATCGTCCGGCCAGCGTCAAAAACGGATCCGAACACCGACATATGCCGACCGATCCGGCGTGTTGAAACCGCGCACTTCCTCGTAATCGACATCCGTCACGTTTTCTGCGCGCAGAAAGATCGTGGCATTATCCGTCACGCGATAGTCAGCGTTGAAATCGAGCCGCGTGAAGCCTTTGACGCGCTCGCGATCCGCGTCAGGATTGTCCGGATCGAACGCCCGGTTGAAGTGGTAGGACTGATGCAGCACGGTCGCGGCAATGTAGAGGCCGGAGAACGGCTCGATCGCGACGGTGCCTTTCGCAACATCCTCAGGTCTGCGCCGCAGTCTTGCACCGGTCGTTGCATCGGTCGCATCAAGGTGCGTGTAGGTCGCGCGCACGCGCAGCCAGCCAAGCGGTCGCCATTCACCGGCCAATTCGACGCCCTTGGTCTCGACTTCATCGACGTTCTCGTAGGTACCGGTGAAGAAGTCGCCGGTGAAGACGATCAGGTCGGTGATGTCGGTTTCGAAGTACGTCGCTGAGATTTCGAAAGCGCCGTTGAAAAAGCTCTGGTCGACGCCGACGTCGAAGCCGCGGCTTTTTTCAACATCCAGCGTGTCGTTGCCGAAGGTGACGTCGAACCGTTGGAAAATGGTCGGCGCCTTCAGACCGGTTCCATAGCTGGCGCGGAATTTGGTGCCTGTTTGCGAGATACGGTAGGCGGCGGCGACGCGATAGGTCCCGTCGAAATCGCCGGTGTCAAAATCATCGAGACGTCCCGATGTCGTCACCGTCAGGGCTTTGAAGGGGTTGAACGCATAGCTTGCATACAGCGCGCGGTGCGTTTCCTCGGCATCAAACGAGCGCGAGACAGTGCGACCGGTGCGGCTGTCGACGCGCTCGCCGCTCACTGCCGACCACCGGCCGCCAACGGTGAGGGCATCGCGGCGGCCACGCGTGAGGACGGTTGCGTTGACTTCACCGCCGGCGCGCGTGCCGAGAAAATCGGTGTTGCTTACGTCTGCGCAGTTGAGATCACGACACTCCCGTACGGCGCGTTCGGTCTGGTTGGCAAACAAGGTGGCTTTGGTCGTGACCAGACCGCCAAACGCGCTGTTGCGGACAGTGACGGCGGCATCCAGGAGATCGCGGTCGAAGGTGTTGCCGGCGTCAGAGCGGCTGTCTGAGAGCTGGTCGATTTCCGCGCGCAAACGGTAGTAGCCGAGCCGTGCTTCAAGTGATGTCGTGCGACTGACCGCGTAGCCGAGCGACAGGCTTGCGGCCTGCTTGGTTGTGCTGTCGTCTTCGTCGTCGTCGGACCGGCGGGAAAAGCCGTTCGAATAGAAGTTGGACACCCCAAGCGCATAGCTGAAGCGGCCCACGGTTCCGGTTGCGCCGGCCCGTTGTGCGACCGTGCCAAAGCTGCCGCCTTCGACTTCGGCGAATGCGCTTGGCTTTCCGCGGCCCTTGTTGGTGACGATGTTTATGACGCCGCCGATTGCGTCGCCGCCGTAGACGCCGGATTGCGGCCCGCGCAGGATTTCGATGCGGGCCACGTTGGCCAGGGAAATGACGCTGAAATCAAACTCGCCCTGCGCACTTGCGGGGTCGTTGAGCGGGACGCCGTCGATCATCACGAGCGTCTGGTCGCTATCGGCGCCGCGGATAGAGACATCAGCGCCAGCGCCGATGCCGCCGTTTCTGCGCACCACGACACCTGGCGTGCCGCGTAAAAGGTCGGTCACCGAGGCCCCCCCGGCGCGTGCGCGCTGGATTTGCGCGGGGCCGATCACCGTGACGGCACTGCCGACATTGCCAATCTGCTCAGGGTTGCGGTTTGGCGTGACAACCAAAGGTGCACCCAGCTCGCCGGTCTGAGATTGGCCGGTCGTGCCGTCTGATGGAACAGGTGCTTGTTGCGGTGTGACAGCGCCCGGGGCTGGCGCTTGTTGGTTTTGCGCGACTGTGGTCGCCGGCGGCGCGGTTGGATCGGTCACCGAAATGATCGGCGACGCCTGTGGACGTGGCGGTCGCGCCTGTGCCGCTGGCCCCGGATCGTCGGCGGACGGAACCGAAATTGGAGGTGGTGGCTTGCCGGCGTCGACCACGATGCCGGGCAGGGGCGTTGCGTCCTGTGCAAACGCGGGAGTTGCGGCCAGAAGTGTGAGAGCGGACATGCCGATGAAAGCGGCAACGCCGCCACTTGTCACGGCCGGGAGACCGTGGGTACGCAGAACCATGGGAACCTCGTCGAGATCTGTTCCGCCCAGCTGGGCGACCGCCACGAATTGTGTCACGGCTGTGACGAGGGCCTATCAGTCTGGTTCAGGGCGCGCAATGGGGCGGAAAGTGCATCACGCGGGATCGGGACGATCGCGGACGGGGTGTGTCGTTGCCGTGATGGTCATCAGCGTTGCAGTGATGAGCCTGCGCGTTAGCAATGCCGTCGCAGCCGGAGAACACCAAGAGAGCGCGCGGAAATCCAGCCAGCAGGTGCAGCGCGGCGCGGCGGGGCGGCCGAAACGGATCGTGTCGTTGAATGCGTGCACGGATCAGTTGCTTCTTGCGCTTGCGGCGCCAGCGCAGATTGCCGCGCTCACGCGTTATGCGGTGAGCCCGGCGATGTCGGTCTACCGCGATCGTGCACGGAAACATCGGTTGATCGGCGGATCGGCTGAGGAGGTGTTGGTCCTCAAGCCAGATCTTGTGTTAGCCGGCACGTATACGCGGCGGGCCACCCGGCGGCGCCTTGCCCAGTTCGGTATCCGGGTTGAGACTTTTCCGCCAGCGCGTGATCTCGACGACGTGCGCGCGTTGATCGCGCGTGCGGGCGATCTGGTTGGCCATCCGCGGCGCGGCGCGCAGCTCACTGCTCAGATCGATGCGGCGCTCGCCACTGCGCAAGCGGTCGGCAAGGGCATCACGGCGCTCAATTTGCAGCGACGCGGCTTCGTTGCCGGGGCGGGTACCTTGCTCGATGATCTGCTGCGTCGCATCGGCGTGGTCAATGGCGCGGCGGAACTGGGTATCAAGCGCGTCGGGCGCACGACGCTTGAGCATATCATCGCTCTGCGGCCCGATGTGCTGATCGTGTCGGATGGTGTCGGCCAGCCAGACGATCAAGGTGCGGCGCTGCTCATGCATCCCGTCCTCCGGCGCGTGGTGCCGCAGCGGCGATGGCTGACGCTTCCGGGCCGCACGGTGATATGCGGCGGTCCCCAAAACGTTGAGGCGCTCAAAGTGTTGACGGCCGGCTTTGCGCGGATTGCGGCTGGGATCACGCGAGCGCGATGATCGTTTCGGACACGGCGCTGTTTGTCCTGATGCTCGGCTTGGCGCTTGACGCGGCGATCGGTGATCCCGATTGGCTGTGGCGGCGCTTTCCGCATCCTGTCGTGCTCATCGGCCGGCTGATCTCCTGGGTCGAGGCGCGCGCGAACCGCAGTGCCTGGCCGGACACCGTTCGGCGGATCAACGGTTGTGGGCTCGTGATTGTCCTGACCGGTTTGGCCGCTGCTGTTGGGCTTAGCGTCCATTGGCTCGCCGCGCAGAGCATCGCTGGCGGCGTGATTGAGGTCGTGTTGGTGGCGATCCTGCTTGCGCAGCGCAGCCTTTATGAGCACGTCGCCCGTGTCCGCGATGCGTTCATCGTGGGGCCTGATGCCGGGTTGATTGGAGCGCGCAAGGCGGTCGCGATGATCGTTGGCCGCGATCCCGACACACTCGATGAGGCCGGCGTTTGCAGGGCCGCGATCGAGACAACGGCTGAGAATTTTTCCGATGGGATTGCCGCGCCGGCATTTTGGTTTGCCGTTTTGGGATTGCCAGGGCTGTTGATTTACAAGGCTGTGAACACGGCCGACAGCATGATCGGTCATCGCTCGCAGCGATACCGCGCGTTTGGCTGGGCCGCGGCCCGCTTCGATGACGGGCTGAATTTGGCACCGGCGCGCTTGAGTGCGGTGCTTGTCGCGTGCGTGGCTCCGGTATTTGGGCGGTCGATGATCGATGTGTTGCGGACTGTCTGTCGCGACGCTGGCAAACACAGATCGCCGAACGCTGGCTGGCCGGAAACAGCTTTTGCGGCAACGCTCGGCCTCGCCTTGGCGGGCCCACGCGTCTATGCGGGCACGACGGTGGCTGACCCATGGCTCAATGCTGGGGGGCGCCAAGCCGCGACGCCGCGCGATATTGAGCGCGCTTTGGCGTTGTTGGTCGCAGTTTGTGTCGCCTTATGCGGCAGTGTCGTGCTTGCGGTCTTGGCCAGCGGGATCGTCGGCTATTAGCTCATTTCAGGCTCATGTGCGTTCAGCCGCGATGATCTTGGTCTTTGCGCGTGTCTCTGTTTTTTTCGCCTCAGGCGCTTCCGCTGAAATCGGATGGTGATCTGGGCAGGCCGGCGATATCTGCAAGCGCGGTGATGTCAATTGATTGCGCAATGTGTTCGGCAACCTCATCCAGTGTCTCTTCGATCAGTGCGTCGTAGGTGAGCCGCGCACCGTCAGATTGGCCAAGCCGCTGCAAAAAAAGCCTGCGATAAAGATCGTCGGCAAATCCACCATGCACGTAGGTGCCCGACACGCGACCGTCGGCGGAAACTGCGCCGTCAGGATGGCCGGACACGTGGGCGTAGGGCCGCGCGCAATCGGGGCCGGTTGTCGTACCCAGATGGATCTCGTAGCCTGCGTATGCGGCGCCCGATACGGGATCGATGCAGCGGCTCGGTCGCACGGTCTTGTCGGGCGTCAACGTCGTTTCGACATCGAGAAGGCCCAGGCCTTGGACGGTGCCTGGCGCGCCCTCCAGCCCATCGGGATCATGGATCGTGCGGCCAAGCATTTGGTAGCCACCACAAATGCCCAGGACGGCGCCGCCGCGGCGCACATGGGCTTTGAGATCAATGTCCCAGCCAGCGGCAATCAAGGCGCCCATGTCGGCAACGGTTGTCTTTGAGCCAGGCAGTATAACGAGATCGGCGTCGGCGGGAATCGGGGTCTCAGGTGTGAGCAGTTCAAGCGTCACGCCCGGCTCAAGACGCAATGGATCCAGATCGTCGAAATTTGCGATCCGCGGCAGGCGCAAGGCGACGATCTTGATCTGATTGGCGCAGTTTGCAGAAGCTGTGTTGTGCGCGCGCCGGCTGTCCAGGTCCGATGAGTCTTCTGCTGGAAGCCTATGCGCTTTTGCAAAGAACGGAATGACACCAAGACTTTGCCAGCCGGTGCGCCGGGAAATGATCGCCAGGCCCTCGTCAAACAGGCTCACGTCGCCGCGGAAGCGGTTGATGATAAAGGCCTTGATCCTGTCGCGTTCGGCCGGCTCCAGCACCGCATGACAGCCAACGAGACTTGCAATCACGCCGCCCCGGTCAATGTCACCGACCAGGACCGCAGGGATGTTTGCGGCTTGCGCAAAGCCCATGTTGGCTATGTCGCCGTCTCGTAGATTGACCTCTGCGGGTGAGCCGGCGCCTTCGACGATGATCAGATCCGCGCCCTGGCCAACACGCGTGTAGCTGTCGAGAACCGCTGGCAAGAGTTCCGATTTGCGCCGGCCGTAGTCGCGGGCTTTCAATGTGGCCCAGCGTTGGCCTTGGACGATGACCTGGCTGCCTGTTTCGCTTTCCGGCTTCAAAAGGACCGGGTTCATATGCACCGAAGGTGCGGTCCGTGCGGCGCGCGCCTGCAGGGCCTGGGCACGGCCGATTTCGCCGCCGTCCGGCGTTGCGGCTGCGTTATTCGACATGTTTTGCGGCTTGAACGGACGAACGATCAGGCCGCGGTTGGCAAACAAGCGGCACAGGCCAGCGACGACAAGAGACTTGCCGACGTTGGAACCCGTGCCAAGGACCATGAAAGATGGTGTCTGGGTCATGTCGCCATGTTGGGGGACGCTGCGCCTATCGCGGCGATGAGACCGCAAGCGGCGCTTACTTCGCTGCTGCTTCTTCTTCTTTGGTGAGAACGACGTCGGCGCGGCGCCAGTCGTTGTCCAACTGCGTGTCGAGCGTTTCGAACAAGGCCGCCATCTGCGTCTTGATCTGACTTGCGTTGGTGCACGCGGTCGGCGCGGGCTGCCGGGCAACCTTGCTGGCGTCGATGGTCAGCGCGATGAGTTTGCGCAGTTTGGTCTGTGTCTCCGGCGTCATGGCTGCGGCGTTGGCGTCAGCAACTTGCTTGCGAAGTTTCAAGGCATACTCACGTGCGGCGTCGTCCTTCAGTCCGCGTTTTTCGATCAGGGCCAGGACGCGGTCTTTCCATTTGCGGCCCACGTCATTGCGCTTTGCGCGGATGGGCTTGTGGGACGAATCGATCCAGGCGCGCAGCTCGTCGCCGGCCTTGGCGGGATTGCAGTCGTCCTGTGCGGCCACCGGCGCAGGCTGCACGGCGGCAAGGCCGGCAAATGCGATAGCGGCGGCAAACGGGCGGGCGGCAAAAGCGGTCATGTCAGATCGGTCCTGTTGGCGGGGTGGGCTGCGTGCCGGCGCGGGACATGGTCGGTCGCCGCGCTGATTGCACGCGCTGAGGTCGCTGGCACTTGCGCCAAAGTAAGGCAGCGGCGCGGCGCGGCCTCGGCTAGCTCATGGAACGTAAGCGGCTTAGTCGCGGAAAAATACGACGATTGCGCGATAGCCGGTCTTCGTCAGAGGCGCAGCCTCGGTGTTGTCAGGTTTAAAGGAGGCTTTGACTAGCCGTGTCTTGCCGGCCGGCGGAGTTGGTTTTTTGCGCCGCGCAAGGTGGAACGACCCATCACGCGTATAGCCGTAGCGATTGCGCCCCGACTGACGTTTCCAAAAACGCGGCACACGTCCCCATCGCAGGTCGTCACTCAAGACACCGTCGCGCCCGCGCAGACGCGATAGAAGTGCGCGCGCGTTGCGTTTGGTCATGCGGATGCAACCGTGGCTGTCGGGCCGCCCCAACAAGCGGTAGCGCCCGTTTGTCGTGCCATGGAACGCAATTCCGGAACGGCGGCCGCTGCGATAGTGATAATCGATATACATGACATTGATCATGCCGGGCGCGGTATAGCCAAAACGGGTACGGCCCTTGCGCTCATCAAGCGTGAAAACGCCGCTCAGCGTTGGGCCGGAGCGGTCATCGCCTGGATACTTGCGGCCGCTTGAGATTTTCCAGCTAAACGACGGACGTGCGTCGGTGCCGGCAAGGCGCGGCTTCCAGTAGCGCTCATCCCACAGGCCAAGCTTCCAGTCTGCGCCAAGCTCATCTCGCTGCAAGACCCACATGCGTTGCGCCATAGGACCGCGATTTGCGACATTCACGTAGAGCGCGATGGTAAAACGCGGATCGATGTCGCTTGGGCGGACATAATACTTCCGCGTGCGGCCGACTTTTTCGAGGTAATAAAGCGCAGGGTTTTTCTGCTTGAGCCTGAACTCGGCAGCCTTGGCCGAAAAGCCCGGCGATTGCTCGGGTAAGGGCGGAGCGGCCAGCGCGGGGATCAAAGTCAGCACCGTGAGCGCGGTGCACGCCAAAGTTTGCAAAATCGTTTTCAGCATCGCCAACAACCTTACGCCGACCAGCACATCGTTAAGTACTACGCGGGCTCTCAAGGTTGAGTCACGCTGACATCGCAAGCCTGCAAATCGCTGTTTCTTTGCGGCAACTATTGATCTGCGTGCGCCAACGAAATCCGGCTTAAAATTCGATGCCGGCCTGGGCTTTGACGCCGGACCGGAACGGGTGCTTTACCAGCGTCATTTCGGTGACCAGGTCGGCGATCTCAATGAGGTCGTCGGCGGCATTGCGGCCGGTGATGATGACGTGCGTGTCGTCGGGTTTTTCGGTCTTGAGAAATTCAATGACATCGCTGAGCGCGACGTATTCATAGCGCAGCGCAATGTTCAGTTCGTCGCACAGGACCATTTTGATATCGGGGTCGCGGATGAGATCCTTGGCTTTTTCCCAGGCGGCCATCGCCATTTCTGTATCGCGCGCTTTGTCTTGCGTCTCCCAGGTGAAACCCTCGCCCATCGTATGGAACTGGCAAACGTCGGAAAAATGCTGCGCGATCAATTCGCGTTCGCCTGTGGCCATGGCGCCTTTGATGAACTGAACGACGGCGCACGGCATGCCATGGGCGATCGCGCGGAACACCATGCCAAAAGCGGCGGACGACTTGCCTTTGCCCTTACCCGTGTGAACGATGATCAGGCCTCGCGCTTCGGTTTTGCTGGCCATGATCTTGTCGCGCGCGGCTTTCTTCTTGGCCATTTTTTCAGCGTGGCGGGACAGGTCATCGGTTTGGCTCATGGCGTCGTCTCCCTCGCCTCGTTGGCGTTGTGCACGGCTTGTGTTGCCAGTTCACTCAATAGTGCGTGGGCGCTATTGCGGCTTGGCTGCCAGATGCTGCGATCAATGGCTTCGCGCAGGCGCTCGGCAATATCGGCAAGCGCTTCGGCGTTATGCTCCAGCAAGAACGCGCGCACGTCAGTGTCAGCGATGTAGGCATCAAAGACCAGATCGAAATGATGATCGCGCACGGCGTTTGTGGTGACCGCAAATGCGAACAGATAATCGACCGTCGCTGCCATCTCGAACGCGCCCTTATAGCCATGGCGCATCATGGCTGTGATCCATTTCGGGTTGACCGCCCGGGCCCGGACGACGCGGGCGATTTCTTCGTCGAGCGAACGGATGACAGGCTTTTCAGGCCGCGCATGGTCGCCGTGATAAACGGGGACGGCTTGTCCTTTCAGGACGCGCGCGGCAACGGCGAGGCCGCCGGCAAATTGATAATAGTCGTCTGAGTCGAGAATATCGTGCTCGCGGTTGTCCTGGTTGTGGATGATGGCATCACTGGCTCGCAACCGCATTTCCAACGCGTCGCGGTTGGCGGAGCCGTAGCTGTCTGAACCATATGCGAACGCCCCCCAAACCAGGAACGCGTCGGCGAGGTCGCGTTCGCTCTCCCAGATGCGTTCATCAAACATCGCCTGCAGGCCAGCGCCGTATGCGCCAGGCTGGGCGCCGAATATGCGGAAGGTCGCGGCGCGTCGGGCGGTGGTCTCGCTCAGGCCGGCCGCGACGCCGGCGCTTGCTTCCGTGCGCGTGCGGGCGGCAAGCGGATTGTCTTGCGCGGGCTCATCAAGGTTGGCGACCGCGCACACGGCACTGTCAATCAGCGCGATCTGCTGGGGGAATGCGTCGCGAAAGAAACCGGAGATCCGCAAAGTGACGTCGACGCGCGGCCGGCCGAGTTGCGCAATCGGCAAGATGTCAAATCCAGTGACGCGACCGGATGCGCCGTCCCAGGTCGGGCGCGCGCCCATCAGCGCCAGCGCCTGCGCAAGATCATCGCCGCCCGTTCGCATGTTGGCGGTCCCCCATGCGCTGAGCGTGACGGCGCGCGGCCAGTCACCATGGTCGGCCACGTAACGCTCAATCAGGGCTTCGGCCGAGCGGCGTCCCAGGTCATAGGCGGTGCGCGTGGGCAATGTGCGGCTATCGATGGCAAAGAAATTGCGCCCGGTAGGCAGCACGTCCGGTCGGCCGCGGGTCGCGGCTCCCGAGGGCCCTGGCGCAATCAATCGACCATCCAGTGCGGCAATCAGTGCTGAGCGTTCCCGATCCCCGGATGCGTCGAGCGCTGGCGCTATGCGATCGCGCAGGTTTCCTAGCACCTGCGTGGCTGCTGGCAGGTTGGAGGGCAACGCCGGCAAGTCTGCAATGAGGCCGCAAGCCAGCCGTTCCAAGCGTTCAACGGTGTCGCCGGCGGTGCGCCATGGCGTGTCGGTCTGACCGGCAAGGAGGGCTGGGCGTGGGCCCGTCCACGGCGTTGATCCATCGCAGTCAAGCGGATCGAAATCGCCAAGGCTGAGATCGGCGGAAAGGGCGCGCTGCAAGGAGGCATCTGATGGCGCGTCGCCTCTTGGCACGCGCACGAGCGCTGAGAGGAGATCGATCCGCAAGTCGCTGTCCGGTGAGCGGCCAAAAACATGGAGACCGCCGCGGATCTGCAATTCTTTGAGATCACACAGGTAGGCATCGAGCTTTTGCAGTTTCTCAGGCTCGGTGTCGTTGGACGCCAGACCACAATCGGCGCTGAGGCCAGACCGTTCGGCCGTGCGCACGATGTCCACCTTGAGCTTTTCTGCGCGGCGCGGATCGAGGCTCAAGGCGTCGTAGTATTCGTCAAGCAGCGTTTCGAGTTCGCTGAGCGCGCCGTAGGTGTCAGCCCGCGTCATCGGCGGCATCAAATGATCGATGACCACGGCGGCGGTTCGGCGCTTGGCCTGTGCCCCCTCGCCCGGGTCGTTGACGATGAAGGGATAGATTGTCGGCGTCGGGCCGAGGATCGCATCAGGATAGCAACAGCTCGATAAAGCCAGCGCTTTACCGGGGAGCCATTCGAGATTGCCATGCTTGCCGATATTCACGATGGCATGTGTACCAAAGACATGGCGCAGCCAAAGATATGTCGCCACGTAGCCATGCGGCGGAACAAGGGCTGGATCGTGGTAGGTGCCCTTGGGATCGATGTTGTAGCCGCGCGCAGGCTGGATGCCGATGACGATGTTGCCCATGGCGTGGAACGGCAGAACGAGGGCGTCTCCCGATGCGAATGGATCCTCGGCCGGCTCGCCCCAGCGTTCATTGATCGCGGTGCGCACAGGTTCTGGCAGTTGTGAGAACAGCGAACGGTATTGCGCGATTGGCAGCGCGATCTCACCAGCGCGCTGGTCGAGCTTGCGCGGCGCGTTGGTCGGTCCCGCGCGCAGCCGGCGCATGAGGTCGGTGGCATCGGTTGGGAG
Source organism: uncultured Hyphomicrobiaceae bacterium (assembly GCA_964579305.1). Lineage (GTDB taxonomy): Bacteria > Pseudomonadota > Alphaproteobacteria > Rhizobiales > Hyphomicrobiaceae > JBCBWG01. The sequence goes on from CAZOGY010000027.1 coordinate 23,488, forward strand.
TGCTTCGATCCGGTACCCTTCGGATTTGAGCGCGTTCAATATCCCGACCGTGCTTTGCGGCGTGTCGAGACCGACGCCGTTCGCAAGGCGGCTGTCGCGATTGGGATAGTTCGGCAAAATGAGCGCGACGCGCCGATCGCCGGGCGGTGTCTTGCGCAAGCGGACCCAGTTGGCTGCCAGTTCAGCCACAAATGCAATGCGCTCTGGATCGGGCGACAGTTCGCTGATGTGGGCTTGGGTTAAGGCGTCCCGGCCCCGGTCGCGCTTGAAGGCGACGGCGCGGCTCAGGATGCGGCCGTCAAATTCTGGCATCGCGACGTGCATGGCAATGTCGCGCATCGACAGACCGGAGGCGCGTTGGAGCCAGGTCTCACGGCTGTCGCCCGAAAAGACGACTTGGAGCCAGGGCGCGTCACTGCCCATCATTGTCGCCGCGCCGACGGTCGCCGCCGTGTCAGCGGTTTCGACGTTGCCGGTCGCAAAGGCGGTTGCGTTCAAGACAATGTCTGGCGGCTGGGCGGCGAAAGCATGCGTGAGATCGCGGATGACATCGGCATCACGCAAGCTCGTCACGTAGTGTGGATCGACCTTAAGGCCGCGCGCGGCCAAGGCGTTTGCAAGCGCGTTGAGTGGAGCGAGATCGCCGGCCTGAAAGAGCGCGCGATAGATAATGAGAGCAGCGCGGCCCGAAGCCTGACGTTTCGCGGCGGCCGGAAGCGGCCTGTGCGCGAGGCGGCCTGACTTAGGCAAGGTCAGGATCGGTGACGACGGCAAGCAGCGGTCATCGATCAGCGCATGCGCGGTTTCCAAGAATGCATGCGCGTTGTCCGGGCCGCCTTCCACGAGCGCTTGCCACAGATACAACAATGCATATGGCGGGATCGTCGAAAGACCGAACAGCGATGCGTCAGGGTTGCCGTCGCCTGGCAGGATTGCACAGTTGGTCTCAGCGCTCTTGCAATGACTGGCGATTTGCTCAAGCCCATAGGGCCAATAGCTTCGGCCACCGAGCGCACGCACGACAACCAACTTGGCTTTGCTCAGCGTCTTTTCGACATAGAGATCGACGGAATAATTGTGGCGCAAGCGCAAAACGTTGGCGAGCCGCAAGGACGGCTTGGGTGTTTCGGTACGCGAGGGGGCCCAACAGGCGTAGGCCCTTGCAAGCAAGCCGAGTTCGGTATCGGCCGACGACAAAACGACAATGTCGCCAGGTTCCTGATCGAGATCGACGGCATCATCGCCGGTATCGATGGCACCGTCCTGGATTGCCAGAATATGCATCGCCGATAGCTATCGATGCATTGGGACGACGGAAGACGCGGCGACAAAAGTCGCAACGATCCCCGCCCACGACGGCAGCTCGATGGGTGGCAATTCGGGCCGAGGATGTGGTTGCGTCCCTGACGCCATGGCGATTTGGCAGACAACGGTTTCGAGCGCCATGGCGGCTGACGGCATGTCTTCAGTGACCGCCGCGCCCGCTGATATCTGGCGCGGTGGAAACGCGATGCGCCCTTGTGGCAACGTGAAAACGAATGCGGTTGGGGCTTCGACCGGGCCGAAGGCGAACGCGCGCAGTTTCTCATGGCCGGCCAGCCAGAAGCGGCCGAAATCACTGCGCACATCAACCAGCCCGGACGCGCGTTTGAGGTCAAGTTTGAATTCCGGAGCCGTGGGGAACCAGGCGCAATCGCTGCCTTGCTCAGCCTTGATGAGCCAGGCACCGCGTCGCGCCCGTGTCATGGCCATAGCTGCGTCCAGGCAACCATCGGGAGACCACGGGAGAATGCGCCGCTGCGCGCCGAGTTGGCTCAGACGTGCAGGAAGCCGGTCCCAGATTGTCCGCCGCATTGCTGGGTCGGCATCGCGCCAAGCCTGGATTTCATCGCCAGTCCGGGCGCAGCCCACGCACCAACCGGTTGCTGGATCGAGATCGCAGACACCGATGCAAGGCGAATGACCGCCAATGTCTGCGTCGCGTTTTGTGCGCTGCGTCGTTTCAGCGGCAGGGCTTGCGCTCATCAAGGTCATGCAGCGTGGTCCATCAAATTGGCGGTGAGTGCGGCTCGATCGCTGCCTGCAAGGCAGATGACGACGAGCTGGCCATCGCCGGTTTCGTGCGCGCGCCAGGGACGATCATAGTGGGTTGCAATGCGCGGACCCACGGCTTGGACGACGAGCCGCATGGGTTTGCCATCGATCCGGACGGCACCTTTCACGCGCAAGACGCTAGGATCGGCCGTCAGGCGGGCAACGCGGGCACTCACTTCGTGAGGGCTTGCCGCGGTGGGCATCGCGACAACGAATGTTTCAAACGCGTCATGGTCATGGTCATGGTGGTCGTGGTCGTGGTCGTGATGGTGATGCGAGTGATCGTGATCAGAGCCCGCATGACGCGCATCACCAAGCTTGTCGTGGTTGTGATGTTTCGCCTCGTGCAGCGTCTTCCGGTTGGCCGCGTCGGTCTCTGCGCCTGCTGCCACGCCAAGCAAGATTTCGGCGGACGGACGTTGCGCGCCGGAGTGGATGAGTTTCGCGGCCGGACGCGTCTTGGCTGAGACAATCGCCGTGACATCGGCAAGTTGGGCGGCGTCGATCAGATCGGTCTTGGACAGCACGATAAGATCCGCGCAGGTCAGCTGATCTTCAAAAAGCTCTGAAAGCGGGCTTTGGTGATCGAGGTTGTCGTCAGCGGCACGTTGGCGGTCAACCGCGGCTTCATCGGCGGCGAAACGGCCTTGGGCAACGGCGTCGCTATCGATCACCGCGATGACCGCGTCGACCGTTGTTCGCGTGCGTACTTCCGGCCAGGCGAATGCGCGCAAGAGCGGCTGAGGCAACGCAAGGCCCGACGTTTCAATCACGATGTGGTCGGGCGGGGTTTCGCGCTCGAGCAATCGCGTCAGTGTCGGCAAGAAATCGTCGGCGACTGTGCAGCAGATGCAACCGTTGGAAAGCTCAATTACGTCGTCATCGTCGCAGCCTTCGATGCCGCACGATGCGATCAGGTCGCCGTCGACGCCGATATCTCCGAACTCGTTGACGATCAGAGCGATGCGGCGGCCGGCTGGATTTTGCATCAGCGACTGAATGAGGGTCGTTTTGCCAGCGCCGAGGAAGCCAGTGATGACGGTGCAGGGAATGCGGTCGGCCATGCGGTCTCCGTTGGCTGTCTGTGGCGGGAGGCCGATTGGCGGGATCTTGACCAAAGCACGTTGTGCGCACGGCGGCCGGCAACAGCGGTCGGCCGTCGTTTGGTCATTCGCCCACGGAACACCCCGTCCGTTCGCGTCTGAGGCCCGTGCCGAAGGTCATTCAGGCACGCAGCGGTTGTGACGGCAGGTCTCCTGGCTTGCGCGTCTTTGCCTGGCCCGGCCTTCCCAACCCGCGTGTGGGGTCAGTGGCATGATCGGGGCGGCTCGGCGCTTACAGTCGCGGGGGCGGCCGCGGCTTTGCTCCGGTCGCCGACCTGCTTGTCGCAGGGTGGCGGGCGGCGCACACCGCGTTCCCTCTTCGCTTCGCAGCGCAATAACGCTGGCGAAGACCGTCACGCCGACATAAGACCGGGTGCTCGACTGTCGTCAATCTGTAATGCACAGTCTGCGACGTTCGTCAGGTGGCAGGTCGATGCGTTGAATTGAGGGGCCAGGACGCGTGCAGGAGTTGGAGCGACAGGCGAACCGGCATTGGCTTGTGTTGGGCGGTGCGCGGTCGGGCAAGACGCAGCGTGCGATCGCGCTTGCTGAACAAAAGACATGGCGTCTCTATGTTGCGACGGCCGAGGCGTTTGACGCGGAAATGGCAGAACGCATCGCCCGGCATAAGGCCGAGCGTGGGAGCCGGTGGTCGACGATCGAAGCGCCGGTGGAGTTGGCTCAGACGATCCGGCGGCTCTCTGGCGATTCACAAGCCACCTCGCGGGTCGATGATGCGGCGATTGTCGTCGATTGCCTCACGCTCTGGCTTTCCAACCTGATCCACACCGATCGTGACATTGACGGCGAAACGCTCAGGCTTGTTGATGCGCTGCAGCGGTGTCCCGTGCCCGTGATCATGGTCTCCAACGAAGTCGGGTATGGGATTGTGCCTGACAACGCTTTGGCGCGGGCGTTTCGCGATGCGCAGGGCCGGCTGAACCAGGCGGTCGCGGCCGCGGTCGGATCGGTGGAGCTTGTCGTCGCCGGGCTTTCCATGCGTCTGAAGTGATGGCTCAGGTTAAGTGGCGGCTATGGGGCGCGCAGCACTGGCGCTCGTTTCACAACCCAGGTTTTGGCCAGTTTTTGGCCAGTTCTGGCCCTAACTTTTTGGCCCCGGTGTCTGGTCCCAGCTTTAGCCCCCGCCTAACCCCGAACCTGCCGCGCGCACGGCGGCTGCAACGGCCATTCCCGAAAACATGGCAAGCCAAGCCAGTCGGGTGAAGACCATGATCAGCGCCGCCGCGACAACTGCGGCACGGATTGCCCAGTCGCCATTCCAAGCTGCAGGTGCGATCGCGGCCACCACAACCGAACTCGCAAGGGCACGCAGGAACGCTTCAAGCGCGGGCGTGACCGTGACGCGTCGCATTAGCCAGAACCCGCCTAAACGCGTGGACAATGTCACAATGGCCATACCGATCACGGTCGTCACCGCAATGATTTCGGCGCTGCTCCATCGCCGTTCCGCGACGCCATGGGTGGCGGCCAGCAAGGCGGTGGCCGTATCAGCGGGCAAAGCGCAGCACTCCAACAAACCCGCCGGTCAGTGCTCCGGCAATCACGTACCAGCCGGGTGGTAAGACCTCGTAGGCGACAAGTGAGGCTGCGGCGGCGGCCAGCCATGGCAGAATGTCATCGCGACCGCGCCAAAGCCCGACCAGCGTGGTCGCAAAAAGCGCAATGACAACCGCATCGAGACCCAGCGACTTGGGGTCGCCCAATGCGCCACCAATCAAAAAGCCACCGACCGTCCCCAGTTGCCAAATGACCCACAGCAGCACGCCGCCGCCGAACAGATAGCCCACGTCGGTCTCGCCGCGTTCTTTTGCCTGCATCGTGAGTGCCCAGTTCACATCGGCCATCACGGCAGCAGACGCATACCGCTGCCAAGGCGTAACGCCGTCTGTCCAGGTAGACAGCGCCGCGCCGTAAAGAAGGTGACGCGTGTTCAACGTGAAGGTGATCAGCAGGATCGGAATAACCGGTATTGGCGAGGCCCAAAGGTCCAGCGCGGCAAGTTGCGAAAGGCCCGCAAAGACGACCATGCTCATCAGCAGGCCGAACTCCAGGCTCAGCCCCTTTTCGGCGGCTGCAAGCCCGAATGCCATGCCGAAGGGCACAACTGGCAGCCCAACCAGGCTTGCAGCGCGCATGCCTGCCAGGATGCCGGCGGTTGTGAACGTAGCCGTGCCGCGCGGTGTCTGCATACGTGACAATCGATGGATGGGGTTGAAGCCGGTCGTCTCCGGCGGGAAGTTGAAGCTGACTAACGTAACCGCGTATGCGAGGCCAGAGCGCCCGTTCGCCGCAATCGCCCATCAACGTTGGCACCGATCCCAACCATGACTTGGCGCATCAGCCGGGTCGATGCGATCTCACAAAGGCAGGCTCGTTGCAGGAGCGTTCGGAAAGCCCGTCGCCGCATGATCACGCATCCGCTGGCAATGGCGCGGTCGCAGGCGATGGTCGTGGCGCGACGGCCGGCCAAGATGCTGTATCGGGGGCGCAAGCGCCATTTGGCCTGATGGCGACGCTGATCGCGCTTGCCTTCTTAATGAATACGCTTGGGCGCGGTGTGACAGAAACGTTCGCCGTGTTTTTGCTGCCGGTTGAGCAGGCGTTTCAGGTCGAGCGTTCCGAAATCACGCTGACCTACTCCGTTTATATGTTTGTGCACGGGATCGCAGCGCCATTTGCCGGCCAGATGGTTGATCGGTTCGGCGCGCGGCTCACCTACGGTGCCGGGCTGTGCCTGCTTGGCGGCGGCTATGTCACAGGCGGCATGGCGCAGGATGTGACGCAATACTATCTGACGGTCGGCGCCATGAGTGGCCTGGGCGCGGCGTGCCTTGGCATGGTGGTCGCCTCAAGCCTGTTGAGCCGGTGGTTCACCGATCGGATTGGGTCTGTGATGGCCATCCCCTATGCCGCCGTCGGGTTCGGCGTCCTGGTTGTGCCGCCGTTCACGCAGTATCTGACGCAGCATTACGATTGGCGCATGGCGCACACGCTGCTTGGCGGTGCGATCTTGGCCTTGCTGCCGCTCATTTTCCTGTTGCCGCTTGCACGGCTGACCCGCGGTTCGCCTGACTGGCAGGCCGCGCGACGTGCCGCATTGTCCAGCGGTGATCGGCTTTGGACGGTCTCGCGCGCGGTGCAGACGGGAGCGTTCTGGGCGTTGTTCTTTGTCTACTTCTGGACCGCGGTTGCGGCTTACGCGGTGTTGCCGCAATCAGTGGCGTTTCTCATCGAAAACGGTTTTGATCCGCTTGTTGCCGCTGGTGCATTTGGTTTGACGGGTGGTCTGTCGACCATCGGGATCATGGGCATGGGTTGGTTTTCCGACAGGTTCGGGCGCTTGTCTGCAACCGTCATTTCCTACCTGACCTCGATGAGCGGGATTGCCTGCCTGCTCGCTGTAACCTGGCTGCCGGAAATGGTCTTGGTGTACGGTTTCGTTGCGCTTTTTGGACTGATGCAGGGCGTGCGCGGGCCGGTCATAGCGGCGCTTGCCGCAATCCTGTATCGCGGCGGATCGGTCGGAGCGATCTTCGGTGCCTTGTCGCTTGCCTTGGGACTTGGCGCGGCGCTGGGCTCGTATGTCTCCGCGCTATTGCATGATCTGACCGGTGATTATGTGGCATCGTTCAGCATGGCAATTGTCGCGTCGCTGTTTGGCATGTTGAGCTATGTCGCCTCGGCAAGCCTGAGGCGGGAAGCGCTTTCACAAGAGCATCGCGTTTGATCCCCGCCGTCGCCTATCAGAGGACGGTTGCGATGCTCACGGACGCAGACCGCACCATTGCGACTGCGAGCCCGGTGCCCGTGAGCGATCGATCTTGATCAGAACGCGCCGACCCCGACGCCACCGGCGAGATCAGGCGGCGG
>CAZOGY010000028.1:0-30182 GCA_964579305.1 uncultured Hyphomicrobiaceae bacterium
GTCGATGCCAAAGCCGCCGACAATTGGGAAGAGGCGCACTGAAGCGTGTCGCATGGAATGCGCCTCGATTTCGCTCTGTTGCGCTCACGGGCCGTTGGCCCTCTGCGGGGGCGGGCCGTTTTCGTGTCGATGTTTCGAACACGAACATCGACGGCCCGCGCCGCTTTGCGGCCTTGGGGCGTGAATCCGATTGGATGCGACACGCTTTTACAGCCCCCTCCGCTCTCGGATCTGAAAACATTAAAGCTGCGTGATTGCGACTTCGGCACCTTTGCGATCTGCGGAAAGATAAGCGCTGTAAACTGCAGATATGGTGTCGGCGGCAAGCCCGCTATCGCTTTCGCACGCCCGCTCTTCGGCAATGGCCGTGTAAAACGCATTGATTTCTTGCGGAAAACCGGTGATGAAATCCTCGTCGGGCGCGGTCGAGGCCCACCCTTGTTTTGTGCCGATTTTTTCTACGACATAAATATCGTCGAATTGGCTGTCGCGCGGATTATAGGTCTGCATCGCGGTGTTGGGGTTGATATTGCAGACGGACCGGTGATTGTTTGCCATCACCTCCAGCCAATTGTGAATACCGCCCATGACAATCTCCGACGCGAAAATGTCGGCAATTGTGCCGTCATCAAAGACAACATGAATAGAAGAAAAGTCTTCGACATCATGGTAATCGGTTCGCAGAAAGCCACGATCCTCAAATGTGTCCAGCCGCGTAATCGCGTGGGTCCGGCAACTCACAGCCGCAGGACGGATCGGCTGGCCAGATCGCACCCGGCCTTCGACACGCTTGAGATAAAGCGCGGCCGACAGCGGATGCACGGCCTTGCCGATCAATGCGCCACCGCCGTTATGCCGCCAGAACCCATACGTGTGTGCATGTGAGCCTGAATGCGCTTCCTCTCCGTGCATCCAAAGGATTTGCGCGCCCGTTTTCTCAATAATCTCGCGTTCTTTCTGGATGGCCGGCGCATAGACCCAGTTTTCGGCATAATAGATGCGCGCGCTACTTTTGGCCTCGGCCTCAAGCATACGGGCGACACTGGCCAAAGCGTGATCACGCGCATCGGACATGGCCACAGAACCGATATGGAAATCTGGCGAACCGTCCCCGAAATAGCCAGTAAACGGCTTTTCGACAATCACGTGCACGCCTTGAGCAAGCGCCTTTAGGGTCAGCGCTTCATGTGTCGCAGGCGGTGCACAAATGTGAACCACATCAACCGCATCAATCAGTGCGTCGGCGTTTTCGAAGGGTTGGATTGCGCGCTGCTGGGCAAATCCAAGCCGTTTGTTTTCTGTCGGCGAATAAACACCGACAATGTCGACGTTCGCTCCCCAGGTCCGTTCCATGCCTTCGTAATGAAATCGGGCTGAAAACCCCGTCCCGATCAATCCACCACGCACAGTGCGTTTCGCCGCCATGTTTCGCCCTCCCACATTTTTCAGCTATCAGGGCGCGACGAACGCAGGCTGTCAACGGCCGCATTCGGCGCCATCGCCTTGGCTGCGTGCGGCTGCCGTGAAGCGCGCCAGACGCAGGCAGCCAAGGCCCGCGCCGCTGGGGCCGCGCTAAGGGGCCGGAGGGTCGTTGCGCGCGTGGTCCTGTGGTTTCCAGGCGTCCAGTCCGGGTTTGGGTTTTCAAGCCCGGTCGTGACGGAGGGGCACCTGCGCTTAACAAGGCTGGCGCGATTGGCTTATGCCCCCTCCTCATGCCGATCCGTGCAATATCGGTTGGTGAACGGCACGCAGTCGCCTAACCTCTGGCCGCGACACCCCACGACCATGGCGGCGCCCATGTCAGCCACGCAGCGCACGCAGCCGACATTTCCACCGCAGTCGTTTCCGACGCTCTGCCGCGCTTGCCTGGCAACCTGGCCGCAAGGGATTGTGCAAGCGCCCGGCCATTGCCCTGTTTGCAGCCTGCCGACATTGCTCTCGCACGCTGAGCTGTTTGAACTCACGATCGCACATATCGATTGTGATGCGTTCTACGCGTCCGTGGAAAAACGCGATAACCCCGATTTGCGCGATAAGCCCGTGATCGTCGGCGGCACGAGCGGCCGCGGCGTGGTGACAACCGCATGCTACATTGCCCGCCGTTATGGACCGCGCTCGGCCATGCCAATGTTCAAGGCCCGCGAGCTGTGCCCCGACGCTGTTATTATCAAGCCTGACATGGCCAAATATAAAGCCGTGAGCCTTCAAATCCGCACGTTGATGCTGGCCCTGACGCCCGTGATCGAGCCGCTATCTTTGGACGAAGCCTACCTGGACCTGTCGCCCACCGTCCGCAACGATGCCGGCACGGCGCCCGCGGTGTTGCTTGCAAGCCTGGCAAAGCGCGTCAAAGCCGAGATCGGCATATCGATTTCCATTGGCCTTGCGCCCAACAAATTCCTCGCCAAGCTTGCCTCTGATATGGACAAGCCACGCGGCTTTGCGGTGATTGGCGCTGGCGAGGCCGAACGCGTTCTGGCGCCGATGCCGGTCGGGCGGATCCACGGCATTGGCCCTGCGACCCAAACCAAGTTGAATGCGCGCGGCATCACCGAGATCGCCCAGTTACAGGCGATGACCGACGATGAATTGAAACTGACCTTTGGAAAATTCGGAGATCGGCTCGCCGCGTTCGTGCGGGGCCAAGATCAGCGCCGTGTCAGCCCGCGCCAGGCTGCCAAAAGCGTTTCCAATGAAACCACGTTTCGCGAGAACCTGAGCGCGCCAGATGATCTGATAGACGCCGTGCGGCCCCTGTGCGCGCGTGTTTCAGAACGCCTCAAGACAAGTGGTTATGCCGGCCAAACGATTGTGCTGAAACTCAAGACAGCCGGCTTCCAGACCCTCACGCGCAACCGCCGATTGGCAGCCCCCACCCAACGCGCCGATGTCCTGGAGGCCTGCGCACGCCAATTGATCGTCCGGGAAGCCGACGGCCGCGCGTTCCGGCTCATTGGCATCGGCGTTGCCGATCTTTCCCCCGCCAGCGATGCCGACCCGCCGGACTTGTTTGGCTGATCGCGGCGCAACCGCTTGTGGCCGATTACTTCCGCACCGCAAGTGCAACGCCAAGCGCGGTCACCGCAATGCCCGCGATCTGCAAAAGGCTCAGCGTTTCGCCGAAAATCAGCAGGACTTCGATGGCGACGGCGGGCGGCACAAGGTAGATCAGCATGGCCGCGCGCGAAACCGCGCCGTGGCGGATCAACAGCATCAATAATCCGATCGCGCCGATCGACAGGCCAAACACCGACCACGCCATTGTTGCAATCGTCTGCGCGTTCCACTCGAGGCGAAGGTCTTCAAACACCAAGGCCGCCGGGATGATGGCCAGTGCCGCAGCCACGTATTGCACCGCGGTGACCGTGCGCAGATCGCCGGTCGCAACGAACCGCTTTTGATAAAACGTGCCAAGCGTCACCGCGACCATGGCGATCACGTTCACGCCGAGCGGCACCGCTGCGCCAGCCAGCGCAACCGCCTCAAGCCCGATGAGGTTCGGCGACAGGACCAGCGCAATGCCAGCAAATCCAAGCGCAATACCGGCCCATTGAACGAGCCGGATCGTCTCGCGAAGCAGAACAGGTGCGAGCAGCGCCGTGAGGATAGGCTGAACGGCCGCAATCAGCCCGGAAATGGCAGCCGGCACGCCATGGGCGATCGCCCACCAGACGCCGCCAAGATAAATCGCATGGATCAGAACGCCCGTGACGAACAGGTGGCCGAGATCCGCCGGCCGCGTTGGCCATCGCGCGCTCATGGCAATGGCAAAGCCGCCAAGCGCGACCGCAGCAAATCCAAAACGCGCCGCCAGAAATGTCAGCGGATCGGCATAGGGCGCAGCGGCGCGCGCCGACACCCAGCCCGTAGACCAGAGCAGCACAAACAGGACCGGCGCGACGCGCAGGAGAAATTGGGTTGAGGGCATCGGTCGGTCCGGACAGGGAGGTTTGCGGCAGGACCCGACGCTTACCCGAAACGGGCCCGCTACTCCACCGCCACCAATTCACCAAAGAAGCGATACCGCGTCTCGGGGCCGGTCACGTCCAATGTCCAGTGGGTGAACTGCTCAGCGGACGTACAACCATTCCCGCGGCCGTGGAAAATCAGCGTCGCCTTGGCTTGATCACCGGCCTTCAGCTTAAAAATTCCCAGGCCGGTTTTTTGACCGGTCACGCGCAGTTCTTTATAGAGCGTGACCTGGCTCGTGTTCCTGACGGCCCCCGGCGTGGGGTCTGCCGCAAACAGCCTGAAGACACGCGGCAGGGCGATCACCACCGCACCGGAATTGCCCTTGCCGTCGTTGAATTTCAGCGCCCAGGTTTTGTCATCGCGCTCAAGCGTGACATCATAGCGCTCTGACCGTGCCGGATTATCGATGCCGCGGATCTGCTCGTCCCACTCGGCCGACGTCGTGTAGAGGGTGGCCGCGCCAGCAGGCGTGAGCTTTCCAATAGCTTGCGCGCCCAAACTATCATCGCCGAACGTCTGATCGCTTTCGAACCGCGCGCCAGGGTCAGCGCAGCATGCGCACGCAAGCGCAGGTGACACGCCGCCAACCGCGGTTGCGGCTGCCAGCACGATTGCGATACCGATGGCTGTCCAATGCATGTGCGTTGCCTTTGCGTACGTCGCCATCGCCGTCCGGGCGAAACCCAATAAGTGTCCTGCATTTGCGCCGTGCGCGCCGACAGAGCACAAACTATATCAGCCGCGCCAACTCACAGAATACCGCCGATCCAGCGAGAGAATGGCCGCACGAAGCCGGTTTCTATCGGCGCGCGTTCGGAAACCTTTACTCATCCCCCATGCGGAGTGCGGCGATGAACGCTTCTTGCGGAATTTCGACTTTTCCGAATTGGCGCATCTTTTTCTTGCCGGCTTTTTGCTTTTCCAAAAGCTTGCGTTTCCGCGAGACGTCGCCACCGTAACATTTGGCGAGCACGTCCTTGCGCAGGGCCGAGATCGTTTCACGCGCGATCACACGGCCGCCGATTGCCGCCTGGATCGGGATTTTGAACAGGTGCTGCGGGATCAGATCTTTCAGCTTTTCGCACATGGTCCGGCCACGGCTTTCCGCCCGCGCCCGGTGAACGATCATCGAAAGCGCATCGACCGGCTCAGCATTGACAAGCACCGACATCTTGACGAGATCGTCGGGTTCATAACCGATCATCTGATAATCGAACGAAGCATAGCCGCGGCTGATCGATTTCAGCCGATCGTAGAAATCAAACACGACTTCGTTGAGCGGCAGATCATAAACCAGCATCGCCCGCGCGCCGGCATAGGTCAGTTCCTGCTGACGTCCGCGACGGTCCTGGCACAGTTTGAGAATCCCACCGAGATATTCGTCAGGCACCATGATCGTTGCACGGATCCATGGCTCCTCAATCCGGTCGATCAGCGTCGGGTCCGGCATGTCGGCCGGGTTATGCATTTCCACCATCTCACCGTCTTTGAGGTAAAGATGGTAGACGACGCTCGGTGCCGTCGTGATCAAATCGAGGTTGAATTCGCGGTCCAACCGTTCGGTAATGATCTCAAGGTGCAACAGCCCGAGAAAACCACAGCGGAAGCCGAACCCAAGCGCCGCCGACGTTTCCATTTCAAACGAGAAACTTGCGTCGTTGAGGCGCAGTTTCGCCATCGCCGAGCGCAGATCCTCAAATTCGGCGGAGTCGACTGGGAACAGGCCGCAGAACACAACAGGCTGAGCCGGTTTAAAACCTGGCAGGGCTTCCAAGGTTGGTTTTCGTTCGTCGGTCACCGTGTCACCGACCCGCGTATCGGCGACCTCTTTGATTGCGGCGGTGAAAAAACCGACCTCGCCCGGACCAAGTTCATCAAGTGTCTGCTGCGCGGGACGGAAAATACCGACGCGCTCGACCGGATGCACGGCGCCCGTCGACATCAGTTTGACTTTCTGGCCCTTCTTCAGGACGCCTTCCATGATCCGCACAAGCACCACGACGCCGAGATAGGCGTCATACCAACTGTCGACGAGCATCGCCTTCAGCGGCTTATCACGCTCGCCCTTGGGCGGGGGCAGCCGATCAACGATTGCTTCCAGGACGGCGCCGATATTCAAACCGGTCTTGGCCGAGACAGGGACCGCGTCGCTGGCGTCCAACCCGATCACATCCTCGATCTGCTGTTTGACCCGATCGGTATCGGCGGCCGGCAAGTCGACCTTGTTCAAAACAGGGATGATCTCGTGATCGTGATCCAGCGCTTGGTAGACGTTGGCCAAGGTCTGCGCCTCGACGCCTTGGCTGGCATCGACGACCAGGATCGACCCCTCGCACGCCGACAACGACCGTGACACTTCGTACGCGAAGTCCACGTGACCTGGCGTATCCATCAGATTGAGCTGATAGATCTCACCATCGGTGTGACGATAATCGAGGCGCACCGTCTGCGCTTTGATCGTGATGCCGCGTTCGCGCTCGATATCCATGTTATCGAGCAACTGGTCTTTCATCTCGCGATCAGCAACGCTGCCGCAATGTTGGATCAGGCGATCAGCGAGCGTCGACTTGCCATGATCGATATGCGCGATGATCGAGAAATTGCGAATGTGCGATGTGTCTGTCATGCCAAATTCGTAGCACCACGTGAGCGGTTTCGGAAGTGGTCAGATGGGCGCTCGCCGCCGGAGCGCGCATCGAAAAGTCCAGACAGTCCAGAGGCTTAGTTTTACACGATCGTCAGGCGCGCGGCTGCGGCATTGCGCGCTGCGCTGGCGGGCGGCGGACCGATGTCGGCATCCGCGGTCAGCCACGAGGATATAGGCCTTTTGCGACGTCGCGGAAGAGCCCGCGTCCGGTTTGATTGCGGCGGCTGTCTGATCAGTTGAAAGTTGAGCGTTGGCGGCTGCAACGCGCAATTCGATATGTCGCAATCTGTCTGAATGCACCGCCCGCCATGGCGTGTGGCTATCGGTAATCGAGCAAAATATATGATTTAATCAAATTTGTAGGTTTTGGTTATAGGAACCGGCATCGATCCTGCATCTCTTCACGTGTGCAACAGCAGACGACCTGCGATAACACGTGCAATGAACACCTCGAAATCGAACAAAACGCGTGAATTATTTGCGGCAAGGCTGCGTGCTTTTCGGCGCGACGCAGGCTTCAAGACCGCGCGCATGTTCGCGAAAACATTGGGTATCGACGAAAACCGCTACACCCGGTACGAGCGCGCCGAGGTGGAACCGGACCTGTCCCTCATCGCGCGGTTCTGTGAGACGTTGAAAGTCACGCCTAACAAATTGCTTGGTTTTGACGATTTCCCAGTTTTTCCCGAAACGGATCGATACACGGTTCCGGGCTTCGCAGAACCGGGCAATCCATCGCTGGGCTCGTCGCTGAGACCTGTGACGACCGAAGCCCCGGCCGTGAGGCCGCAACCGGAACCCTATTCCGAAGCTGTGCGACTTGCCGCGTGGCGGGTCGCCGAAGCGCGCGCCCGGATTGGTGGTGAGGATGCGTCCGCTGCCCGCATATTGCGGCGGACGGCCCAGCTCTATGATGAGCTGATGACAGACCCGGTCGGTGCGATCGCGCGGGTTGCCTTGCATCCCGAGATTGACCGGGCGCCGGACGATGAGCAAACCGCGTTTGCCGAATGTGTCGATGCACTTTTGACCGCGGTCCGGCAAAGCCGCATCGGCAGCCAGTAACGGCCAGGAGCTTTATCCGACGACACGTGACCGCACTTGCGGTCAAGCGGTCGGATAAAGATGCTTTATCATGTTGGACACAGAGCAATCTCATCCGATCTGTGAATCGCAAAGCGCTTCCGTAAGATCGGATATTGCTCAAGCGCCACGCGGTTTCTCGTCCCAAACCGAGACATATCACGGAGGCCCCGTGGCGCTTTATATCTCGTCCGTCTGCCCGTCCGCCCGCCTGCGCCGAGGCCCGCACGCCGCGGGGCCCCGTTGCGCGATCCGTCAACTGCGAATCGTTGCTCCGGTCGCTTTCGTGACGGCCTTGACCACTTTCTCCGAAACCGCGTCGATCTCGGCATCGGTCAGCGTGTGTTGTTGCGGCTGAAGCGTCACCTGGATCGCAATCGACTTCTGCCCGGCCTCGGCAAGAGCTCCGCCGTCGAACACGTCAAAGACATCCACTGACGTGATCAGAGCTTTATCCGCGCCGCTGGCGGCCTTGACGATTTGCCCCCCATCAACGGCCGCATCAACGACGAACGCGAAATCGCGTGTCACCGGCAACAGGTCAGAAGCTGCAAACGCCGACCGCGCCTTGGCCTTACGCTTTGCTGGCGGCAGCACCGAAAGGTCAACCTCGAAGGCCACGGCCGGTCCGGGCAAGTCAAGCGCCGCAAGCAGCCCCGGGTGGATTTCACCAAAAGCAGCAATCGCCATTTTGGGGCCGCGCCGGATCACGGCCGAACGTCCAGGGTGGAACCACTCTGGCGCATCGGCCGTCATTTGTACCGTGCCGGCGTCAACCCCAACGGCGGCAAGCACGTCGAGCGCATCCGCTTTGACATCATAGGCATCGACCGCAGCCGCGTTGCCAGACCAGTGCCGTCCAGCGCCGGACAGCTTGGCCGTCCCAAGCCGGACGCCGGTCGCAAGCAAGCGCTGATCATCGGGTTGATCGCCGCGATAGGCCTGCCCGACTTCAAAAATTGCAAGATCGGCAAATCCGCGGTTCTTGTTGCGCAACGCCGCTGTCAGCAGACCTGGCAGGAGGCTTGGTCGCATCGACGACATGTCGACGGAAATCGGGTTGGCAAGTTCGAGCACATCCTGACCGCCGCCGAACTTCGCGGCAAGCTCGCGGGGAATGAACGACCACGTGATGACTTCCACCAGGCCGCGACCGGCCAAAAGCCGGCGGGCAACGCGGGCCCGTTTCTGGCTGTCGGTCAAGACGGGCTGCGCGACGCCGCGTGGGCGGTCCATCGCGACCGACGGCACGTTGTCCAGCCGATAGATCCGAATGACTTCTTCCACGAGGTCGGCTGAGCCGTGCATGTCGGGACGCCAGGACGGTGTGGTGACCTTTAACTTCGGCGCGCGGCCTGACACGGTGCAGCCGATCGCCTCAAGGATCGCCTTCGTGTCCTTGGACGGGACATCCACGCCGGTGAGCTTGGCAACGCGCGCTGGATCGAACACGACATCACGCGTGCCTGCTGGTGCCGCGCCTGCGATTTTCGCCTGGGTCGGCGTGCCGCCGCACAGATCGCAGACCAGGCGGGTGGCAAGGTCGAGACCACCGGACACGAATTGAGGATCGACCCCGCGTTCAAAGCGGTAGCGGGCATCCGACTGAATTTGTGTTTTTCGACCCGTCGCCGCCGTCCGCAATGGATCGAAGTAGGCACTTTCGATCAGGACGTTGGTGGTCTCTTCGGTACAGCCCGTTGTCATGCCGCCCATGATCCCGCCAAAGCCGATCGCACCGCTGTCGTCGGCGATCACGCACATGGTCTCATCGACGTCGTAGGTCTTGCCATCCAGCGCCTCGAAACGCTCACCAGATTGGCCGAGCCGCGCATGGATCGTGCCGTCCAGCTTGTCGAGATCGTAGACGTGCAAAGGCCGGCCGCGGTCCAGCGAGATGTAATTCGTGATATCGACGAGCGCGGAGATCGGCCGCAGACCGACCGCCGTCAACCGCTGCTGCATCCAATCTGGCGCGGGGCCATTTTTGACGCCCTTGACCACGCGTCCGGCAAACACCGGGCAGGCGTCCGCCGCTTCTGGTGGGAATGTGAGGTCGATTTCAATCGGACATGCCTCATCGCCCTCGACGACGCCCAGATCCGGTTCCGGCTTCAGCGTGCCAAGCCCAGCCGCAGCAAGGTCCCGTGCAATTCCGCGAACGCCAGTGCAGTCCGGCCGGTTGGGGGTGATCGCCACCTCGATGACGGGATCATTCGCACCGACCACGTCGATGTATCGCTCGCCGACCTTGTCTGCGAACTCAGCGGCCAGATCGATGATGCCTTCGTGATCCTCCGACAGCTCAAGTTCGCGCTCTGATACGAGCATCCCGTTGGACACGACCCCGCGAACCGGTCGCGGTTCGAGCGTGATGCCGGTGCCTGGAATGTAACTGCCGCTCGGCGCAAAGACAGCAATCATGCCCGCCCGCGCATTCGGCGCCCCGCACACCACCTCCACCGGCGCTTCGCCGGGCTTGATCTCGACCTGGCAGACCCGCAGGCGATCCGCGTTGGGGTGCTGCTTGGCCTCAAGCACGCGCGCGATCGTGAAGACACCAAGCGTTTCGGCTGGGTCGGAGATATCGTCGACCTCAAGGCCGATCGACGACAGCGTTGCTTCGAGCTCGGCCAGCGTCGCCGACGTGTCGAGATGATCCTTGAGCCAGGAGAGCGTGAATTTCATGCGAACGTGTCCTGCGTGGCCTGAGCCGGCGGTTTAGCGGTTGAAGGAGCGACCTGCCAAGGCGGTAAAGCGCGACCGCTGCGTGGGTCAGTCGCGCGATGTCGGCGGGTTGGCCATGTGGAGCTGCTCCGCGTAGGCCATCCGTGCGCGCCGGATTTTCCCGTAGATCCACGCGAACGAGAGCAGGATCTTGATCAGCGAAAGCGCATAAAACATGCGGAACGCGAACGCGTAGATCACGAACCACACTTGGCTTGTATTCATGTAGACCGGAGCGATCCGCAATTCGAAGTGCTCCATAACGTCGAAGAAACCACCGCGCATCACCAGATCGAGCGCGAACAGCGCTGTCGCAATCGGCCCGGCAAGGATCGGGTTCTTGGCTTCGTCGGCGAAGATCCGGTGTCCTTCATACTGCAGGAACACGCATGAGCAGGTGAACAGCAGATAGAAGACAAGCATCGACACGGCCATGAACCGGTAGTAGCCGAGCGCCTGACGCAGCGCGGTGACCGAGAACGAAAAATCGATCCACTGGTCAAGCTGGTCGTGTTTCCGGTCGTGGTAGAACACGATCACGATCGATGTGATCGCCATCAGGATCCCGATAACGAGCGCAAGCAGCCCCGACGTCGAAAACCCCTCGATCAGCAGCATCGATCCAGCCCGACCCTTTGGGCTCTCCAGTTGCCTCAAACCCTGTCAGCGCGGCACCGGCACAACCTTGAACAACGGTTAGGCCGGGTCCGACAGTCCGCCGGCAATCGTCGGCAGATCGAACGGCAGGAAGCCATAATGGTGCATCCAGCGCAGATCGGCCGCAAACATGTCGCGCAAATCCGGAATGCCGTATTTCAGCATCGTGATCCTGTCGAGGCCCATGCCGAAGGCGAACCCCTGGTAGCGCTCGGGATCAAGCCCGCAGTTTTCAAGCACGTTGGGATGCACCATCCCTGAGCCAAGGATCTCAAGCCACTGGCCCGGTTTGCCAATGGCGCCTGCGTCGATGTCGACTTCCATCGAGGGCTCGGTGAAGGGAAAGTGAGACGCGCGGAACCGCATTTTCACATCGTCGACCTCGAAGAACGCCTTGCAGAATTCTTCAAGGCACCACTTGAGATGCCCAAGATGCGTTTTCTCGTCGATCACCAGCGCTTCGACCTGGTGGAACATCGGCGTATGCGTCTGGTCGCTGTCGCAGCGATAGACCCGGCCCGGCGCGATGATCCGGATCGGCGGCTTCTGTTCAAGCATGGTGCGAATTTGCACGGGGCTTGTGTGTGTGCGCAACAACATGCGCGGCGCGTTGCTGTCCCCGTCCGCATCACCACCGTGCATATAGAACGTGTCATGTTCCTGGCGGGCGGGGTGTTCGGCTGGAATGTTGAGCTTCGTGAAGTTCAGGTCATCGGTCTCGATGTCCGGTCCTTCGGCCACCGCAAAACCCATGTCGGCGAAGATCTCGCAAACCTCATCGTAGACTTGGCTGACAGGATGGATCCGGCCGCGCAACTGCGGCCCAAGGTGGACCGGAAGGGTCAAGTCAGCACGCTCGTTTTCGAGCCGCGCGGCAAGAGCCTCGGCTTCAAGCGCGGTTTTGCGTTCGGCAAGCGCGTCGGTGACCCGCGACTTCATCGCGTTGACCGCCTGGCCGAACGTTTTGCGCTCATCAGGCGCCATCTTGCCAAGCTGCTGCATCAAGCCGGCAATGCTGCCCTTCTTGCCGAGGGCGGCCACGCGGATGGCGTCAAGCGCGGCGAGATCTGGACTTGAGGCGATCTCGCCTTTGATCCGCGCTTCCCATCCGCCGAGGTCTTCGATCGAGGCCTTGTCCATTGGTCCACCTCCGGCGCAGCGTGCGTGAGCGTCCGGCGGACGGCCCGCCGCGTCTATCGTCCACATCGCCTGCGTGATGCCGCACGTCGAAGCGCGCCGCAAGTCACCGCGGCGTCGCAAACGATCCAGCGATCAAGATGACAGCGTCAGGCCGCAGCCGATTCGACGGCCGCCGACGCCTTGTCGACCAGCACTTTGAACGCAGCCGCATCGTGGACAGCCAGATCGGCCAGCACCTTGCGGTCGATTTCGATGCCAGCTTTGTTCAAGCCGTCGATAAATCGTCCGTAGGTGAGCCCGTGCTCGCGCGCCGCAGCATTGATGCGCTGGATCCAGAGCGAACGGAAAGTACGCTTGCGCCGTTTGCGATCACGGTAGGCGTATTGGTTGGCCTTGTCGACCGCGGCCTTGGCAGTGCGGATTGTGTTCTTGCGACGGCCGTAAAAGCCCTTGGCGGCGGCCAAGACTTTCTTGTGCTTAGCGTGTGCGGTTACACCGCGTTTGACGCGTGCCATGTCTGCGCGCTCCTCAAGTCAAAATAACGGTTGGATGGTGTGCCTGCCGTGAGCCGCCCGGGCCCGCGCCATGCAGGGCTCAACGGTCGTAAGGCATGTATTTCTTGACGATTTTTGCATCCTGGTCCGACAGCACCATCGTGCCGCGCGCGTCCCTGATGAATTTTTTCGTCCGTTTGATCATGCCGTGCCGTTTGCCGGCCGCCTGAACCTTGACCTTGCCGGTCGCCGTCATCTTGAAGCGCTTTTTGGCGCCGCTCTTCGTCTTCATCTTGGGCATTTCGCTCTCTTTCGATTGGCCGGACCAGCCGGCAGCCGCCCAAAACGGAAAAAAGCCATTGCACGCCGCAACGTGCGGCGTCCACGCTTAGCCCATAGGACGGGGATGTTTGAAGCAAACCACGCGACCACGGCATGCCCTGCCGGCTCGCGCGAGCCACGGCGTATAACGATCCTGAGGCTTAAGCGCAACAGGGAATCGGCACAGCCACCGGCGACGTCAATGCCAACGCGCATGAAAACGTCAATGCCAACGCGCATGAAAAAAGGCTGCCGATAGGCTGGCAGCCTTGATCCAATTGGGCCTGTTCAAATTACTGGACGCCAGCGATCAGCGCGGCGCCAACACCATGATCATCTGGCGGCCCTCGGAGCGCGGCTCCAACTCGACCTTCGCGATCTCTTCGGTATCGGCCTTGACCCGTTCCAGCACTTGCCGGCCGAGACCCTGGTGCGCCATCTCTCGGCCGCGAAAACGCAGCGTCACCTTGACCTTATCGCCTTCGTCGAAGAACCGCTGCATGGCCTTCATCTTGACCATGTAATCATGGTCATCAATGTTCGGCCGCATTTTGATTTCTTTGACCTCGACGGTCTTCTGCTTTTTGCGCGCCTCAGCGGCTTTCTTCTGCGCCAAGTATTTATACTTGCCGTAGTCCATGATCTTGCAGACGGGCGGATCGGCATCCGGCGACACTTCGACAAGATCGAGACCGGCATCTTGCGCACGTGTCATCGCATCATCGCGGCTCACGACGCCAATATTCTCGCCTGTGTCGATAATCAGCCGGACTTCACGAACCCTGATTTGGTCGTTGATCCGCGGGCCCGATGTTTCGCGCTCGGGCGCCCCTCTCATTGGACGGCGTATGGGCTATCTCCCCTAGGTTGTTCAAATTCACGGCGGCATTTGGCCGTCAGGTGCACGCAAACGTGTCAAACCGCCGCGAACCACCGTGTGGCGTAGATTGGAAAAGTCGCTTGCGAAGTCAAGCAAACCCACAGGTTTTGCCAGCAGGCAGGTTTCTGCCGCTTAAAGAAGCGCGGTGCCTTCGGCGGCCACGGCTTTTGCGCTCATGAGGCTTGTGACGGGCGATCTTGCGCCGCGGCCGCCGCGGCAAACTTAGCGCGTTCATACATCTTCACATCACGCAGCCAACGTGCATGCGCCGATTGTGCGGCCACCGCAAACCCATAGGTCCCGGCGCGAAAGAGCCCCCGGAACAAGTAGTGCTTGATGAAGTAAATCGGGAACGCGAAAAAAATTCGCAGCCGAAGCGCCCAGAGTGGCCGCGGCTTCATGTATTTTGCCCGCGCCGTCGACACCGAGTTCAGCTTGCGCACGAAATCGGCAAAATCGGCAAATGACCGGTGCAGAATTGCGCCTGCCAGAACCTGCGGCTGGGTCGCTTTCGGCAGTGCAAGTTGATCCCAAGCGGGATGCGCGGGCATCCGCCAGACCCGGCGATCGTAGAATTTGTTGCGGTAAGCAAGGCAGAAATCGGTCCACGGCTGCCCGACGGGCGGCACGGTGATCAGTTTCACCGCATAAACACTGCGCGCCGGCTCGCCGCCATCCGCGAAAAGCTCCTGGATTGCAGCGATCAAGCCCTCATCGATGATTTCGTCGGCGTCGAGATCGAGCAGCCAGTCGTATTTGCACGCGTCTTCTCCGACCCGCTTTTGGTGCCCGTTGCCGGGCCATGGATTTGTCAGAACGCGCGCCCCGGCGCTGGCGGCAATATCGGGTGTCCCATCGCTTGAGCCGCTGTCGACGATCACGATGTCATCGCTCAGCTTTTTGGCCGCCGCGATCACCTCGCCGACCATCCGCGCTTCGTTCAGCGTGCGTATGTAGACCGACACGGGCGGTTTCGCATGCAAACGGCGGTCGGGTGCCTGATCTGCGTCGGCAACGGCTGCATCGTGTCCTTGCTGGCGATCACCCGTCATGCGTGCGCGAGTAGCGGTTTCCGCCGCTGGCTGTATTGTCACCCAACACCTCATCCGCTATCGCGCGGCGACAGCATATCTCAAGCTGCATCGGCATAAGCCGAACCTTGAGCCCCGCCGGAGGCCCAAATGGACGCTGCTGCGCCGGACTATACAGTCGTCTTGACCAGTTGCGGCCGTTTTGACCTGTTGGCCGAGACGCTCAAGAGCCTTATCGCGAACCTAGACGTCCCGCCTGCCAAGATCATTGTGATCGAGGATTCAGGTGATGCCGCAGTCAAAGACGTTTGCGCAAGCATGAACGCGCCGATCGAGGTTTTGATCAATCGACCGCAACTGGGCCAGATGCGCGCCATCGACAAAGCTTACGGCGCCGTGGCTACGCCCTACGTCTTCCACTGTGAGGACGACTGGCAATTCACGCGGTCAGGCTTCATTCGTGAATCGCACGTCGTGCTCGAAGCCTGTCCGGACGTCTCGATGGTCGGCCTGCGCCCACGCAGCGAATTGAACCCGCGTGTCCGCGACTTGCCGAGCCAGACCATCAACGGCGTTGGAGCCTTTCTTTACGATCCGACCCGGCACCCGGAATACTTTGGCTACTCGTTCAATCCCGGATTGCGAAGGCTTGCCGACTATCACCGGTTCGCGCCATTCGCCGACGTCGGACACGAGCCCGAGGTGTCGCTTGCATTCAAGCAGGCCGGGTTCCGCATGGCGAATCTGGATGAGCCCGCTGCGGTGCATATTGGCGAGGGACGCCACGTCGATGAACCCGGACGCCCCAAGCGCCCCACAACGATCATTGGGCGTTGGCAACGGTCCTTCGAAAAACGCGTTGATCGCTTCAAACGCTGGCGGGCGTCCTGACCGCGGCCTCAAACCGCGGCTGCAGGGCGCTTCCGATCAAACGGTCATAGACACCCAGCGTCGCGACTTGCAGGCCGTGCACTGAAAATGACGCCCGCACATGTGCTTGGGCGCGGGCAGCAAGCGCAGTTCGCGCGGCATCGTCCAGTGCTAAGACATCAGCGATTGCTTGGGCGAGGGCGCCGGCGTCACCTGGCGCCACAAGCCGACCTGTCGCGGCCTGGTCTGGGACCTGCGGCGGCGCCAAAACCGTTTCCTGTGGTGCGCCGAGGGCGGTTGCGATCACCGGCGTGCCCACCGCCTGCGCCTCCGCCGCCGTCCGGCCGAACGCTTCCGGCTCGATGGAGGCGACCAGGGCAACCGCGCTCGCTGCGAAGGCTGCCGGCATATCACTGACATGGCCGACAAATCGGACTTGGTCCGCTAATCCGTACGCTTGCGCTGACGCTTTCAAGGCGGTCGCGTAGTCGGCGCGCCCTTGGTCATCGCCGGCGAAAACAAGTGCGAGATCCTGCCATGCGCCAGTGTCTTTCAACGCCCGCGCGGCGTCCAAAACAACGCTCTGGCCCTTCCATCGCGTCAATCGTGCTGGGTGCAGGACAATCCGCGCGCCATCGTCAACGCCCCACTCCGCGCGGATCGCCGTGATCCGCTCCGCCGAGATGGCCGACCGGTCAAACCGCGCAAGATCAACGCCGCGCGGGATCACGACAAGGCGCTCATCGGACGTGTCGTAGCGCGCTTTGATCAGTTCGGCGGTCCAATTGGAGTTGGCGATCACGATATCGCCGGATGCCATTATCGCATTATAGCGCTTTTTCAGCGGCCCCGTTTCGCCATAGGCCCCGTGATAGGTCGTCACGAACGGCCGTTTGACGTGCCGGATGGCCAGGGCGGCGCTCCATGCCGGCGCACGGCTGCGAGCGTGGATCAGATCCACATCCGCGCTTTTGATGAGGCGCGCAAGTGCGATCCCATTTCGCAGCAGGGTCAACGGGTTCTTGCTGGCAAGCGGCATCGTGACGATCTCGCCGCCGACCTCTGCAAGCTGACCGGCCAAGCGCCCGCCTGCCGATGCGACCAGGGCCCGTCCGCCGGCGCGCACAATCGCCTCTGCCACTTCCAGCGTCGAAAGCTCCGCGCCGCCGGTATCGAGTTCGGGCACGACCTGCAGTATTGTCGGCGCTCTATTGGACACTTGACCCTCTCTGGAGCAGCGGCACGCCATGTCGGACACGGCTTCTCAACCACAATTCCTGACCGTCGGCGAGGGCGCGGCCGCGCGTCGGATCGCCTACCTGCTGACCCAAGGTGCAGCACCCGGCGTGGTCTGGTTGCCCGGGTTCATGTCCGACATGGTCTCGACCAAGGCAATGGCGCTCGCCGAATGGGGCAGCACGAACGCAATCGCCGTCACGCGGTTCGACTACTCCGGCCATGGCCAATCCGACGGCGCATTCACGGACGGCACCTTGTCGCGCTGGCTGGAAGAAGCGGCCGCGGTGGTCACACGTCTGACGAGCGGCCCACAAATCCTGGTTGGCTCATCGATGGGCGGCCACATAACGATGCTCTTGCAGCGTCATTTGACCAACACGGACCCTGAGACGGCCGCCCGGATCCAGGCGATGGTCCTGATTGCACCGGCTTGGGATATGACCGAGGCGCTGATGTGGGACAAGTTCCCGCAAGACGTGCGTGACACGCTCATGTCAGACGGCGTCTGGATGCGCCCGTCGCAATACGGCGACCCCTACCCGATCACACGCGCACTCATCGAGGATGGCCGGCAGCACCTGTTTTCCGGCGACGTTTGGCGACCCGGCTGCCCCGTTCGCATCATTCAAGGCCGGCTTGACCCCGATGTCCCGTTTGCCCATGCGCAAAAGCTCGTCGACATGATGCCGGGCGCGGACGTGGAGCTGATCGAAGTCGCAGACGGCGAACACCGCTTGTCGCGGCCAGAAGACATTACGCTATTACTCAAAACGATTGAAAGCCTGCGCTGAGCCGGTCCAATTCCGTTTCAAGCGCGATCAGGTCACCATCGCGACCCTGCACAGATCGCGTGCGCGTCGGTCGCAAACGCGCGGGCGTCGGGATACTTCGGGAGCAACCGGCACCGCGGCGGCACGGGGCGGTCAACGCCGCGCACCAAGCCCATCGTGGAGTGCGGTTTCGATCGCCCGCGCGTTGAGGCGCGCTGCCGTACCCTCGGGGACGACCCAAAGCCGATAGGTCTCCGACACGAACGTGCGTGCGCACCGCAAACGGCCGCCCCGCACGACTTTGCAGCTTGAATCGGCGAACACGCGGATCGGCGCGCGCCGGTCATGTCGCAGCCAGCGCAGGTCGATCGGCTGTACCACAGCCGTACCCGCGCCCAGCGGAATGTCTCGGAACACGCAGGCCAGCTTGCGTTTGCAGGCACCGGCGCGTCGGCCCATCGTATTCACGGTGCCGAAGGCGCGTCGTCGTGACATTTCACGTGCGGGCAGTTCAGCGCCATTGCTGATGAAGCAGCGGCGCCCCAAGCACAGAACCGGATCAGCCCATTTCTGGAACCGCCGGATGCCGCGATTCCCAACGCGCAATTGCAAAAGCACCGTCACGCGGCCCGTGCGGTCAGAACGCGGCGAAACATCGAGGCCGCCGGGCTCACGCCGTTGCACGCGGAGATTTTCAGTCCGCACCGCACCTGGGCCAAACAGGATTTCGGATGCCGAGCGCTGAGACTTGGGCCGCTGCACTGCCGCCGTTCGAGGCCCGGCGTCGGTGCCAGCCACGCCGCCAGCGTCGCCGTCGGGATCCTTCAAACGAAACCGACGGCCCCAAGTGGGCGCCTCATC
Organism: uncultured Hyphomicrobiaceae bacterium; assembly: GCA_964579305.1. Taxonomy (GTDB): domain Bacteria; phylum Pseudomonadota; class Alphaproteobacteria; order Rhizobiales; family Hyphomicrobiaceae; genus JBCBWG01. The sequence continues at coordinate 18,693 of CAZOGY010000028.1, forward strand.
GCTCTCATCCAGCGCCATGCTGGCATCCGGCCCAGCCTCTTGCTTTGGCATCGGCTCGCTCGGCCGGGTCTCCAGACGTGCCTGCGCATCGCCGGTCTCCAAACCGTCGTCATCGCGACGTGATTTTCGTGCTGTCCGCGGTGTGGTTATTGGCGCTGGCTTTTCTGCGATCGGCGTCTTGCGAAATTCGCCCTGCGGTTGCGCCGTGCGCGCGGCTTTGGGTTGCGCAGCGTCGGAACGGGCGGGCCTGGATGCTACGTCAGGCCGCGGGCCCTGTGTGCGCTGTGCCGGCGGCTTTGCGCGCGGCGATGGCTCTTTCGCGTTGCGGAGGTCCTGCACCCGGCGCTCAAGCTTGCCAAGGATGCGATCCAGGCGTTCTTGGTGGATCTTGGCTGACGTGTCGCGCGTGTCCTGGCCGGTTTCAGACGCCGTTGGTTGACGCGCAGCGGCCTTTTTGGGGCCCTTGCCTGCGGCTTCGGCCTTGGCCCGTTCCGCAGCCTCGCGCCGCGCGCGCTCAAGCATCTCAGCTTCGTCGGCAATGCGCTGGTCGCTCAGGTCGATCCGCGTTGGCCGTCCGTTCGCTGGCCCCGCCGGCGTCTTCGGCTCAGGCGAGTGTTGCGTCCCTGGTCCGGACGGTGCTTCAGCGCGCGCTGGCTTGAGAACAACGGGACCGGGATCGCCCACGGCAAAACGGTCTGCGATGGCGCGCGCACGGTCAGGCAGGGAGTTCTGATTGGGGCCCGCGGCCCACGCAGCGTTCATCGCGGCAAGGGTTGAAAAAACGACGGCAATCACCGCGCAGTTTGGACTTGAAACAAAGCGCATATCGCGTGCTCCCGCGTCGAACAAAGGGTCGAAAACGCGTGCTTCCGCCCGGCGAGCCCCGCCGACAATCGGAAAATGCAACGCTCTTGACTGCAAACACCAGAAACCTGCCGCAGGAACGAGTCCGGAACTGGCCGCGACACGGCTCAAATCGTGGCAACGGTGTTACCGTCATGAGACAAATCTTGGCCCAAGCTGCATGAAGCCAACCTGAATGCGCCGCGCGCCATCATCACTTGGCCGTGAGCCATGCCTTATGCGTGCGCAGCCAATGCCCGCAACCCCTCGCGATAGGTCGGATAGGCCAGCCGCACGCCCAGGTCGCCGGTCATCCGCGCGTTCGAAACGCGCTTGTTATCGGCATAAAAACTGCGCGCCATCGGAGACAAGTCAGCGGTTTCAAATGCAACCTCGGGTGGGACCGGCAGGCCAAGCAATTCGGCCGCAAAGGCCATCACGTCCTGTGGCGGTGCGGGCAAATCATCGCAAACGTTATAAATCGTGTGCCGGCCAAATCCCGAAAGCCCGCGCATCACAGCTTGTGCAATATCATCGACGTGAATGCGGCTGAACACTTGACCCGGCTTGACAATACGCTGAGCCGTACCCGAACGCACGCGATCCAAAGGGCTGCGTCCTGGCCCGTAGATCCCGGCCAGCCGGAAGATCTGGAGCTGACAGCCGAGATCGCCGGCAAGCGTCTGCCAGCCTTGCTCTGAGGCCAAGCGGGCCCTGCTGCGCGCCGATGTCGGCCGCGCACTCGTCGTTTCATCAACCCACGCGCCATCGTGGTCGCCGTAGACACCGGTTGTTGAGAGATATCCCAACCAGCGCAGGCGACCGGCCTCCAGAGTATGTGCTTGCGTGATCGTCTCCGCGCAGGAGGCAAGCACGGGATCTGGCGACCCATCGTCTGCATTCGCCGGGACGGAGCTGAGGATATGCGTGGCCATCGTAATCGCACGTGCAAGGTCGGGCGACGCGCGGTTGCCATCAAACACCAGGCCCTCAAAGCCTTGAGCGGACAACGCTGCTGCGCCGTCTTGCGAACGCGACGTGGCAAACACACGCCAGCCCGCGTGTTGCGCCTGGCGGCAAATGCGCGCCGCGCTATAGCCAGCCCCAAAGCAAATCAAAACGCGGGCGTCAGCGTCGCCATTCTCAGTTTCAGTCATCACCATTCGCCTTGTTCGGTTCCCGCTCAGCCTTCGCGCGGCTGCGTGCCCGCGCCGCGTCCCACTCCGCCCGGACCTGGGCATCTGGCTCAGTGACACTGCGGTGCGCCGCAAGGCTGTCAAATTCGCCGGCGTCGCAAAGTTCACCGAGCGCCCAAACCGCAATGCCCCGCACCAACGCCGACGGATCATCGAGCAGCGCGCGACACGCCGGCACCAGCGCGCAATCGCCGGAGTTGCCTGCCGCGATCAAAGCGTTGCGTACAACGCGGTCCCGCCCGGTCCGCTTGATCGGTGTCCCCGCGAACCGTTCGCGAAACGCCGCGTCGCTCAGCCTCAAGAGCTCGTCCAGTGGCGGATTGTCGGTGTCCGCGCGCGCCGCATAACGCTGTTCGCTGGCACGCTTTGCAAACTTGTTCCACGGACAAACGGCTAAGCAGTCATCGCAGCCAAAGACACGGTTTCCGATGGCTTTGCGGAATTCCGGAGCAATCTGCCCTTTCGCTTCGATGGTGAGATAGGCAATGCAACGCCGTGCATCGAGTTGGTAGGGTGCGGGAAATGCGTCGGTGGGACAAATGTCGAGACACGCCCGGCAACGCCCGCAATGGTCCGTTTCGCTTGGGTCGGCGGGAAGCTGCGCTGTCGTAAGAACAGCGCCAAGAAACAACCATGAGCCAAAATCGCGCGAGACAAGATTGGTGTGCTTGCCTTGCCATCCAATGCCGGCCGCCTGCGCAAGCGGCTTTTCCATCAGCGGCGCGGTGTCGACAAAGACTTTCACGTCGCCTCCGGTCCGCGCGACGACGAAGCGCCCAAGCTGCTTCAGCTTTGTCTTGATGATGTCGTGATAGTCTTTACCGCCGGCGTAAGCTGAGATGGCAGCACGTTGCGTGTCGGCAAGCGCCGCAAGCGGATCAGTGTCCGGTCCGTAGTTGTGGCCGACCATGATGATCGCGCGCACGCGCGGCCAAAGTGTCCGTGGATCTGCGCGCCGCTCCGCGGTCTGCGCCATCCAGTCCATGTCGCCATGCCGGCCATCTGCAAGAAAGGCCCGCAGCCGCGCACCAGCGTTGGCGATCCCATCGGGATGGGTGATGCCGCAGACATCGAAACCCAGGATGCGCGCGTGCGCTTTGATCTCGGCCGCAGCATCATCGGCGCTTGGATCGCCGGTAGACGTCTTGGAAGCAGCGGGCCCGGTCAAAAATCGAGATCCTGATAATGGCGCGGCGGCGCAAGCCCGGCAATCCGGTCATGCAGCAACGCGCGCACACTCTTGCGGGATTTGATCCGCTGGTACCAGGCCCGGGCGCCCGGGTACCGGTCCCAGTTGACCTCGCCCAGGTAATCGGCGATCGACAGATGCGCTGCGGCCATGATGTCGGCAAACGAGAGGTCGTCGCCAGCAATCCACGACCGTTGATCCGCAAGCAGCGACAGATAACCCAGGTAGTTCGCCAGATTGGTCCGCACGATCCTCAGATGGTCTGGGTTGGGTGGGGCCGGCCGCCGCTCGTAGACTGGGCGCACCTTCTCCAGCAGAAATTCTTGCGTGACATGCTTGTCAAAGCCGTCCTGGAAAAGCGCAACCAGGCGTCGAACCTCGGCCCGTTCTTCCGCGTCGCGGCCCGGGAACATCCGCACGCTTGCCACGCGCGACATGCCGGCTTGATCGGCGCCGATCAAACGGGTCCACAAGGTCGTGTCACCGCGGGCCTCGTCGCAGAATTCCGAAATGGCATAGCTGCCGGCAATCCAGCTTCCGTCCGCCATGGCAAGAACCGGCAGCGCACCGGACGGCGAGACGTCCAACAGCCGGCGGCTTGGCGCCCATGGGTTTTCCTCAGCAAGCCGGACCGTCAGGCCAAGCTCGGACAGCGCGATCCGCACCGCGCGCGAGCGTCCGCACAGCCTGAAGTGAGACAACGTCAGCATCGGGCCTCCAAAGCACTGCGCCAAGCTGTGACGTGCGCGCCATGGCCTAAGGCGAAGTTCACGATCAATGCTCCTTCCTGTTGAACAGGGCAGCGATCAGGCCGCATGCAACGGCCCCAGCCAACGTGTGGCGCGCCCCTTGGCGCGCCGCACTCAAAAATGGTCACTCCCGACGGCTGATACCGATTTGAACGGGGACGTCTGTGCCCGCTAAGCAAGGAAGCGCCGATGCCGACCTGGCAGGTCATCCTCCTGGGCCTCTTGGAAGGCCTGACCGAGTTCATCCCGGTCTCCTCCACGGGCCATCTCCTTTTGGCTGGACACTTTTTGGGGTTTGAGTCGCCCGGCAAGACCTTTGAGGTGCTGATCCAGCTTGGCGCCATACTGGCCATCTTGTCTGTTTACGCAGCAAAGCTCTGGCAGATGCTGACCGAACTGCCGTCCAAACCAGAAACCCGCCAGTTCGTTTTCGCAATCCTGCTGGCTTTTCTGCCGGCTGCTGTCGTTGGCGTCCTTGCGCACGATTTTATCAAGACCGTTCTGTTTGAAAGCCCGCTCCTGATCTGCACTACACTGATTATCGGCGGTGTCATTCTCCTGTGGGTTGACCGCCTGAAGCTGGAGCCACGCTACAGCGAAGTCACGGAGTTTCCGCCGAGCTTGGCTTTTAAGATCGGTATTTGTCAGTGCCTCGCCATGGTCCCGGGTGTATCGCGCTCAGGTGCCACGATTGTTGGCGCCTTGCTGCTTGGCACCGACAAGCGGTCTGCCGCGGAGTTCTCGTTCTTTCTGGCAATGCCGACAATGGCCGGCGCCTTTGCTTATGATCTTTACAAGAATTGGTCCGTCATCACGCCGGAGGATGTAAGCGGCATCATCCTCGGCTTTGTCACGGCGTTCTTCGCGGCCGTCGTGGTTGTGCGTTTCCTTCTGGAGTTTGTCAGCCGCCACGGATTTGCGCTGTTTGCCTGGTGGCGCATCGTCGTCGGTGTCCTGGGCCTGATCGGCCTGGCCGTCATCCCCGATCCCTCGGCAACGTCCACGGCCATGGCAGCGCTGTAATCGTCGAGACGTGCGTCGGCGTCCGCAAGTCGAAGGACGCCGGCGGCGCGCTTAATACGGTCTGCGCGGGAAATAGCGCTGCACCAGTTCCAGCATCCGTCCATTGCGCCGCAAGCGGACAAGGGCGCTGTCCAGAAGCGTCCGCATTTCGCTGTTGCCTTTCTTGACCGCAATGGCGATGCCGTCGCCAAAGAACATTGGCTCCAGAAATGGTCCGCCGGCCAAATCGCAGCAGGCCTGAGACAACGACCCGTTGATCCAGAACACCAAGCTGATCCCGTCGTCGAACAACGCTTCGATTTGCCCGGTGCGCAAGGCGGCGCGCGCTGCCTCTGGCGTATCAAACCGTACAATGTTGCTCGTGCGAAAGAAGGTCCGCAGATAGGCTTCGTGAGCCGTGCCCTTTGCGACGCCGACTTTTCTGCGGTCAAGACCTTCCGGCGTGATCGTCAACTTCGATCCCGAGCGCCGCGTTGCAAACCGGCCCGGCGTGCGAAAGTAAGGTCGCGTAAAGTCGGCGTTTTTCAGCGTATCGACATTCACGCGATGGGCCGCGATCACCGCATCGAAATCGCCGTCATCAAGCCGTTGGAACAGCTGTCTCCAAGCCACGGCCTCGATTTCGCAAGTCTTGGCCAATTCCAGGCAAATGGCCCGCGCAAGATCCACATTAAAGCCAACCAGCACGCCTTCATCGTCGCGCGCATTGAACGGTGGAAAATCGTCGGTAGTCGCAAAACGGATGATGACCTGATTGCCCGATGCGTCCTGGCGATCTTGAGCGGCCGCGACCAGTGGCAACCCAATAAGCATCACCGCAAGCAAGAGCGCAAAGCCACGGCGCAACCGGAAGTCACACATCACAGCTCGCTGCATGGGCTCATCCATTGGATCAGATGACCGAAGGTTGGTGCTCATTTATTGCTCAACCCTGGCAGTTACGGGGCAGCGGCGATTGTGAGCGGGCGAGGTTGGGACACGGACAGGGCGAACGTTGCCGCGTCGGCCGGCAGCGACGCTGATGGCAATCCGGGTCCCATTGGTCAACCTGCCGCCTCCCATCCCTCCTGGACGCCGCCTCCATTGCCAGATGTGGGGCTTGCGCAATCACGGCCCTGGCATGCCGCCCAGTACGCCTTCTTGTGCCCGCAGTGGGTGTCAGAGGAGACGCTCGCCTGGTGTCTGGATCAATCCGTCGCAACTGGGCACATGCCCGAAGACGTGCTTATCGCACACGGCGTTCTTGACCGCGAGACCTACGAACAGGCGCTGCTGAGCCGTTTGGCCAAAACGCAGACAACAGATGCGCTCGCGTCGGGCCAACTCCGCAAATCCGCTGACCCGCGGCTTCGGTTTGCGGTATCGGGGTTGCGGCGCACCCGGCCGGAACTTTCCGCTGCGGGTGGGCTGTGGGTCTGGCAGCTCGTGGCGCTTGCTGCCGCACCGGGGCTGATCATCGGCGCGCTGGCGATTGCGCCCGACCTGGCGATTGCCGCCGCGCTGGGCCTGCTGACGGCGATGTTCTTTTTTATCGTTTTGATCCGCCTGCTGGCCGCGGTGCTGGTGCTGACCTCGCGTTCAGAATCTGGCGACATCACGCGGCTTCGGCTCAGCGATGACGAGTTGCCAACGTATGCCGTGCTCGTGCCGTTGTTTCAGGAAGCCGAGGTGGCTGCCGACTGTGTCGCCGCACTGGCCGCGCTCGACTACCCTCCAGACAAGCTGGACGTCGTGTTCTGCGTCGAGGCGGACGATCCCGACACCTTCAACGCCCTGGTGTCAGCGGGCCTGCCGCAGCATTTCCGCATCGCGCGCGTGCCCAAGGCCAAGCCGCGGACAAAGCCAAAGGCGCTCAATTATGCGTTGGCCGATCTCGCCTCAGACTATGTTGTGATCTTTGATGCTGAAGATCTGCCCGAGCCGGATCAACTGCGCAAAGCGGCCGCGCGCTTCCTCTCCGAAGGGCCGATCCTCGGCTGCGTGCAAGCGCGATTGAATGTTTATAACTGGCGTGACGGCTGGCTCGCGCGCCAATTCACACTGGAATATTCCGCCTTGTTCGATGGGCTTTTGCGGGCGCTTGAAAAGACCGGCGTGCCGATCCCGCTCGGGGGAACCTCCAACCATTTCCCACGTCGCCTTTTGCGCGAAATCGGCGGCTGGGACGCACATAACGTGACGGAAGACGCAGACCTTGGCTTGCGGTTGGCAAGGCTTGGCTATCGCGTCTCGGTGCTGAATGCGACCACCTGGGAAGAAGCACCGGCAAGCTTCGGCGTCTGGCTGCGTCAGCGCACGCGTTGGATCAAGGGCTGGCTTCAGACGTACGCGGTGCACATGCGCCGGCCTTTCCGACTGCTTTGGGATTTCGGCCCCTGGCGCTTTGTCTGCTTCCAGTTGCTGGTTGGCGGGCTTCTCGCGTCCGCATTCCTACACCCGCTGGTCTACGTCCTGGTGCTCCATGAACTGACCCAGGATGCACCGTTCGCGCGCGCCAAAAGTGGTGCCGAAGCCGTATTATGGTGGCTGGCTTTCCTGAACCTGGCCGTCGGCGCGCTCTCAAGCATCGTGCTGTCGGCCGTTGCGGTCGCCAAGCGCGGCAGGCTGGCGCTTTGGGTCATATTGCCCACGATGCCGGCTTACTGGTTTTTGATATCGATTGCCGCCTACCGGGCGCTTTGGCAGGTCTGGCGCGCGCCATTCCGTTGGGAAAAGACGCCCCATCGCGCTCGCCGGAAAACAGAACGCCGGCTGCCGCAGCGCCCGTGACGGACGCCGTTCAACGATCCACCTTCAACAAACCCACAGCCCTAACGCGTCCGGCTGGCGACTATCGCGCAAGCAGGACGCTTTTGCAGTACTTCGGCAGATCCGCCAGCGTAATCGGCCGCCGTTTGCGCGGTTGGCAGCGTTTCGCCGTCTTGTTCTCCTTGCGCCGGCAAAAGCAAGTCCACTTATCCGCATTCGCAGGGTCCTTGCAGTCGATCGGCCGCAACCGGGCGCGCAGCTTCTTGTACCATTCAGAAAGCTCGCGGCCGCAGCCGTCGTCGGTCGGCACAGGCTTTTGCGGCCTGCACTGGCGATCACCTGGCGGGCAGAACAGGCGCACGTGGAAATGATAATTGTGCCCCCAAACCGGCCGCATCTTGGAAAGCCACGCACGGTCGTCACCGGCCGTCTTGCACAGTTGCCGCTTGATCGCTGGATGCACCAGAACCCGCTGCACTTCCGGGTAACCGGCAACGCGCTTCAACAGCCGTTCGTGCGCGTCCGTCCAGACCTGCGGGTTGATCGAGAGCTGATCCTTCGTGAGCATGTATGTCGCCGAGGTGATCTCGCGCTCTCGCCGTGTGTACCGCCGGTCCGGCATTGGCGTCAGCCAGATATCCGCATCAAGCCCAATCTGGTGGCTGGCGTGGCTCGGCCACATCGGCCCGCCGCGCGCCATCGACAAATCGCCGACCAGCAGCCCCGGCCAGCCATCCTTCTGCGCCGCATCGCGTGCCAAACGCTGGACGATCTCAATCATTTTGGGGTGTGCCCAACGCCGCCGCCGCGACAGGCGCATCGCCTGCCAGTACTTGCCGTCGGTCGCCAGTTGCACGCCACCGGCCAAGCAGCCGCGCGCATAGCGGCCAATCGATTGCGCGCGCAAAGGGGCGCCGTCCTGGGCTTTGATGAACAGCGACTTTGCCGGCACGGACATCAAGAGGAGTTCGCCGGTAATCCGCTTATGACCGCCAGGCTTGGCTGCCGGCAGCGTTTGCGCTGCGGCCGGCAACGCCATCGCAATTGCTGCAAGAAACATCAGCGTGCGGGCAAACATCAAGGCGCCTCCAGATCGCGTTTACGGCCGGCCGAGATCGCCAGCCAGCCTCGGGCCGTGTGTTGAGCACACAATAAGGCTGCGATTTGAAAACCTGCGTGACAAGTTGCCAACGCGACCGGGCGCTCAGTGCCTTGGTCGCTTGCCGAACGGGAGGAACAGGCTCCAGCCGAGCCGTGTCGGGTTGTCGTTTTGATAGTCCGACAAGCCGATCTTCATACCCAAGTGCCCGCCCTCGGGCTGGTCAGTATAGGTGCCAAACAGCCGGTCCCAGATCGACAGGTTGAACCCGTAGTTGCTGTCGTGCTCGCGCCGCTGGATGGAATGATGAACGCGGTGCATGTCCGGCGTCACGATCGCGAGCCGCAACGTCCCGTCAAGCCACTTCGGCAGATTGATGTTGGCGTGGTTGAACATCGCGCAACCGTTGAGGATGACCTCAAACAGCACGACGGCCGCCGCCGGCGCGCCAAGCGCGACCACCCACACGATCTTGTAGAGCATCGACAGCATGATCTCGACCGGGTGGAACCGGATCGCCGTCGACACGTCGATGTCCACGTCCGCGTGATGCACCTGATGCAGCCGCCACAGGACCGGCACCTTATGAGAGGCGTAGTGCTGAAACCAGATCGCGAAATCGAGCACAAAAAGCGTGATGATCAGCGCCAGCCAAAACGGCACATCATAGACGTTGAACAGGCCCCAGCCGGCCTGCTCCGCCCACAGCGCAACGGCAACCGCAACCAGCGGCACGGCCGCCGTGCTCAGGATCGACGGCAGCGCCGCCATGAGCCGCACAAGCGCCGTATCGATCCCCACGATGGCAAAATTCGTCAGCCAGCGCTTGGCTTTCGGCGCGCTCAGGTCCCGCTTCGGGATCAGGAATTCCAGCGATGCCATGGCAAGCAGAATGCCGGCGAAAACGGAAAATCTCAGGATCGGTTCGCTGAGGCCAAAAACTTCCATCGCGCAAGCTCCAGTGGTCGGGTCGCGCTGCCATCCTGGCGCGCGATATATTCAACAGCCAATATACGTGATTGTCAGTTCAACGGCCTCTCACGACCGCGTCACCGCGACAATTCTGCGCGCTCTGCCGAGATGTTTCGCAACAGCGACATCGTGCGCCGCCGCCCCCCCTTTTTGTCCCTCAGGTGAGGCGCAGGCCGCAAGGCCGGTGCGCGCCGTGAGCGACATTATCGATGTCAGGGAGCAACGCGACCCGGCGCCTCGCTGGCGATGTTTCGCAACAGCGACATCGTGCGCCGCCCCCGCGGAGGCGCAGGCCGCAAGGCCGGTGCGCGCCGTGAGCGACTTAGTGACTCCCAGCCGACATCTGCAGACCGATCACGCCGGCAACGACCAGAACAAGGCTCACGATCTTCAGCGCCGTCACGCTCTCCCCGAACGCGGCCATGCCGACGACCGCGATAATCGCCGTGCCCGCCCCCGCCCAGATCGCATAGGCAATCGACAGCTCGATCGTCTTGAGCACCAGCGTCAGCGTCGCAAAAGCCCCCGCATAAAACACGAACACGCCAACCGACGGCCAGAACACGGCAAACCCGTTCGACAGTTTCATGCAAAGCGAGCCGGCGACTTCCAGGATGATCGTCAGCGTCAACAACAGCCAAGCCAATGCGGTCTCCAACAGCTACGGGCAAACACACCGGCTGTGGTTGCGTTTCCGCGCGCGCCCGTCAATGTCGCACCATGACCGGACCCGCACCGACGTTCTTCATCGACACCCCGCGCGCCGCCGCAGCGCAGGAAAACGCGCGCACAACCGCAGACGTCCACGTGCTGCTCGCCCATGGCGCCGGCGCGCCCATGGACAGCCCGTTCATGACGAGCTTTGCCGAAGCGCTGGCCGCACGCGGCGTGACAGTCGCCCGGTTCGAGTTCGCCTACATGGCCGCCCGGCGCCACGGCGGCCCCAAACGTCCGCCACCGCGCGCCGACCACTTGATGGACGAATACCGCGCGATCCTTGCCGCCTATCGCGCGCGCCTGACGCCGGGGACGCGGCTGTTCATCGGCGGCAAATCCATGGGCGGGCGCATTGCAAGCCTGATCGGCGATGACGCCTATGCGGACGCGCACGCCCGCGGCGTCGTCTGTCTCGGCTACCCGTTCCACCCGCAAGGCAAGCCCGAGCAACTGCGCACCGAACACCTCGCCGCCCTCGATTGCCCGACGCTCATCGTCCAGGGCGACCGCGACCCCTTCGGCAATCGCGATGAAGTCACCGGCTACACCCTCTCAGCGCAGATCACGCTGCACTGGATCAGCGACGGCGACCACGACTTCGGCCCCCGCGGCCGCTCCGGCGTCACGCGCTCTGGCAACATCACCGCCGCCGCCGACGCCGTGGCGAAGTTTGTGGCGGGGTGATGGGGGGCGGTGTGTGGAGAAAGCAGTCTTCGCTGACACGCTGCGCTGCCCTGTCCGAGTTCGCCACGCGACGTCCGCTGCACATCAACAACCGGTCGAAGCGGGTTCTTCGGCTTTGGGCCGAGACCAGCCCTACTAAGCCAGTTGTCACTTTTGAAAGTCAAAACCGAATATCTGCGCCATGGCTTTGCGCCCTTTCGGCGTCACGGACACTGCACGTGTGCCGTCGATCCGGCGTATCCAACCAGCCTCAAAGCTATGGCGGCAGAG
>CAZOGY010000029.1:0-22939 GCA_964579305.1 uncultured Hyphomicrobiaceae bacterium
TCGGCTCGCGGCCGATCTCGTGCAGCATCTGGCGGCTGGTGCGCACGATCTTGTTGATCGTCTCGATCATGTGCACCGGAATGCGGATCGTGCGCGCCTGGTCGGCGATCGAGCGGGTGATCGCCTGCCGGATCCACCACGTCGCATAGGTCGAAAACTTGTAGCCGCGCCGGTACTCGAACTTGTCGACCGCCTTCATCAGGCCGATGTTGCCTTCCTGGATCAGATCGAGGAACTGCAACCCGCGGTTCGTGTACTTTTTGGCGATGGAGATCACGAGGCGCAGGTTTGCCTCGACCATCTCTTTTTTCGCCTGGCGGGCTTCGCGCTCACCTTTTTGCACATTGCGTACGATGCGCCGGAACTCAGGGATCTCCAGGCCCGTCTCGCTGGCAAGTTCGTGGATCTCGGCCCGAATGCCGGCAATGCGCGCACGCTCTTCGGTCACCATCTGCTTCCAGCGTTTGGTGCCCTGGTCAGCCATCCGGTCCAACCACGTCTGGTCGAGTTCGTTGCCGTAATATTGCTCGATGAAGTCCTGGCGCGCGACGCCGTGGCTGTCGGCAATGCGCATCAGCTGGCCTTCGAGCTGCATGAGGCGCTTGTTGATCGCGTAAAGCTGCTCAACGAGGCTGTCGATCCGGTTGTTGTTGAGCGACAGGCTCTTGACGTCGGCAACAATCTCGTCGCGCAGTTTTTCATATGTGCGCTGTTGTTGCTTGGAACCCTGTTCGCCGGCAACTTCCAGCTCCAGCTTCTTGTCCTGGAGCTTGCGCAGCTTTTTGTAGTTCAGCGCGATACGGTCGAACGTTTCCAGGACTTTTGGCTTGAGTTCGGCTTCCATCGCCGCAAGCGACATGGCGTTTTCATAATCATCGTCATCTTCGCCGTCACCGTCGGCATCGCCGTCAGCAGTGCTGCCTTCAGCGGTGTTCGCGGCCTCGCCACCTGCGCTGTCGCCTTCGCCCGAAGCGGCTGCGGGATTGGCTGGCGCTTCCTTGGCCTCGGGACCCTCGTAGGTGGCCTCCAAGTCGATGATGTCGCGCAGCAGGACGGTGCCTTCGTTCAGTTCATCGCGCCAGATGATGATCGCCTGGAACGTCAACGGGCTTTCGCAAAGCCCGGCGATCATTGCCTCGTGGCCGGCCTCGATGCGCTTGGCGATGGCGATCTCGCCTTCACGCGAGAGCAATTCGACCGAACCCATCTCCCGCAAATACATGCGGACCGGGTCGTCGGTACGTTCAGACGGTTCAGACTTGGTCTCGGCCTTGACCGGCAATTGGTTCGCCGCGATCGCGCGCGCCTGCGTCGCGGTATCGGGCTCGTCACCCTCTTCCTCTTCGGCGTCCTCGTCCTGATCGATCACGTTGATGCCCATCTCGGAGAGCATCGCCATGATGTCTTCGATCTGTTCTGAGGTGACCTCTTCGGAGGGCAGAACGGCGTTCAACTGATCGTAAGTGACATAACCGCGCGTCTTGGCGGTTTTGATCATGCGCTTGACGGCGCTGTCGGACAAATCGAGAAGCGGGCTGTCTGAGCTGTTGTCGGCCTGCTGCGTCTCTTTGCCTTCGACTTTTTGCATCATGTATAGGGCCCCGGGCTGGCGAACGGGTGTGTGACGCGCTCGCAAGTGATACGCGTCGCGAAGGTTGGGTGCGGGCTGCATGCCGACACTGCAATAGATGCGCCACGGTGGGTGTCCGCGCGGTCATCTATCACGGTGGTGTTCACTGCCCGAGCGATCTGGATCGAACCAGCGTCGGGAAGCTTCAGCCCGGTCACGACACCTGGTCTCGTCTGCCTGCCTCGTTGCCACTTGTGAGAAAACGTGGCCCAATGTCATTGCAGGTGACGTCGTCAGGATGTTGCGTCATTTCGATCGATCGAAGATAAAGACTGCCTGAGTGCGATAATCCGTTCATAATCTGCCTCGGCGCCGGTCCGGTCAAAGTCACCGATGGCGTCGGCCAGATCTCTCTCAAGTTGACAGATCGCCGAATGGCGTGCCGTCACATGGGCCCAAATCTCCATGATCTGCGCGCCCGATGACGGATCGTCCTGGTCGAATTTGAGAGAAAGTTTGGATCCGCGATTGATCGCTCCCAGCAGGTCCTTAAACCCCGAAGTGCTCAACTGGTGGTGTAGCGCGGTGCTGTCAAGTCCTCCGTTGCGTGCATGCCAGTCAAGGATTGCGGTCCGTAGCGCCTGAGCCGCGGGGGAGGCGAAAGGCAAAGCGGCGAACTCTTCTGCGACATCGTCAAGCAAACTTGGGTGGTCGAGAACGAGGTTGAGCAACAACGTTTCGCGCCCCACCGCGATCGTTCCACTTCCGTTGACAAGGGCGCTTTGTTTCAAAGACTGGCCCGGTGCGGACTTTGGAGAAGGCAGTGCGCCGTAGCGCTGGTTGGCTGCGCTGCCCCCCGGCACCCGTGTCGACGGCCTCGGCGCCCCCGGCGTGCGCCCGGCTGCGTGGGCGCTGGTCTGGCGTTGCGCGCGCCAAGCTGCATAGAGGCGTTGCTTGATATCCTGCTGGTAGTGATATCGTACGCTCTGATCGGTAATACGTGCGATCGTGTCATTGAGCGCCTTTTCCAGGGCGGCGCGCGCCTCAGGCGTCTCCCAGCGGCCTTTGTTCCATTCCCGCTGCCACAGGACATCGCCGAGAGAGACAGGCTGGTTGAGGCACCGGGCAAAGGCCTCCGGCCCGCGCTGGCGGACCATGTCGTCGGGATCCAGTTTGTCTGGCAGAAACACGAAACTGAGCGAGTGTCCGGCCTTCAGGGCTGGCATTGCGGCGTCGACGGCGCGATGCGCGGCCATGCGACCGGCGCTGTCCCCGTCGAAGCATAAGGTCGGGACAGGCGCCAGCCGCCACAGGAGCTGCAACTGATCTTCGGTCAGCGCGGTCCCCAAAGGTGCCACGACGTTTGAAAAACCGGCTTGGTGCAGCGCAATGGCGTCCATATAGCCTTCGACGGCGATCACCGCATCACGCTGATGCGCCGGCTCGCGGGCGCGCTGTGCGTTGAACAGGAGCTTGCCTTTGTGAAACAGCGGAGTTTCGGGCGAGTTCATGTACTTTGCGCGTTCGTTGGGATCGAGCGCGCGGCCGCCAAATGCGACGACCCGGCCTTTCAAATCGGTGATCGGGAACATGACGCGGTTGCGGAAGCGATCGTAGGGCTTTGAGATTTCGGCGCCGGCGATCATTAAGCCGGCTTCAATAAGTTCGCGTTCGCTGAACCCTTGCGCCTTGAGGGCATCGGATAGGGCATGACGCCCGGGCGGAGCATAGCCCAAGCGGAATTCGGCTACGGTTTGGCTGGTCAGCCCGCGTCGTTGGAGATAGGCGGATGCCTCGCGCCCCGCACTGCCTCGCAACGCGCGCTGAAAGAGCGTTGCTGCTGCTTCCATGGCTGAGCGGAGCCGGTCACGCGTCTGTTCGGCGCGTGCTGCTTGCGGCGAGGGCTTGGGCAAGCTGACCCCGGCTTCGGCGGCGAGGCGCTCGACCGCCTCTGGAAACGTCAGCCCCTCGGTCTTCATGACAAACGTGAAGATGTCGCCGTGCTCGCCGCTTGCGAAGCAATGGTAGAAGCCCTTGTGGTCATTCACAAAAAACGATGGCGTCTTTTCTGTCTTAAATGGCGAAAGGCCCGCGAACTCGCGCCCTTGCTTTTTCAAGTTCACGCGGCGGGCGACGACGGCGCTGACGGGGAGGCGCGCGCGGATTTCGTCAAGAAGGCTGGGTTCAAAGGGCATATCGGGGCCATCCGGTCCGTGGAGAACCAGCGCCCAATTTGAAGCGATTCGTAAGTGTGGCGTTGACTATCGCACGTGCAAGCCGAACGCTGCCCGCTTTCCACAGGCTCTTGCGGCCGTGCCTTGACTTCGGCCGGGGCCGACACCGCGCTCTGTTTACGATCGCAATCCAGCAATCTGGTGAGATCGCGCACGCCTCGTGAGACGGTGGACTTTGTTGCACCGCCGGCCTTTACACACGAGGGGTCTTAAGCGGCTGAGCGGCGCCCAAATCCCGTTGGCCGCGAACGTTTGCCCCAAGTGATTTCGCGTTCGCCGGGACGAATATAGGCGTGGACCGGCTCTTGCGAATATCGCTGGTCGTCAAATGCCGGTTTGCGGGTGATCGTATCTCTGCTTTCGCCGAATGCCGGGCCGTACGCGTTTGGGCCCTCTTCGCCTTGGGCCTTTGCGCAATAAATGACAATGGCAAGGTAAAGCGCAGATGCCAGCCGCAGGCCGATATCGCCCCACAGCACGACGATTGGGTTGTCCAAGACCTGATAGAGCGGGGATTCAGGATCGGTCGACAGCGTCAAAACACCCAACGCTGCAAAAAATACCGGCACCATGATCATGCCGGAACTTCCCGTGTCGCGTAACCGGCGTGAAAAGATGCAAAACGTCATCCAGAACGTGATGGCAAGCGCCGTTGCGTACCCATCCCAGCCTTCCAGTGCGCCATACCAACTCATCTGACCGACAAGATAAATCTGAGTAAAGCTCAGGACGCCGACCATGAATGCGAACGGCAAAGGCGACAGGCGCCCCAGGGGACTGAACACTGCAAACAGATAATGCTGTGGCACGACCGACCCTCCCAACTTGCCGTTTGCGGCCACGCGTTCGCGTTTTCTTGCGTGGTTTCCAACCAGTCTCGTGTTGTGTCACTGACGTTTACTCGCCGACCTCGCCGCAACCGGGAGGCGAACGTCAATGACGCAACACCAGAAACATAGACGTGCCCGTGTTCCTTATGTTTCAGACATTTGCACTGAACTCTCAGTCGGCGGGTGGCAAATCTCTCAGCGATACTAGTGTTCCGTCTCCGACACTTGGTTCCCTCTGCAGCACCCGCTCTTCCGCGTGTCGGAGACAAAAGGAACACCAGTAAATCGATGATCCTAGTGTTGCTTTTGTCACTAACGCTTGGCAGGCGAGATTGCGGCACGTGGGGACCAAGCGTTAGTGACGCAACACTAGACGAGCCGAATTGGCGCGCATTTAAACGATGCACGCCAATTCAAATGGCATTTGCCGGGCTTGGTCATGCGCCGCGGTCATTTGGTGTTAACCAGCCAGTTTTGCCTTGACGCGGCCGCTTGCCTTTCCGAAGTCCATTTGGCCTGGATGGCGTTCTTTCAGGACCGCCATGACCTTGCCCATGTCTTTCATGCCTTCGGGCTGGACTTGCGTCATCGCAGCGTCAATAGCGGCGTCGACATCGTCATCCGACATTTGCTTTGGCAGAAACTCTTCGATGACGGCGATTTCGGCCTGTTCTTTTTCGACGAGTTCTTGCCGGCCGGCTTGTTCATAGGTGGCAATGGATTCGCGGCGTTGTTTGATCATTTTTTGCAAGAGCTGCAGAACGTCATCGTCGCCAACCTTTTCAACTCCGGTTTGTTTGCCTGCGCCATCGACGCGTGCGGCGATATCGCGGTCCTTGATGGCTGCCGTGATCATGCGCAACGTGGTCAGCCGGGCTTTGTCGCCGGCTTTCATGGCAAGTTTGACTTCGGCGTTGATGGCATCGCGCATCGCCGTCTCCCTTTTTTGTCTGTATTATGGTGCCGACATCTCAACGTGATTTGCCGCGGTTTCCAGCGACAAGACGTTTGCAGCGTCCAAGCTTAGCGAAAAGACCGTGTGGCATCGGTACGTGCATCATCGTGCATTGGCGCCTATATCAGCGGTCGTGGCGTCCGCGCCAAGCCCGGGCGGGTGCGTTTGTGGTCGCTTTCCACGCTATCGCTGCTGGATTGACCGGCCCGAGAGCCTCCCATAACGTCCGCGCCGCTCAGCGCCAGCCAGACGCCCATGGCGGCCGCGCTAGAGATCTCCTGAGGAGTACACCGATGTCCGATACGCCGCGCGCGACGCCTGCACGCACGACAGAAACCGCGGCCGCGCCATGGACGGCACCAACCTTTACCGCGCGGCTGGTCCTTGCCGACGGCACGGTGATTTCCGGTTTCGGGCTCGGCGCCACCGGTTCAGCGGTGGGCGAATTGTGTTTCAACACCGCGATTACAGGGTATCAGGAGATCCTGACCGACCCCAGCTATGCGGGCCAGATCATCACGTTCACCTTCCCGCACGTTGGCAACGTCGGCACCAATCCTGAGGATACCGAGACGTCGAACCTGGCCGCGCGCTCGGGCGTGCGCGGCGCAGTCCTGCGGGCTGACGTGACGGAGCCGTCCAATTATCGCGCGGCGGATGATCTTGACGCTTGGCTGAAACAGCGCGGCATCATCGCCATCAGTGGTGTCGATACACGGGCACTGACCGCGCATATTCGGCAAGCTGGCATGCCCAATGCGGTCATCGCGCATGCGCCGGATGGCGTGTTCGATCTTTCGCAACTGGAAGCCCAGGCCGCCGCATGGCCAGGCCTCGACGGCATGGATCTGGTCCCAGACGTGACGACTGGCCAGAGCTATACCTGGAACCAGATGCGGTGGGTGTGGAACGAGGGTTTTCCGGAACGTGCCGGGGATGACGCGTTTGAGGTCGTGGCGATCGACTACGGTTTGAAGACAAATATTCTGCGCTGCCTTGCGAATGCGGGGTGCCGGGTGACGGTGCTTCCGGCGACTGCGACCGCCGAAGAGATCCTGGAGCGCAACCCGGACGGCGTATTCTTGTCGAACGGTCCGGGTGATCCCGCTGCGACAGGGCGGTATGCGGTGCCGGAGATCGGCAAGCTGATTGAAAGCGGCAAGCCGATGTTCGGGATCTGCCTTGGCCATCAGATGCTTGCGCTGGCTGCAGGGGCCAAGACCGTCAAAATGCACCAGGGCCACCATGGCGCCAACCATCCCGTGAAGGATATGGGCACCGGCAAAGTCGAGATCACATCGATGAACCATGGCTTTGCGGTCGATCGCAACAGCTTGCCAGATGGTGTTGAAGAAACCCACGTGTCGCTGTTTGACGGGTCAAACTGCGGGATCAAGCTGACCGACAAGCCCGTCTTTTCGGTCCAGTATCACCCTGAAGCCAGTCCCGGCCCGCAAGATAGCCATTACCTCTTCGATCGCTTCACGGCCTTGATGCGTAAACAAGGCTGACCGCGATCTGTAGGGAGCGAAGGCTTGGCCAAGCATTATATGCACTTTCAGAAACCGGCTCTTGCGCGCACCGGCACCGAGGCCAGTAAAACCAAGGCGCGATCTGCCCATGGCCGATGGCGCGGATTTGCCGTTGCAACTCTTGTCGCCGGCCTCATGGCACCGAGCGTCGCGCATGCGGCCGATGCGGATGGCCGCGACGCGTCATCGGCTTCGGGACGCGAAGCCAAATCGATATCACGTTTGGCGGATGGCTCGGTGATTGGGCAGCTCTGCCGGGCCGTCACCAGGCTAGGTGCGCGCGGCATCGAAACGCGTGCGGCCCATCCATTGGTCGGGACGGCTTATGCAGCGCGGCTCGGCGAGACGATCAAGCAGCCCGGCGTGCTGGTCTCGCTGCTGCGGTCTGCGGACTTCGTGCTGCTTGGCGAGACGCATGATAACCCGCAACACCATCAGATCCAGGCTTGCCTGCTGGATGCGTTGGCGGAGGGGCGCAAAGCTTCTGTCGTGTTTGAACACATCCGGATCGACAAAGCTGACGCGCTGCAAGACTACCTCAAGCGGCCTGATGCGACGCCGCAAGGGCTCGGTGCCGCGATCCAATGGTCGCAACAGGGCTGGCCCCCTTGGTCTGAATACATGCCGATCGCACAGGTGGCGTTCCAGCGGAAGTTGCCGATCTTTGCAGGGGATGTGACGCGCGATGCCATCCGTGACGTGGCGCGGAACGGCCTGGCTGGCCTGCCGGAGAAAGATCGTTCACGGATCGGCGTTGAACGGCCGTTGGGCCCTCCGCTTGAGACGGCGTTGCGCCAGGAACTTGTCGCGAGCCATTGCGACTTGATGCCGGCGGCAGCCTTTGGCGGCATGGCGGTTGCCCAGCGGTATCGCGATGCGCAACTTGCCGATGCGATGATATCTGCAAGACCTGATGGCGGAGCGGCGGTCCTGATTGCTGGCAATGGCCATGTTCGTGCAGACCGGGCGGTGCCCTGGCATTTGCGACGCCGCGCGCCGCAGTCGCGTGCGTTTGTCGTCGCCCTTGCCGAAGTCGATGGTTCGGCAACGGGCCCGGCTGATTATGTGCCCAAAGATCCCTCGGGCCGGCCAGCCGTTGATATTGTTGTCTTCACCGAGCGTGCTGCGCGCAAAGACCCGTGCGCTGAGATGCGCAAGCGATTTCAGACGAAGCCGTCACAGGGCAAGTCCGACCGCGCAAATTGATTTCGCCGTTGTGAGACCATTCACCCGAGCCCTGTCCTACGCCCTTGGAAATGTCTCGGGTGGATGCGTCGTCGCGCCGTGATCTCACCGGATATCCCGCGAGATCAGGCGGCTTTGGCGGTCGTCAAGTCCGGAACGAGTTTCTCGATCACTTTGGCGGAACACACGACGCCGGGGAGACCTGCACCTGGGTGCGTGCCAGCGCCGACCAAGTAGAGATTTTCGATCGATTCAGAGCGATTGTGGAAACGGAACCAGGCCGACTGGGTGAAGTGCGGCGCGATTGAGAAGCCGGCGCCCTGGAAACTCAGGTAATCCGTCTCGAAGTCCGCTGGCGTCATATAGAAGTCGGCGGTCATGGTCTCGCGCAGGCCTGGCAGCATGGTCCGATCCAGCGCATCGACGATCCGTTCGCGCAAGGCTGGCCCTTCAACAGCCCAATTGATCCCTGCTTTCTGGTTGGGGACGGGGCAGAGCACGTAGAAGGAATCGCAACCGTCCGGTGCAAAGCTTGGGTCGGTCGCGGTTGGGCGGTGGACGTAAAGCGAGAAATCTTCCGCCAGTTTGCGGCGATGGAAAATATCATCGAGCAGTTCGCGGTAGCGCGTACCCAGCCAGATGGTGTGGTGGGCAACGTCGGGGTACTGCTTACGGGTCCCGAAATAGAGCACGTAAAGCCCCATTGACAGGCGCGAATTGCGTTTTGCGCGGGTCGCCATCGTCAGCGCGGTCTCTGGCACCATCTTGCGATACAGGTGCATCGGATCGGCGTTCGAGACGACCACGTCAGCCGGGATTTTTTCACCGGATTCCAGCACGACACCGGTTGCGCGTTTGCCGTCCAGAAGGATTTCGCGAACGGTTGTCGACAATTCGACCTTCACGCCCTCCTCGGCCATCAGCTTGGCGAAGGCGTCGACCAAGGCGCCCGTGCCGCCCATCGCGAAAAAGACACCCCATTCGCGCTCAAGATAGTGGATCAGGCCGTAAATGCTGGTCGTGTTGAAGGGGCTGCCACCAACAAGCAAGGGTTGGATTGAGAACGCTTCTCGGAGTTTTGGATGCCGCAAGTATTTGCAGATCAGTTGCCAGACGGTGCGGTCGGTCCGCAAGGTGGCGAGGCGCGGGATCTGGCCGAGCATCATGGGAAGTGAGTGGAATGGCTGATCAGCCAAGTTCGTGAAACCCGCGTCAAACAGCTTTTTTGAGTGCGCCAGCATGCGCTTATAGCCGTCGACGTCGGCGGGCTCGAACTTCGCGATCTCCGCCAGCGTGTCCTCGACCGTGCCGCCGTAATCGAACGTGGAGCCATCCTGGAAGTAGAACCGATACCAGGGGGCAAGCGGCGCGAACGTGACGTAATCTTCGCGGCGTTTGCCAAACAACTCAAAGATCTCGTCGAACAGGAACGGCGCCGTGATCACGGTTGGGCCAGCATCATGCTTGAAGCCATCGCGCTCAAAAACTTGCGCACGCCCGCCCAAACGGGACGCACGGTCGATCAGGGTCACGTCGTAGCCGCGTGCCCGCAAGCGCAGCGCGGCCGCAATGCCCCCAAATCCGCCGCCGATCACGACTGCTCGTGAACCGGATGCGGCATTGGCTTTGCCGGTTTCCGCAGCCTCAATCAGCGACCCGTCCATGGGACCACTCCCTTTTCGATCAAATCGTCAGCGGTGCGCGCTTGAGTGCGGCGAGCGAACCGCTTCCGGTGCAAAAGCAGGCGACTTTCAATTGCGCGATGGTCGTTTCTACCGTCGCCACAACAGCCTCGGGCCCCTCGAGTGCGGCATGAAGCAAGTGTGCAGCTTGACCAACGATATCAGCCCCGAGACGGATTGCCTTTGCGACATCAATGCCATCACGGATGCCGCCAGAAGCGATGATGGGGGTATCCGGGCAAAGGCCACGAACTTCAAGCAGGGACTGCGGCGTCGGAATGCCCCAGTCGCGGAAAGCCGCGGCGATTGCAGCCTGCGATGGGGTGTCGGCGCGCTCGGATTCGACGGCGGCCCAACTCGTTCCGCCCTGGCCGGCAACGTCGATGGCGCTAATGCCAAGGTCCACCAGTTTGCGCGCGGTGGCGCCCGAAATGCCGCAGCCGACTTCCTTGGCGATGATTGGAACCTGTGCGGCGGCGACGAGGGCGGCCAATTGCTTGGACAGGCCGCGCCAGTCGGTGTCGCCGCCGGCCTGCACGGCTTCCTGCAGCGGGTTCAGGTGCACGATGAGCGCATCGGCCTCAATCATGTCCACGGCGCGCAAGGCCTTTTGCGGGTCCGGCCAAGCCGCTATCTGGGCTGCGCCGACGTTGGCCATAATCGGGACGCTTGGGGCCAGTTGTCGCAACCGGCGTCCAAGTCCGCTATCACCTTCAGCCTCGATGGCGATCCGTTGGGAGCCGACGGCGAGCGCGATTTTCAGAGCCTCAGCGGCTTCGGCAAGGGCTGCGTTAATCTGCTCTGCCCGTGCGGGGCCGCCCGTCATGGAGGAGATGAGCAATGGGGCGTGGAGCGTACGGCCAAGGAGTTGCGTTGCCAGATCAATCTCGGACATGGCGATTTCCGGCATCGCCTCGTGCACGAATTGAAACGCGTCGAACGCGGACTCCTTGCGGGTGGGGCCGACATCGCGCGATAGGACGATGTCGAGATGCTGGTCTTTGCGCTGGCGGATTTGGGACATGGGACGGCTGCGCGGCGAGAGTGGACAGATGTCAACCAAGGATGACATCTTATGGTGTCACAGACCATGGAAACATCAAGGTCACGGTCTGCGCAGCCCTGACGAGCAGCAGGTCTTTTGCTGAACGGTGGGGTCTGTGAGACGGAACCAAGACGGCACTGGGGCTGACCTGATGGCGGATATCTCAGCGACTGCGCGGAGCTCGGCGCGGACACACACAGCGCGAGCGGGCGATTTGACGCGTGGCGAACGCGCCTCCGTCGGGCCGCATCACGGCCCACCGAAAACGAGCGAGGCCGAGGCGGTTGTCGGCGCGCAGGCCACCGAAAAACGCAACGACGATTCCGCGGTGGTCGCAACGGCTCAGGCAATAAAAGCGGCTGTGGATCGCGAGCTTGATCTGATCGTTCCCGAAACGATGCGGCCTGTGATGTTGGCGGAGGCCATGCGGC
Organism: uncultured Hyphomicrobiaceae bacterium; assembly: GCA_964579305.1. GTDB lineage: Bacteria > Pseudomonadota > Alphaproteobacteria > Rhizobiales > Hyphomicrobiaceae > JBCBWG01. The sequence continues at coordinate 11,465 of CAZOGY010000029.1, forward strand.
ACGGGCTTTTGGCGCCGGCCAAGCGCATCCGCTCTATCCTTTTGGTGATGTCTGCTGATTTGTTTGGGGCCGATCGGGCGCATGCGATCCGCGCGGCAGCCGCGGTTGAATTGGTCCATGCGGCGTCGCTCGTACTGGATGATCTGCCATCGATGGATAACGCTGAGTTGCGGCGCGGACGGCAGACGACCCACCGCGCGTTCGACGAGGCGACAGCGATCCTGGCGGCCATTGCATTGCTGAACGGCGGCTATGATGTTTTGGCGAAACTCGAGGGTATCGCAGCAGACCGGCGAGCACGGGCGATTGCGATGCTGTGCGACGCGGTTGGCTGTCAGGGTTTGAGCGGCGGCCAATTGATGGATCTGAGGCCGCAGCAGGGTTCCGGGCTGAGTGAGGTTGAGCAGGTTCATCGCGGCAAGACCGGCGCTTTATTTGCCGCCGCACTCGGGATCGGCGCGACCTTGGGGGCACCAACGCCAGCGGCCGAGCGCGTTTTCTGGGACAGCGGCATGGCGATTGGTCTTGCTTTCCAGGGCTATGACGATCTCCTGGACGTGTTTGCCGACACCGCCAAAACAGGCAAAGACGTGATGGCGGATGCGGCCAAGCCGACGATCGCATCGGTTCTGGGGCGCGCCGGTGGGGAAGCGTGGGCCAGTGCGCAATTGGCTGTGGCGGCTGACGGTCTCGCGAAGGCCGGTCATGGTCACTCCACACTCAACCGCTACGTCCAGTTGATGGCCGGGATCCTCACCGCTCCGTTATCAGCGACAGAGTGATTTCGGCGGTCCAACGCCGTGATCAGCGGCGTCGAAACCTTACGGCTTGCCAACGTCGCGCTGTGGGATCTGGGCTGGCATTGCGACTTCGTTTGCGGGGAGCGGGTATTGGCATTTCTGCGCGCACGGGCGGACAAAGGGTCGGGCGCGTCAACGGCCGATGATGGACCCGCGCATTTGCTTGAAATCGATGGTGTCGACGTGCGGTTTGGTGACCGGCGCGCGTTGCAGAATGTCACGTTGTCGGCCGACGCTGGGGAAATCCTGGTCTTGCTTGGCCCGAATGGCGCGGGCAAGTCGACCTTGATCAAGACCATTTGCGGACGGGTGCGGCGCGCTGGCGGACAGGTCTCGCTTGCGGGTGCTGACCCAGCCCGCAGTCAGAGCGCGCGCCGGGCGATCGGGATTGTGCCGCAACAAATTGCGCTGTTTGAGAAACTCACCGCGCGGGAGAACCTGATTGCGTTCGGTCGGCTTATGGGGTTGCCGGGACGCCGGGCGCGCGGACAAGCCGACCAGCTTCTTGAGCGGGTCTCGTTGCAGGACCGCGCTGGTGACCTTGTTGCGGACCTATCGGGTGGGATGCGCCGGCGTATCAATATCGCCGCGGCACTGACCCATGCGCCGCAACTGCTGATTCTTGACGAACCGACCGCTGGGCTTGATGCGGCTGCCAAGACGGGTCTCGTTGGATTGTTGCGGGATTTGCGCAACGAGGGGCTGTCGATCCTGTTGACGACGCACGACATGGATGAGGCCGATGCGTTGGCTGACCGTGTTGCCATCCTCATCGACGGGCGTCTGCGCAGTATCGGGACGGTGCCTGAACTCGTCAGCCAGACCTTCGGCGAGCGCATGGAAATCAAGCTGATCCTGACCCAGTCGGCCATGCGCGATCCACGCGCGGAGCCAGCCGTCTCCGCCTTGCGCGAAGCGCGATTGACGCCAGCCGATGGTGGGCGAACCTGGACTGGTTTCGTGGAAGGGGGATCGCGGGCGCTGGGCGAACTGTTGGACGTGACCGCAGGCGGCGGGCTTGTGGCGCACGTGGGTGTGCGCCAGCCCGGCCTTGATGCGCTCTTGCGTGTTGCGACACTGGAAGCTGGTGATCAGGCGTCGGCGGATGGGAAAGAGTTTCAGGCGGGGGCTGCGTAATGCGCCTTGCAATCTTCAAGGCAATGGCGCTCGGTTTGATGCGCGACCGGGCCGGTTTGGCCATGGCGTTTGCCCTGCCGCCGCTGGTTTATCTTTTGTTTGCTGCCGTCTTTGCCGCCGCGAGTACGGGGGATCTGACCGTGCGGCTGGCAGTCGTCGACGACTTGAAGAGCGCGCAGTCAGAGCGCCTGGTGCGCTGGCTTTTTGAAGACCAGAGATTGTCGCGCGTGCCGTTGCCCTCGGGCACTGCTGCGGCGCGGGATGACGACCAATCGGCACCAGCCACCGCCGAGGATCAGGCCAATCTCGCCATCGCCAACGTGGTGGACCTGGTCAGGTCCGGCGCCGCCGATGTTGGTCTCGTGATCCGCCGCGATGGGCGCCCGCTCGATGACATCTCGCAAGATGGCAAGTTGCCGTTGGTGGTGGTGGCCAATCCCGCCAGGGCCATTTCACTTTCGATTACCGAAGGGATTTTGCAGGACGCCTATTTCAACGCGATCCCCGAGGCGGCGCTGCGCAGCGTTGCTGACCAGATCGACAAACGGTTTGCCCCGTTCACTGATCAGCAGCGGCAACGGGTTGAGCGTGGCTTGACGGCGATGGGCCGGTCGCGGGTCTCACCGGTTTCGCGCGATGGCGATCTGCGCTTGAACCGCGTCTATGAAACGCGCAATGCCTTGCCAGCGGGTCAGATCCCGATCGCCGTCATCTATTATGCCGGTGCTGTCACAATCATGTTTCTGCTGTTTTCGGCGCTGACTGGCGCAATGAGCCTGTTGGAAGAACGCGAGACGGGGCTGCTGGACCGGCTTGCAACGTCGCCGGGCGGACCGGGCGTGGTGATCGACGGAAAATTCCTATTCCTCGTTTTGCAAGGCCTTGTTCAAGCAACAATTATATTTGCTGTGGCTTGGCTCGGTTTCGGTGTGAGGCTGCCCGATCATGCCGGGGTGTGGTTCGTCACGGTTTTTGCGTCCGCGATTGCGGCAGCAGGGCTTGCGCTTGCGTTCGTTGCAAGCTGCCGGACGCGTCAGCAGGCGCATACGCTTGGCCAGATGGGGATCGTGATCCTGGCTGCGATTGGCGGAAGCATGGTGCCGCGTTACCTGATGCCGGCAGAGATCCAGGTTGCGGGCTGGGCCACGCCCACAACATGGACGATCGAAGCGGTCATGGCGATTTTTCATCGGTCCGAACCGGCCACAGCCATCGTTGTCAACTGGTGCGTGCTGGCGGTCATCGGTGTCGCGGGCCTGATTGTCGCGCGTATCCTGGTGCGCCGCGCGTTATAATGGCCGCAGGCAAAGCGCTGGAGGCACACTGAGACGCGCATTTGCGTGTTGCGGCGTTGGATTGCATGGAGCCATGATCATGGATGCAAATGAAGCGCTGCCGGCAGAACCCGCTGCCAAGCCGACACCCGAGGCGATGGCAGCCGACATGCGTCACCAGGCACGCGTCGGGCTTCTGCTTGCGGCCCTGATTATCGGTGCGTTTGTCACAGTCCACATTTATGCGATCTTCTTTTTTGAGTGGCGTTGGGAAACGGCGCCGCTCGGCATAGCGCTTATGGCGCTGTTGACGTGGCTCTATGTCGGCCTGTTTATCGTGGCCCACGATTGCATGCATGGCTCGTTGGTTCCACTGCGGCCTGTTTGGAACCGTTGGGTTGGCCGGCTCTGCCTGTTTCTTTATGCCGGCTTCTCGTTTGATTTCATGAACCGCAAGCATCACTTGCATCATCGCCATGCCGGTACCGCGGATGATCCAGACTTCCACGATCAAGAGCCGCACGCGTTTTGGGCTTGGTATTGGAAATTCTTCTCGGAGTATTTTTCCGGGCGCGAGATTATCGTGATCGCCGTTGGCGTCTGGGCCTACATCCTGCTACTCGGTGCGCCGTTGGAAAACGTCTTGTTGTTCTGGTCCGTGCCGGCAATTGTTTCGTCTGTTCAGCTTTTTACGTTCGGCACGTATCTTCCCCACAAGCCAGGCGATCCGGCGTTCGCTGACCGGCATAACTCACGCACGAACCATTATCCGTGGTGGCTGTCGCTATTGACGTGTTTCCATTTTGGTTATCACCACGAACACCATGCGGTTCCGAATGCACCGTGGTGGCGTCTACCAAAGGTGCATGCCGAAGCGCTTGGGCGCGGGGAAACGGGTACGCTGGCCACGTCCAATTAAGATGTTTCGCGCGCGCTCTAACGGACGGGCGGCTGTGGCTGGAAGAAGTCTCAGCCACGGCTTTGTCGGTGCGGAACGTACGGCACTGTGCGGCGGCCAGTACGCCGTCAGGTCAATCGTTCAGCAAATCAGCCGGGCTGCCTTGCTCGTCGTCGAATTGTGAGCGGGCACGGCTACGCGGGCCAGGCGCGATCTCGCCGCCGCCAGGTGCGTTTTGGGGCGCGCCAGTCACCGGACCACTCGGGCCGCCGACAGTGCCACGCGCCGACTTTGACCACGCCATAAGTTTCTCAACCATGTTGGGAAAATCCGACTTGGTATAAGAATATGTCGAGACGAAAAATACGCGGCCCTGCGTCACGATCGGCGTAAAGAGGCCATAAACCGTGCCGTTTGGCAGGTTGCTACGCAACGGGATCAGGCAGCTATCGTCGAAGGCGAAGGGCTTTTGGAAGTTGGTCGACATGCCAAACCCATAGACATCCTTTGCCGCGCGGCTGACGTCATCGGAAATGCCTTTGCCGGAACGGGCAATAAAACCGGGAAGCGATCGGCAATACTGTGTTGAATAGGCCGCGTGCGACACATTCGGCCCAATGCTGTGGCGCGTACGGCTCATGTAAATCATCGTCCAGTTCGACAGGTTGCCGCCGCGCTGGCCGGTGATAATCGGCGTTTCATTGCAGTTGATGACGATTAACTGCAGCTTATTGCCGACGCGCTGTTGAACTGCGGCTGCGCGGCCAAACCAGGTCCGGGTGCTGGGATCTGATCCGTCATGGGCACATTCGCCCTGGGCCACGGGGATTTCGACGCTTGCGCCGAACAGGTCGACGGTCCGGGCGTTGGCGGGGGATGCCAAGGTGGCAGCCCAGGTTGCAGCCAAGGCCGCAGCGAAAACGTATAAAAGTCCACGAGGCATGATCCGGTCTCCTCAGGCCTGGATGGGGTCGCGAACCCACTATGTCGCATCGGTCGCGGACGTGACCTAACGCAGCGCGCGTTGATTCTCGACAATGCGGGACAAGTTCCAGCAGCCGTCGGCATCCGTTGCGGCTTCAGGGCTGTGTGACAGGAGGCTGCAGCGCAGCGGATCAGTCCTTGGCCCGTTCAACAAACTCGCCGTCGGCGGTTGTCACCACGATACGCTCACCCGCGCCGATGTATGGCGGCACCATGATTTTTACGCCGTTTTCGGCGATCGCGGGTTTATAGGACGATGACGCCGTCTGGCCTTTGACGACAGGGTCGGCTTCCGCAATCGTCACGGTCACGCGGGCCGGCAGCTCGATTGAGACGGGCACGTTTTCGTGGAGAAGCACGGTGCAGGGCATGTTTTCCTGCAGGTAGACGGCCATGTCGCCGACGATGTCCTTGGGCACCTCGACCTGATCGTAAGTTTCAGGGTGCATGAAAACGAACGCGGCTTCGTCTTCGTAGATGTAGTTCAGCGTCCGCTCTTCCATGAACGCTTTTTCGACCTGCTCAGTGGTGCGGTAGCGTTCGGCAACCTTCACGCCGTCGTTGATCCGGCGCATTTCCAGGTGGGTGACGGGCGTCCCCTTGCCGGGGTGGATGTTTTCCGCCTTGAGGACGACGCACAACTTGCCGTCGATTTCCAAGACATTGCCTTTGCGAATGGAACTTGCGATCACCTTGGCCAAGGCCGCTCTCCTCTGCGCCGAACCGCGCTTTTGATCGTGTCATCGTGGCTGCTGCGGCGGGTCTGCGCGCTGCAAGGGTGCACCGCTTCTAGTGCGACTTGCGCGTGGCTTCAACCAAGGCATGCGGCTGGGGAGCATCTCGGCGCCGCTGGTCCACCGCGTTTGGCCAGGTCAATTGTTTCTTCCAAGGTCAGCAACATGCCCTGGTGGTCACCGGAAAGTCATGCCGATCGGCGCCCGATCCTGATCGCCCGCAACCGCGTGAAGACGCAGTTGCGCGGCTGGTTTTCAGCACAGAACTTCGTGGAGGTTGAGACTGCGTGTCTTCAAGTTTCGCCCGGCAATGAGACGCATATCCACGCTTTCATGACGGAGTTGCTCTCGCCAACGGGCGCGCGGGATCTTGCCTATCTGCATACGTCGCCGGAATTTGCATGCAAAAAGCTTCTGGCCGCGGGCGAGCCGGCGATTTTCACGTTCGCCCCAGTGTTTCGAAATCGCGAGCGCGGGCGCCTGCATGCGCCCGAATTCACGATGCTTGAGTGGTACCGGGCCCACGCCGGATTTGACCAATTGCTTTCAGATTGCGCAACGATCCTTGCGGAAACGGCGGACAGTCTCGGGATCACGCAGTTCCGGCATCGCGATTGCCAGTGCGATGCGCGCGCGGCGCCAGAGCGGCTGACCGTCTGCGAAGCGTTTTGGCGCCACGCGGGGATTGATCTGGCAGCGCATTTGCAGGCTGGCGCCGCCCGCGACGACTTTATCTCACTTGTCGCGGAACGCGGGATACGCACGGCGCCAGACGACACCTGGTCGGATGTGTTTGCGCGCGTTGTGACCGAACGGATTGAACCGCACTTAGGACAAGGGCGGCCAACGCTCTTGACCCATTATCCCGCCCAGGAGGCGGCGCTGGCCCGGCTTTGCCCGCACGATCCGTGCGTTGCAGAACGCGCGGAGCTCTACGTGTGCGGCGTTGAAGTGGCGAATGGCTTTGCTGAATTGACGGATGCGGCGGAGCAGGCCCGGCGGTTTGATGCGGCGATGGCCGAGCGAATGCGGATCTATGGGGATCGCTATCCCATCGATCAGGATTTTCTCGATGCACTTGCGATCATGCCGCCTGCGATCGGGTGTGCGCTTGGTTTTGACCGTTTGGTGATGCTTGCCACAGGCGCGCCGAACGTGGCTCAAGTGATGTGGACGCCGGTTGCCGCATTTCGCGATCCCGGCGCGACGTCAGATACCAGGGAGAGCTGATTGCCGGAGCGGTTGACGCGCTTGGACATGCTTGCGGCGGACGGGCTCATTGCCGATCCCCATGATGCCGAGCTGGTCGATGTTGCGCGCCGCTATGCGGTTGCGATCACGTCCGAAATGGCTGCGATCATTGATCGTGCCGATCCCGCAGATCCGATCGCCGCGCAATTTGTTCCAACGGTCGCGGAAAGCGAGATCGCGGCTGGCGAGAACGACGATCCCATTGGCGACCGCGTCCATAGTCCGGTTCCCGGCATTGTTCACCGCTACGGTGATCGGGTGCTTTTGAAGGCGGCTGCCGTTTGCCCCGTCTACTGCCGGTTTTGCTTTCGACGTGCGATGGTGGGGCCCGACAACGGAGAGCCGCTTGGAGACGCCGCACTTGCCGCCGCCATTGCTTATATCGCCGCAACGTCCTCCATTTTCGAAGTGATCGTCACCGGAGGCGATCCGCTGATGTTGTCGCCGCGCAGGATCGCAGAGATTTCATCGCGGCTTGGCGATGTTGCACATGTGCAGGTCGTGCGCTGGCATTCCCGCGTGCCTGTCGTTGCGCCAGAGCTGATCGATGCGGACCGCTTGGCGGCACTGGTTTGCGGGGGCAAGGCTGTTTACGTCGCGGTTCATGCCAACCACCCACGCGAATTCACCCAGGCGGCGAAGGCCGCTTTAGCCAGACTTGCCAACGCCGGCGTGGTCTTGGTGGGCCAGTCAGTGTTGCTCAAGGGTGTCAACGATGCTGACGACGTGTTGGCGGATCTGATGCGGGCGTTTGTCGCCAACCGGGTCAGGCCCTACTACGTGCACATGCTCGATGCGGCGCCCGGCACGGCGCACTTTCGGGTGCCGCTTGCGCGGGCGCAGGCGTTGGTGCGTGGCTTGCGCGGTCACGTGTCGGGTTTGTGCCAGCCGACGCTTGTGGTCGACATTCCGGGCGGCGCTGGAAAAGTGAATGCGACGCCGTGCGATGTCGTCGTTGATGGGGCTGGTGTGACATCGCTGATCGATCGGGACGGCCATCGCCATCGTTATAGCGACGGCGATGGTGACGGGTGCGACGAAGAGTGCGACGGCGGGGCCTCATCCGCCCGGCGGGATTGATAGGGCGATCTGAAACATGAGCATGGCGACGACACCGCAGTGCGATGCAGACGTGGTTCTGGTGGGCGGTGGTCTTGCCAACCAGTTGATTGCGCTGCGATTGGCGCATCACCGGCCGGAAGTTCGTATCACGGTCGTCGAGCGCGGGTGCCAGCTTGGGGGCAATCACACGTGGTCGTGCCACGAGAGTGATCTGCGCCCGCATGAGGCGCGCTGGGTCTCGCCGCTGTTGTCGTATAGCTGGCCGGGGCAGAAGGTTCTGTTTCCCGACCATGCCAGGAGCTTGCGGACCGGATATCGGTCCATTCTGAGCGATGATTTGCGCGCGCACGTGGCCGGGCTTGCGAACCTGACTGTGCGAACGGGGGTGTCGGCTGTTGATGTGGCACCGACTTCGGTGACTTTGGCAACGGGCGAGACGCTGCGCGCACCGCTGGTGGTCGACGGGCGTGGCGCCTTGCGCGAGCAGCCCCTCGCGCTGGGGTTTCAGAAGTTCTTTGGCCTCGAAGTGGAGACCAAAGCGCCCCATGGCGAGGCCGTGCCGATGATCATGGACGCAACGGTGGCGCAGATCGATGGATACCGCTTTGTCTACACGCTGCCCATGAGCGCGACGCGCATCTTGATTGAGGATACCTACTACAGCGACGGTTGTGAGTTATCGGACGATCAGCTTGAGCAACGATGCCGGGCCTATGCCGCAAACAACGGCTGGGAAATCGCCCGCGTCGTGCGAACCGAGCGTGGCATCCTGCCGATTGCTCTGGCCGGCGATATCGATGCGCACTGGAAAGCGCTCGGCGCCGATCTGCCGCGCGTTGGGCTTCGGGCTTGGCTATTCCATGCAACGACCGGTTATAGCTTGCCCATGGCCGTGCGTGCTGCCGACGCGATTGCCCGCGCGCCGGAGCTGACTTCGCCAGCCATTGCCGCCCTGACCGAACGGTTGTCGCGCGAGGCTTGGCGTGAGCAGTCCTTCATGCGGCTTCTCAACCGGATGTTGTTCGTCGGCGCGCGCCCGGAACAGCGCGTTCATGTCATGTCGCGGTTCTATCGGCTGGGTGAAGGATTGATTGAGCGGTTTTACGCTGGCCACAGCACATTGGCTGACAAGGCTCGCGTATTTTCCGGCAAGCCGCCCATCCCGATCATGGATGGGCTCGGCGCAATTCCAGCAAGTCGCGGGTGGGATTTCTTTGCGCGCCAGCCCGCGCTGACGGCTGAGTTGGGCTGAGGGTATCATGCGCCAACAAGAAAAAACGCTGGAACACCCCCCACGCGATCGCCAAGCCGGCCAGACAGTTGCAATCCCCGATGACGCCGGTCTTGCCGCGCTTGTCGAGGCAAGCCGCGTGCGGATTGAGCGGGGGTCGAAATCGTTCGCGACGGCTGCGCGCCTGTTTGACGCCGATACCCGTGCTTCTGCCTACATGCTTTATGCGTGGTGCCGGCACTGCGATGACGTGATCGACGGTCAGGAATTCGGATATCAGACCAGTGACACGGCTGCGTCTTCGGCCGGGGCGCAGGCGCGCCTTGTGAAGTTGCGCGCTGAAACGCTGACCGCGCTCGAGGGCGATTTGGTTGCTGGACCCGACCAGGACGTATTCGCAGCGCTCGCAACCGTCGTTGCACGCCACGACATTCCCAATCGCCATCCACTGGAATTGATCGATGGGTTCGCGATGGACGTGGAAGGGCGCACGTACGCCACGCTGTCAGACACGCTTGATTACAGTTATCACGTGGCCGGGGTCGTTGGCGTGATGATGGCTATGATCATGGGCGTGCGCGACCGCGCGACTTTGAACCGTGCCTCTGATCTCGGCATCGCTTTCCAATTGACCAATATCGCGCGGGACGTCGTGCCTGATGCCGAAGTCGGCCGGGTTTACCTGCCGCAGGATTGGCTCAATGCCGCGGGCGTTTCGGCCAGCCCGGATAACCCGGCGGCCATTGTCGATCCGGCTCATCGTGACAAAGTTTATGCTGTGGCGGAGCGGTTGCTTGATACCGCGGACCTCTATTACCAGTCGGCCGAATACGGGATCCCGCATTTGCCCGCGCGCGCGGCCTGGGCCATTGCCGCGGCACGGAACGTTTATCGGGAGATTGGCCGGGTCATCCGCGCGCGCGGTCCGCGTGCGTGGGACAGCCGGGCTTACGTTGGCCGGGGGGGCAAGTTGCAGGGGGTTGCGCTGGGCGGTTTGCAGGCAGCCACGGCACGCTTCAAGCCTCTTATGAATGGCCGTGGCGATGCGGCGACACGCGCTGGGCTTTGGACCCATCCAGATCTTGGCGACGTGTGATCGCTTCGTTGCGGGCCTGACACGGCGTTGTGCCGGGGTGCCACAATCTCAATCGGGCATGGAGATGCGTTGGTCGACGTCCGGCCAGAGTGCCTTGACGACCCCTCTGCATAGGTCGGGGCCGCGCAGCTTCAAGAAACGCTCCGCGCCGGCAGGGGTTGTATGGTAGGGATCTTTGACCCTGCCATTCTTGCGCTTGTAATAATACTGCGTATTGCCCTGAAACGCCTTGAGTGTTTCCGGTGTGAAACCAGCCACAAATCCGCAGCGGTGGTTTTTCTCTTTGAGTTTCCCGGCCAGTTTGGCTTGAGCGCGGATGCGCGGCGCGTTGATTTTCGCGGTGTAGGCGGGCGTGGTTGTCCAGAACAAACACTTCGTTTGCTTGGGCAATTGCGCATCGACGCGTTCCAGGTCCCGTTCCAGTCGTGCCGTCCGCAACCAATGGTATGCAGACAGGCCAAGGAAATGCAGGATCATCAGCTTGGGCGGTTCGGGCAAATTGGCCATGATGTGTTGAATTGGCGAACGTGCGCCGCCGCAAAACCGGTGATTGCGGCTTTCGCCGATCTGGACCCATTTACTGCGGCCATAGCGCATGCTGCCGTATGTGCTTGCGTTGACCAAGCCTGCGGGATCTTTCACGCAAATCATGCGGGTGCCTTTGGCGGTGTTGGACAGCCACATATGTAGGCCGGTTGCGCGGACACCGAGAATGCCGTGAGACATCGCTTCGACCGCCCGCAGGCGTTCGGGTGCAAGGCCAAGCCCCTGACAACGCTGTGAAAAGCTATCAAAGAAGTCGAGAATGTTCGGCCCGCTGCCGAACGCGAGCTGGCTATCACCGAGAATCAGAATCTCGGTGGGTTTCATTCCGGCGGCCTGTGCGCGTTCGTCCGGCCATAGGCCGGAAATGCACATCGCCCCCAGCCCGGCCAAAGCAACGGATCTTCCAAACGTTCCAATTCCCGGCAACACGCGGCTCCACTTCAACAAAAACGGATTGGGCGC
>CAZOGY010000029.1:23039-29530 GCA_964579305.1 uncultured Hyphomicrobiaceae bacterium
CGCCCCGGGGGTGCCGCCGTGTGCGCGGTGCAAACGAGATCGTCTCGCCCCCCGCACGATGCTAGCCTTGCCACCCCAGACAAAACAAACCCGGAGGCCCCATTATGCTCAAAGATCCACCTCGTCTGATCATCAAAAAATCGTGGCAACGGCCAAACGCTGACGACCTGGCCGCGCTGCACGGTGCGCAGACCGGACACCTCGTCGACGCGATGGCGGGGCGCGGCGGGCTTGATGCGGCAATCAAACCCCAGCTGGCGCAAAAGCCGACGTTCTTGGGCGCAGCATTCCCGGTGACCACGGCGGCAAACGACAACCTTGCGTTGGTCGCTGGCGTTGCGCGCGCCCAGCCTGGCGATGTCATGATGGTGGCAGCCGATGCCTTCGAGCGAACCGCGGTTTGCGGTGACATTGTTGCGCTTTTGGCCAAGAACGCGGGCTGCAGCGCGATTGTCATCGACGGGATGGCCCGTGATCTGGCCGGACTTGAAGACGTTGATTTGCCGATCTTCTCGCGCGGCATCACGCCGAACTCGTGCGTGCGCTCGGGGCCTGGCACGGTCGGCCTGCCGGCGGTGATCGGCGGCGTTTCGGTGGGGCCGGGTGATCTTGTGATGGGGGATCGTGACGGCGTTGTCGTGGTGCCGTTCGCGCAAATTTCCGACGTCGTTGCGCGCGTTGGCGAAATCAGAGCGGCCGAAGCCGACGTGATTGCCAAGGCGCAGACCGGGCTTACGACCATGCCTTGGATGGCAGACCTGCTTGAGAGCGATCAGGTCGGCTTTGTCGACTGACGCGACGGACGCCACAGACGTCAAATCTGCCGGCTCGCGTGGCAACGCGGCGCGTTCGGGCTTTCCCGTTTGAACGTCATGCTGTGCGCGAGGGGCCGGTGTCGGGAGTGATCAGATGGCGCAGTCGCGAGGGGATGGCGCAAACACTGCCGGTTCCGCGCCGGGGTCGGGGGCTGTGGCCGGGCGTGCGGCGTCGGCGGATCGGGATGGGGCGCCGGCCAGGCGGCTTGCCGGTTTGCGCATCGCGATTGTCGGGGCCGGCACCGCGGGATTGGCCACGGCGCTCTATCTGCACCGGGCAGGCCATGACGTCTCGGTGTTTGAGCGCTTTGCAGCGGCCCGGCCCGTCGGCTCGGGCTTGATGTTGCAGCCAACCGGCCTGACGGTTCTCCACGACCTTGGGCTTGCAGGGGCGGTCCTGGCGCGCGGGGCGCGGATTGAACGGTTGAGTGGGTGCGATGCAATGTCTGGCCGTCGCGTCTTGGATGTCGCTTACCGTGGCGGCCGATTTGGGCTTGGCGTGCACCGTGCGGCGTTGTTTGAGGTGTTATTCACTGCCGTTCAAAGGGCGGGGATCGCAGTCAAGACTGGTGCTGAGATCACAAGCGTCGCGGCGACGACGCAAGGCGCCATGCCCGTCGACCGGCATGGGCCCGTCGACAACAAACCGTTCGATTTCGTGATCGACGCAGCCGGCGCGCAATCGATGTTGCGGGATGCATCGCAACCCGGCGCCCGGCAAATTCCCCTGACCTATGGCGCGTTCTGGACGACCGTGCCGTGGCCGGACGATGGACGATTTGCAGAGACTGCGTTGCAACAGCGCTACGACCATGCGCATGTCATGATCGGTGTCCTTCCCATTGGGCAGGTGACGCCGTCAGGCTTGCGGCAAGCTGCGTTTTTCTGGAGCCTGAAGCGCAGTGACGTGGCTGCGGTCAAAGCGGCTGGGCTTGCGGCATGGAAAGAGCGCGTCGCGGCGCTTTGGCCCGAAACGGCGGTATTGCTGGAACACATTCGCAGTTTCGATGATTTGGCGCTTGCCAAATATGGCCATCATACGCTCGCAGCGCCATTTCGTGGCCGCGTGATCCATCTTGGGGACAGCGCACACGCGACAAGCCCGCAGCTCGGCCAGGGCGCCAATATGGCGCTTCTCGATGCTGCGGCATTGGATTGTGCGCTGCGATCAACGGTGTCTTTGGATGAGGTGGGGCCTGCGTACGCGCGCATGCGGCGCGCGCATGTCCGGTTTTTCCAAGCAGCCTCGTATGTCTTGACGCCCTTTTATCAATCCGACAGCCGGCTCATTCCCTTTGCGCGGGACACGCTTGTGGCGACTGTCGCGCGGGTGCCGCCGATGCCAGCAATCTTGGCCGCACTGGTTTCTGGAACGCTTGTCAATCCGTTCGCGCCGATTGGCTTGTCGGAGGTGCGCGAATGGCCTGTTGTTGAGGTTGGTGACGGTGGTGCTGCAGCCTCGGAGCTGCACGGTCGCGTTTTTCATGGGCCGCGGGCAAAACCGGCTGATTGACGGGTCCTGGCGGTTATGGGATCGGTTTTGCGCAAAGTCTTCGCTTCTCAAGCGGTGACGCTCACCATTGGTATGATATGTCGACACGCCTGACACATTGCGGTCGTGGTCCGTGCCACGTGTTCGCCTGCGCCCGTGTTGCGCGCGTCGCCGCCTGGCGCGGCTGATTTTTCATTTCAATGGCCGTCGGACCTCACCCGACATCTCATTCAAATCTGTGACATCTCAGCTCGACGTTGCGGTCCGTCCGCGACGGTAATGGAGCGCTCTGACATGACTTTCGATTGGTTTCTTGCCGTTGCAACATTTGCCGTTGTCACCTGCTTCACGCCGGGTCCCAACAATACGTTTCTGATGGCGTCGGGGTTGACCCACGGGTTTTTGCGTACGCTGCCGCCGATCCTTGGCGTTGCGCTCGGGTTTTCGGTGATGACGCTCGGCGTTGCGTTCGGTGTCGCGCACTTATTCAAGGCGCTGCCGGTCCTCACTGAGATCCTGAAGGTTGGCAGCGTGATCTATATGCTGTGGCTTGCCTGGCGCATTGCGTCGGCTGATCCGCGGCCGAAGTCGCCACAGGACGCGCGGCCCGTGACATTCCTGGAAGCTGCGGGCTTTCAGTGGGTCAATCCCAAAGCTTGGAGCATGTCGCTGGCTGCAAGTGCCGGGTTCGTCGTCGCCGACGCCCCAACGCTGAGCGTCGTCACCATTGCGGCGATCTTTCTGATCATAGGGCTCGGCTCATCCAGCACTTGGGCGGCGGGCGGTACGGCGTTGCGCAAGATCGTTGACAATCCGCGGGCAGTCCGCGCCATAAATATCACGCTCGCCTTGCTCCTCATCGCTTCGCTCTGGCCGATTGTGCGGGAGTGGGTAGCGCGTTGAATCGAGACGTGCTCGGTATCGCCCAGGCTTCTGATCTCGAACATGAGCCAACCACATGTGGCCGCGGTTGCGGTCAGGTGGTTGGAGAAATGCTCTATCATGTTTGACACAGAGGAGTTGCATCCGATCTGGGACGCGCGAAGCGATACCGTCAGATCGGATATTGCTCTGGCCGCTTTACAACACGTCGCAGCCGCTTCACGGCTGTGGCGACATCCGACCGTGCCGTTTCTTGTGTGAGCGAGCAGCCATGTCTTCGGGAAAGCCATCGTCCGGCATGCGCATTACACCGAGAATTATCGTTTTCGACCGCCGCGTTATTCAGACCCGCAACCTTGCTTGGAATGAAATTGGCCCGGTGCTTTATCGTGTGCGCTGGCGGCTGGCGATGGCAATCCTTGCGCTGAGCCTTATTTTAACGGGTGCAGGTGCCGTCCAAGGTCTCAATCAGCTTCTTGAGCTGCTTTTTTCAACGATTGGTATCGACCTGGGGAACGTGTTCGTGCTTGCCGCGCGGGCAGTATTGTTTGTGCTCATGGCCCTTCTGGTTGCGGATCTTGCGCGATGCGCGATCGGTTTTGAGCGCGTTTTTGAGCATCCCTATGTCGTCAAAACGGTCGAGGCGAGCACGATCGTTGCACTCGTGATCGCAGGCGTGGGGTTTGTCGGCTTTTTGCTGGGAGCTGTTTTTCTCGGCAGCGTGCTGTTCAGCAGTTTTGGTCGCGTTCCAGAGATTGTCACACCATTCGCGCTTGCGGGCGGGGTATTGGTCTACCGCTATGTGCGGGCCTATAACGTGTTGGGACTGACGCTGCGCACGAACGATGCGGGCACGCTTGTTTTGACCTCCCCGCACCATGATTTTTTAGAGCGCGTGCAAACGCGGATTACGGAAGCTCTGCTCACCGATGCGGACGCTGGTCTCGTCTACAACGTGAATGTTCAAGCCCAACGGATCGAAAAACTCGATGCGTCCAGCAACATCCTAGAGGTGCTGCATTCGCCGGGGGCGGTCGTGGCGGGTGGCGACATGCGCGCGTCAGATATTGACGACGCCGATGCGGCCATACCGCTCGGCGCTGACCGGCGCACCCAGTTGGCCGACGCACGGACGACGCAAGGGACCGATGGCGAGGCTGGCGGTTTATTTGATCGCGTGCGCCAGGCTGCCGGCCCTGCCCTGCGAAAGCGATCGGCAAACGCCGGCGCGGACCGTGCGGCGCTGGATCATGGTGTTCAGGGGCACACGCGCGATGCAGGCCAGGCACAGACGCGTCCTGTCCAAGGCGGGCCAGCAAACACGGTCAACGTCGCCAATGCGCCGGGGAGCGTCGTTGCTGGTGGCAGCATTTCCAATGCGTCGATTGAAACAAATGTCCGCGTTGAGGCGGTGCAGAGTTTCGACCAGCTCATGCAAGTGATCGCGCCGCGCTATGGCGATGCGTTCGCGCAGACGGCGCAGTGGCTGGCGCCCGTGCGTGAGCATTTGGCGACAGGTCGCGGCGATCCCGC
Organism: uncultured Hyphomicrobiaceae bacterium; assembly: GCA_964579305.1. GTDB lineage: Bacteria > Pseudomonadota > Alphaproteobacteria > Rhizobiales > Hyphomicrobiaceae > JBCBWG01. The sequence continues at coordinate 27,762 of CAZOGY010000029.1, forward strand.
GCAGGTACGCGGCATTTGGGAGGCATTCACACGCGACCATCTGCCGGTTCTGGCCAACATCGCGAGCGTGACGGATTTGGCAATGAAGGTGGCGCGCGGTCTGACGCTGGGAATTTGATTGGCGTGTGCGCCGTTCGCTTTGGAGCGTCACCAACCCTCGTAAATGTCAGCGCGCGTGCCTGGAAGCGGCGGCTTTCCTTTGGCGGAATGGCTGGCAAGCGTTTGAAAAATCCGTGCCGATCCGCGTTCAAAGGCAAGCGAGCAAGCGGCTAAATAGGCCACCCAGATCCGGTAGGTCTGCTCCCCGACAAGCGAGACCGCTTCGTCTTTGCGAGCGGTCAGGCGGCGGCACCAGATCTCTGTGGTGCGCGCATAATGCCAGCGCAATCCTTCGACATCATGGATTTCAAAGCCCGCTTGCTCCATGGCCGAAATCGTGTGGCCGATATCGTCCAATTCGCCGCCGGGAAAAATGTACTTCTGCAGGGCGCGCTGTTCAGCCCGCGCGGAAAACCGCCGCTGCTTTTTCTTGGCCCGCCGCGAAATCGCGTGGTTGAGAAACAATCCGTCTGGTTTGAGAACGCGGCGCACGGCTTTGAAATACGTTTCGATATTGGCCAAGCCGATGTGTTCATACATTCCGACTGAGGCGATTTTGTCGAATTGACCTTGCAGCGCTGCATAATCGCGGATCTCGACGGTCACGCGATCTTCTAGCCCCCGGGCTGCGATCTTGGCTTGCGCTTCATCAAGCTGGGCCTGTGATAAGGTGATGCCATGCGCGCTGACGCCGTGGCGCTCTGCGGCGTGCAGGATCAATGCGCCCCAGCCGCAGCCAATGTCCAAGAACCGATCGCCTGGCTGTAGCCGCAGTTTCCGACAGATTAATTCAAGCTTGTCGGCCTGGGCTTGATCGATCGCGTTGTCCCAATCGGTGAAGTAGGCGCACGAATAAACGAGCTGTTCGTCGAGAAACAGCGCGTAGAAGTCGTTGCCGACGTCATAATGGAACTGGATGAAATCGCGGTTGTCCTCAGTTTTACGGCTTTCACCGTCTTCGCTTCCTGTGAACGCGCGGCTTGCGCCTGGGGCCTCGACGGGCGCGAAAAGAAATGGCCACAATTGCTTGGCGAGCGACATTTTCGATAGCCGGCGCAGGCGTTTGCGCCCGTCGCTTGCGGCTTCAAACGCGCGCCCGACTTCGATCAGCGTACCGCCTTCGATATCGATCTGTCCGTGCGCATAATGCCGGATGATGCGGTCCAGCGTTGGCCAGCGCACGATTGACGCTAAGACGCCCGGCGAGCGGATCGCGATCGCCAGATCGCCTGCGGGTTTCGAGCCGAGCGGAACGCGGCTGCCGTCCCATAGCCGGATCGACAGATCGGCATCCAGCGCGCGGCCGACGTCCTCGGCCAGCGTGCGGGCTGCTGTGAGTAGTTTGTCATCATGCGCGCTCATGGCCGCTAGCAGGACCACGGGCTCGTCGCACAGGCAAGCGTGGCGCATCACAGGAGGGGCAGTTTAGCCCCAGCCTGCGGTTTTTCGGTGCGTCGGTCTTGGCTGTGTTCAGAGCGGATTTGTGCTAATGGTGCGACTTCTGTAGTCTCACGTCCCTGGAATGCTTGCGACTTCAGCGATCGTCGCTTATTTCAGAAGTAATCGCGGTGGCACGGGCTTCTGGTGCCGAAATTGCTATCTGGACGCAGGAGGGTTGATGATGACGGTGATCGTGAAGCGCCGTATCGACATTATCGCAACCGTCGCTG
>CAZOGY010000030.1:0-29214 GCA_964579305.1 uncultured Hyphomicrobiaceae bacterium
GATCGACCGGCCCAGAGCGACAAAAGGCCCGGCGCGCGGACGCGGCCGGGCCCCCCGATCACTGAAATCGGGTGCGATTTACGCGCGCGATTTCAGGGCGTCGCGGATCTCCTCAAGCAGCAGTTCCTGTCGCGGAGGCTCGACCGGCGCCTCCGGCGCTTCCTCCGCCTTCTTCTTCAGGGTGTTCATGCCTTTGACGAGCAAGAACACCGCCCAGGCGACGATCAGGAAGGAGATCACGTTGTTGATGAAGTTGCCGTACGCGATCACCGGCGCGCCGGCCTCCTTCGCGGCGGCGAGAGAGGCGTATTCATTCTCGCTGAGATTGACGAAAAGATTGGAAAAGTCGATCCCGCCCAGCAACAGGCCGATCGGCGGCATGATGATGTCGTCGACAAGCGATGAGACGATGGTGCCGAAGGCGCCGCCGATGATAATGCCGACAGCCATGTCGACCATGTTGCCCTTGATGGCGAATTCCTTGAATTCGTCGATGATTCCCATTTCGATGGATCCTTGCTTCGTAATACCCTCTCCCCTCGTTGCTTGCGCTAGGGTGATTTGCTCAGGGAACGAAGAGGAAAGAGGCCCGCAGGTCTGCAATCGGATTTCATCGCCCACGGCCGCCATCCAGGGCCGCCATTAAGGCGGTGCGAGGCGGCGGCCTGATTTTACTTTTCGCTACTGTTCGCTGCAGACTTCTCTGGCGCGGTCGAGGCTCGCCGAGACCCCGCGTAAGGAGATGACGTAATTCGTCGCCGTCCCGCGGCTCGACATCGCGTTGATGCGCATGTCCGCCCCGCGGCGCATCGCCTTGATCAACGCCTGCTCGTCATCGGAATCCTCAATGAAGGCTTCGTTTTCCGAAACATACATGTCCCATTTGTCCGACCCGATGCGCAGGCTCGGCTCCGGTCCGTCGCGGAAATTATAGCCGGCCATCAGGCTCGGCTGTTCGGTCGCCGCGCCGGAAAGCCAGGTGGCGATCAGAAAGAAGACATCGCCATGGTTCACCGATTTCGGGGATTTATCCTTCGCTTCGGTGGCGGCGAAACAGACCTTGTCGCCGTCGATCTCCTGCACGAAGACGCTCCAGTCGCGGAACGTCGCTACGGGTTCGGGTTTTGCGGCCTGCGCGGCGTCGGCGGCGACCGCGGCGGCGGCAAAGGAAAGGGCGGCGATGAAAAAGCGCATCGTCGAAAACTCCTTATGGGCTGGGCGCTGGAACTCCGGAGAATAAATCGGTTCGCGGTTTACCATATCCTGCACGGAAAGCGAAAATCGATCGTTAATAGGGCGAAGATTGGGCGGGTCTGCGAGCAGGCGAAAGGGCGAATTGCGCGCCCGAGCGCCATCCGCCATAAGGGGCCGAATTCTCAACAGCTTCATGAAGGAGGCCGAGCCCCATGATCCCGGGACGCGATTCGCTGAATACGAAGAAAACCCTCACCGCCGCCGGCGAGACCTACGCCTTTTACAGCCTCAAAGCGGCGGAAAGCGCTATCGGCGACGTCTCGCGCCTGCCCTTTTCGCTGAAGGTGCTCCTGGAAAACCTCCTGCGCTTCGAGGACGACCGGTCCGTGACCGCGGACGACGTCAAGGCGTTTTCGGACTGGCTCGCCGACGGTCGCACGAGCCGGGAAATCGCCTATCGCCCGGCGCGGGTTCTCATGCAGGATTTCACCGGCGTCCCCGCCGTCGTCGACCTCGCCGCCATGCGCGACGCCATGAAAGAGCTCGGCCAGGATCCGGAGAAGATCAATCCCCTCGCCCCCGTCGATCTCGTCATCGAACACTCGGTCATCGTCGATTACTTCGGCGGGCCGAACGCGTTTGAGAAAAACGTCGACCGCGAATATGAGCGCAACGGCGAGCGCTACAAATTCCTGAAATGGGGCCAGGGCGCGTTCGACAACTTCCGCGTCGTTCCGCCAGGGACCGGCATCTGCCACCAGGTCAACCTCGAGTATTTGAGCCAGGTCGTCTGGTCGCGCCAGATCGGACCTGATCTTGTGGCCTACCCCGACACCTGCGTTGGCACCGACAGTCACACAACGATGGTCAACGGTTTGGCCGTCCTGGCCTGGGGCGTCGGCGGGATCGAGGCCGAAGCCGCAATGCTCGGCCAGCCGATCTCAATGCTGATCCCTGAAGTCATCGGCTTCAAGGTCACGGGCCAGTTGAAGGAAGGCGTCACGGCGACCGACCTCGTTCTGACGGTCACGCAGATGATCCGCCAGAAAGGCGCCGTCGGCAAATTCGTCGAGTTCTTTGGTCCTGGCCTCGACTCCATGACGCTCGCCGACCGCGCAACGATCGGCAACATGGCCCCAGAGTACGGCGCGACCTGTGGGTTCTTCCCCATCGACGACGAGACGCTGCGCTATATGAACACCTCAGCGCGCGCCGAAGAACGCCTTGCCCTCGTCGAAGCTTACGCCAAAGCGCAAGACATGTTCCGGACCGGCGAGAGCGCTGACCCGGTGTTCACAGATACGCTTGAACTCGACCTTGGCACCGTTGTGCCGTCCATGGCTGGACCCAAGCGACCGGAAGGCCGGATCCCGCTTGACGGCATCAAAACCGGGTTCGCCACCGCGCTCGCACAGGAATATGCAAGGCCCGGCGAACTCGACAAACGCGTTCCAGTTGAAGGCTCAGACCATGACTTTGGCCATGGCGATGTAGCCATTGCAGCCATCACAAGCTGCACAAACACCTCAAACCCGTCGGTGCTGATCGGCGCCGGCCTGCTTGCCCGCAACGCCGTTGAGCGCGGCCTCACGGTCAAGCCTTGGGTCAAGACCTCATTGGCCCCCGGAAGCCAGGTGGTCGCCGCCTATCTGGCATCAGCCGGCTTACAGCCATATCTCGACGAACTGGGCTTCAACCTCGTTGGATTCGGCTGCACGACCTGCATTGGAAACTCTGGCCCGCTGCCGGCCCCGATTTCCAAGGCCGTGAACGAAAACGGTATCGTTGCCGCCGCCGTGCTGTCGGGCAACCGCAACTTCGAAGGCCGCGTCAGCCCCGACGTTCAGGCCAACTACCTGGCATCGCCACCGCTCGTGGTCGCCTATGCCTTGGCGGGAAGTGTCCAAAAAGACCTGACCAGCGAACCGCTCGGCACCGACAAGGACGGCCAACCCGTCTTTCTCAAGGACATCTGGCCCTCCAACCAGGAAATCCAGAAGTTCATCGAAGAAAACATCACACGCGACATGTTCGGCGCGCGCTATGCGTCCGTGTTCGACGGCGATGAGAACTGGCAAGCCGTCGAAGCCGGCGGCGGCCTCACGTACAGCTGGGATTCCGGTTCCACCTACGTGCAGCAGCCACCCTACTTCGAAGGTATCAAGGCTGAGCCAGAGCCGGTAACCGACATCACCGAAGCGCGCGTGCTCGGCATGTTCGGCGACAAGATCACCACCGACCACATCTCACCAGCCGGCGCGATCAAGAAAGAAAGCCCAGCCGGCGATTATCTTCTTGAGCGCCAGGTCCGCCCGCAGGACTTCAACCAATACGGCACCCGCCGCGGCAACCACGAAGTCATGATGCGCGGCACGTTCGCCAACATCCGCATCAAAAACCAAATGGTCAAAGAGCCCGACGGCCGCGTTGTTGAGGGCGGCTACACGATCCACTATCCGTCGGGCGAGCGGATGTATATTTTCGACGCGGCCATGCGCTACCAGCAGGACGGCGTACCGCTCGTGATCGTCGCAGGCGTCGAATACGGTAACGGCTCATCGCGGGATTGGGCCGCGAAGGGCACGAGGCTGCTTGGGGTTCGCGCCGTCATCGCCGAATCGTTCGAGCGTATTCACCGCTCCAATCTCGTTGGCATGGGCGTGATCCCGTTCACGTTCCTTGGTGACAACTCGGCCCAGACGCTCGGCATGCGCGGTGACGAAAAAATTACCATCAACGGTATTGCCGATATCGCACCGCGTAAGGAAATGACGGCGACGTTCGAGTTCTTTGACGGCGAGACCAAAGAGGTGCCGATCCTCTGCCGGATCGATACGCTTGACGAACTTGATTACTACAAGAACGGCGGCATCTTGCACTACGTGCTGCGGAACCTGGCCAAGGCTGCCTGATCTGAGCGGATGTTAGCAAAAAAGCAGGCCAAACACAGAGGGCGCTGGCGCTGGCCGGCGCCCTTTTTCGTTGCACGAGAGCTTACGATGAGCACCGCGATTACCCATTCGTGACTGGCATTTGAGCAGCCACAACCCGATACTTATGCTCAGCTCAAATGATCGAAACCGAGGTTAATCATGCGGTCCATCGGACGCGCAATCACTCTGGCATTGTTTGCCATCGGCGCCGCCGTACCCGCACAGGCGGAGCTGGCCACCAAGCCGGTGGTGGAGCTCTTTACAAGCCAGGGCTGTTCCTCCTGTCCCCCGGCTGACGAACTGCTTGGCAAGTTGGCCCAGCGCAAAGACATCATCGCGCTGACGTTCAACGTCGACTATTGGGACTATCTTGGCTGGCGCGATACGCTCGGCAAAGCCGAGTTCTCCGCGCGCCAACGGCGCTATGCCCGCAGCCGCGGCGATGGCGCGGTGTATACGCCGCAAGCGGTCGTCAATGGCCGCGCCCATACGGTCGGCAGCCACGCGCGCCGGGTTGGCGCCCTGTTGCATCGCGCAGCGACCACAAAAGACATGATCGCACCAAAGCTGAGCGTGCGACAGAAAAATGGCATGGTTGTCATCAGCGTTTCACAGGCCGGCAAGCCGCTTCCTGATAATGCAACGGTCTACGTCGCAGGGGTTCAGCCGAGTGTCACGGTACCCATCCGGCGGGGCGAGAACCGCGGACGGACGATCACCTACACGAACGTCGTGCGCAAACTGATGGCGGTTGGCACATGGACCGGAGAAGCAACCGAGATCCAGGTTGACCCGCGCACGATCATGGCCGGCAAAGTCAGCGCTTGTGCCGTTCTGGTCCAGGCTGGCGACGCTGGTCCCATCTATGCGGCCGCATGGCTTGACCGTTGACGCGCCACCCCAGAACCAAGAGAGACTGCGTGCAAAGACTGCGTGCGCCAAACAAAAAGCGCGGCCCTGGGGGACAGGGGCCGCGCTTTTGTCTAAGTCAGTTGGCCCGGACCGCGGAGAGCGGCTTGGAGGGGACTTGGGGGGCTGAGGTCCAAGCCTGAACGCCCCGGGCCAATGTCTGATGATGCTTGTATGCGCGCCATTTCAGGCGGCGTTTGGGACGAAGAATGGCCATTATGTGAAGTCTGTTGCGCAATATTGCGCCGTGCGCCAACCGCTCCTGTTCCAGCACGCCGACAGTACAATACCAAACGCCGCAAGCCCCTTGCACGAACGCTCAAGCCGCGACAGTATGACGGTTCTCTGACAAGGAGGCGACGTTGAGCGAAGCCGATCCGATAAGTGGGCCGCCGCGGGTGGTCCGGCATCCATCAGCGCCGGACACGCGGCCCGCACAGCCTCAGCCTCAACGGCAGCAGGCCCCGCGGATTACGGTTTTTGACCGGCGCGAACTCAATGACATCCTCGGCCTTTACGGGCGCAAGGTCGCTGCTGGCGAATGGCGCGATTACGCCATCGACATGGGCAAAGAAACCGCAACCTTCTCGGTGTTCCGGCGGGCGAGCGAAATGCCGCTCTACCGCATAGAGAAGACCCCCAAGCTCGCCCGCAAGCAGGGCGCCTATAGCGTCGTCTCCCAAACCGGGCTGATCTTGAAACGCGGCCACGACCTCAAGCGCGTGATCGCCGTCCTCGATAAGCGCTTGCGCGTTGTCGAATAAGCCGGCCGACAAAGCGGTCCCAACCAGCCAGGATCAACTCGGTGGGTTGGCGCGCACGACCCAACGCACCTACGAACGCAATGCTGAACGTTATGCCCGCGAGCGGTCACAGGCTTTCTTTGAGCGCGGATGGATTGATCGCGCCCTGGGAATGATCACGCCCGGCGGACACGTCCTGGATGTCGGATGCGGGGCTGGCAGACCAATCGCGGCCCACATTTGCGACAGCGGTTATCGCGTTACCGGTATCGACTTTTCACGCGAGATGCTGCGCCTGGTCTCGGAGGCCTTCCCGACCGGCGATTGGCGCTACGGCGACATGCGCACGCTAGACCTGCCCGAACGCTTTGACGGCATCATCGCTTGGGACAGCTTTTTCCACCTGACCCGCGATGAACAACGCAGCACGCTGAAGTTGTTCGCCGCGCACCTGAGACCGGGTGGCGTCCTTCTCGTGACAGTCGGGCCTGACGACGGCGAAGCGATCGGCCAAGTCGGCGATGACGCCGTCTACCACGCAAGCCTTGCTCCGGAAGCCTACGGCGCCGTCTGCGATGAGGCCGGCCTAAACGTCATCGCGCATGTCCCCGAGGACCCCGCTTGCGACGGTCACTCTGTGTTGCTGGCGGTGAAGCCGGCAAGCTAAAGCCTCGTTACCGCCAACGCAAAAAGGGCCCGGATTTCCGGGCCCCTCGCGTCCGATCTGTTCAGATCGCTTATTCCTGATTGCCAAACAGCGACAGGAGCGACGTGAACAGGTTGATGAAGTTGAGGTACAGGCTGAGCGCACCCATGATGGACACTTTCGCCATCAGCTCGGCATTGCCGGCAACTTCGTAATAGGTGTCTTTCAGGCGCTGCGTGTCATAGGCGGTGAGGCCCGAGAACACGAGAACGCCAATGCACGAGATCGCAAACTGCAGCGCGCTCGACTGCAGGAAGATGTTCACGATCGCTGCGATCACGATGCCAATCAGGCCCATGAACAGGAAGGTGCCCCAACCCGACAGGTCTTTCTTGGTCGTGTAGCCATAGACGCTCAGCGCAGCAAAGGCAGCAGCCGTAACGAAGAACACCTGCGCGATCGACTGGCCGGTATAGACCAGGAAGATCGACGACAGCGATGCACCCATCACCGCGGCGAACGCCCAGAAGCTGATCTGCGCCGTCGCAACGCTCATCGACATGACGCGGAACGACAGGAAGAAGACGAAGGCGAGCGGAAGCAACATCACCACCCAGCGTACCGGGCTCAGATAGAACATCCGGCCGGCTTCGGTCAGCATGATGCCGTTACTAAGCCGTGCAGCCGCTTGCGAAGCGTCCTGCGTCGTCAGGAACGTGAAAAGGGCAAACGCAACCACACCCGTCAGCGCGATGCCGCCGGCCATGTAGTTGTAAATGCCAAGCATGTACGAGCGCAGGCCTTCATCGACGACGCCTTCGGCGCGCGTTGACGCGGTTGGCTGCGCATAACGGTTATTGTCGACCATCGTTGTTCAGATCCCCTTGACTGATCCTGCGGATCGTCAGCCGCACACCAGATATGCGGGAACCCCGGGGCACTTTCAAGGCATCGCACCGGGTAACCCGACCTGTAAGCTAGGTATTTGTCGCGAACCGACAAGCCCTAAATGCCACTCCTAGCCCTACTTCCTTGCACTGCGATTACGAAACCGTTTGCCGCATCCCCAGGCGACGCGGCGATTGCACAAACATTAAGCAGCGCACAACACCACGGATATCAAAGACCGCGCAAATACGGCACCGGACGGGCCGACAATATGCGCCAAGTTCCGATACTGCCGACCGCCAAAACCAGTCCGACCGCACCCGCAAGCGCAAGCGCAATCGCTGTCCAAGACAACGTGAAGCCAATGCCGAGGACCATCGTCGCAATGATCCAGGCAGCGATCGTGCCGATCAAGATCGAAAGCAGTCCTGCGACCAGTGCCAATAGGCCGTATTCGATGATGTGAGCGCGCAGCAGTCGCCCTCGCGTCGCGCCGATGCATTTCAAGATAACCGCTTGCATGATCCGGCGGCGCTGTGCGGTTGCGAGCGCCCCGGCAAGTACCAGGGCACCGGCCAACAAGGTCAGGCTGCCGGCAGCGCGCACAGCGATCATGATACGCTCAAAAATACCGCCAAATGCGTCAATGGCGTCGCGCACACTCACCAACGTGATCTGAGGAAGGTCACGTCCAACCGCACGGGCGGCCATAGCGCGAGCCTCCGGGCCGGCAGTGTCGGGAAACCGCACCGTCGCAAGCAGGTTATGCGGCGCAGCTGCGAGGACTGACGGCGGAAACACCATCGAGAAGTTGATCCGCAAACTTTCCCATTGCACTTCGCGCAGGTTGGCCACGCGTGCCTCGATGCGCCGGCCCAGCACATTCACGGTCACCGTATCTCCGACCGTCAGCCCGAACCGCCGCGCAAAGTCGGCCACGAACGACACCAGCGGCGGACCCGCATAATCTTCCGGCCACCATTGCCCAGAGACAATCGTGGTGCCGTCAGGCACCTGAGCCGCATAGCTCAAGCCGCGGTCCCCGTTCAGGAGCATGCGCGCCCGGTCACTCTCAAGCTCTGCCTGCTCAACCGGCACACCATTGAGCGCAACGATGCGCCCACGCAGCATCGGCGCAGTCTGAACCTGGGAACCAGGCACATTCGATGTGAACGCTTCCGTGAAGCGCGCCACATCGCCCTTTGGAATGTCGAGCGCGAAATAATCAGGGCTGTTTTCCGGCAACTGACCTTGGAGTTCCGCCGTCAGCGACCGGTCGATAAGAGCAACCATCACAAGCAGCGAAAGGCCGGCGCCCAGCGAGAGCATCACGGACCGCGCCATGCCGCCAGGTGCCCCAATGCTGGTCAAAGCAAGGGACAACGCCGGCCGTGGCGGACGCGGCACAGACCGGATCCCCCGCTCAATCAGGATGCCAAGGCCCCAAAACATCGCAAGGATCACGGCCGATCCGCCGAGGAAACCAAATGCCGTGCGCGGCATGCCTGACGTCCAGACCGTGAAGGCCACAAGCAGCCCTGCCGCAAGCGCAATGCCAAGTCCTGCTCGGAGACTTGGCCAGGACTGCCCCGCGCCAGCTTCGTTGCGGAACAGTTCCGCCGGTCTCACCCGCTCCGCCTGGCCGAGCGGCCAAAGAACAAAGAGCAGTGCCACCAAGCTTCCGTAGGTCACGCCCACCCCGACCGTGCGCCAACCGACGTCAGGCTCCAGCCGGAACGGTAATGCGTTGCCAAATCCCCATGCGGCGATCAATGGCGCAATCAGGCCAATTGCGAGCCCGATCGCGATGCCGATCCCCGCAATCAGCATCACTTGCACCAAGAAGACGCGGAACACCTGCGCACGCGACGCACCCAGGCTCTTGTATGCAGCGATCACGCCGCGGCGCCGGTCCACAAACGTTGCGACGGCGTTAGCGACGCCGACACCGCCAACGAGCAACGCCGTCAATCCAAGCAGCGTCAGGAACTGGCGCAGCCGGTCCAGCACAGACGTAATCTGCGGCGACGGGTTGCGGCTGTCGGCAATCGAAAAACCAGCTGGGCCGAATTGCGCGCGGATCTGCTCTGCGCGTTGCATCAAGCCGCCCTGCGTGCCGACAGCATCATTGAGCACAACGCCATACTGCCAATTGACCAGGGTGCCCGGACGCACGAGCCCGATGGCCTCCAATGTCGCCATCGACATCACGATGCGTGGGCCAAATGCCAACCGCGCGCTGATCTTGTCCGGTTCGTTTGCGATCACCCCGCCAATCGTCAACGCGGCGCCGCCCGCCGTGATTGTTTCGCCGACATCAACGCCCAACCGGTCCAACAGCGACGGCGCGACAACAATCGTTTTGTCGGCACCGATGACGTCGTGCAAAGGCTTGCCGCTGCGCAAAGCGAACGTCCCAAGAAGCGGGTATCCGTCGTCAACCGCCTTGATTTCCGCAAGCGTTTGATCCCCACCGTCCGCCGTCCGCGCCATGGTCCGGATCGCGGCCGTCTCAGCAACTGTGCCGAACTGCGCCAGCGCGTTGCGCTCTTGTGGCGTGATGCGCGCATGCACGCGACGCAGGAGAACGTCCCCACCGAGCAGCACGCGGCCTTCGCGGGCAAAACCGGTCAAGAGCGCATCGGCAAGCGCGCCGACCCCGGTGATCACCGCAACACCCAGCGCGATGCAAGCAATCAGGACCCCAAACCCGGCCAGACCTGACCGCAATTCACGCATTGCAAGCCGCAACGTGAGCGGCAAACGGGTCTCCCACCGGGTTGCATGCCCTGCAAACGAGCCGGCATCAGACCGGTCCTGTGCTGTCACGCTCATGCAGCCGCTCCCACTTCGCCGTCGTCCGATTTCCCGGTCGCAGCCGCAGCATCGCGACCGACATGTGCGTCCTGCGTCGGCAGGGAGGAAAGCAGTCCATCGGCCATGGCGATTTGCGTGTCGCAACGCGCCGCCAAGGCGGGATCGTGCGTCACCAGAACAAGCGTCGCGCCGGACGTCGCCTGTAGTTCAAACAGCAGCTTGATGATTTGTTCGCCGGTCGCCTTATCCAAGTTTCCGGTCGGCTCGTCGGCAAGCAACAGCCGCGGCATGGGCGCCATGGCGCGTGCAAGCGCGACCCGCTGTTGCTCCCCTCCGGACAGTTGCGATGGATAGTGGTCAAGCCGGTGGCCAAGCCCAACATCCTTGAGGCGCGTTTGCGCCGTCGCGATCACATCCGTGCGATCGGTCAATTCCAACGGCAGCGCCACATTCTCCAGCGCCGTCATGGTCGGGATCAAATGAAACGATTGGAACACGATCCCGATATCACGACCGCGGACCTGGGCCAGTTGGTCTTCGCCGAGCGTTCCCAGATCGTGCCCGGCGACGATGACTTGACCCGTTGTCGCCCGCTCAAGACCGGCCATGACCATCATCAGCGAGGTTTTGCCCGATCCCGAAGGTCCAACGATCGCATACGAACGCCCGGCCTCAAGTCTCAACGAAACGCCCTTCAGGATCTCCACAGGTCCAGCCCGGCTATCAAGCGTCAAAGTGACGTCGTTGAGATCGATGATGGTAGAGGGCGCTGCGTTGGATGCGCGTTGTGCGGTCATGATCAGCTCTGTTCGCTCTTGCGTTTTTGGCATCTGATGTGCGTTGCCAGCCGCGTTGAAAAACGAGCGGGCTTGTGACGTGCCGTTTGCGTCGTTACGTGCGCGGCGCTGGATGGATGACGTTGGAGAGTGTTGTGGTGATCGACATGCTCAAGTGTAAGTGGAAATGCGCGCCGAAAGTTCTGACACCAAGCCGCGCTTTGGACCGGCTTGGGCGGGCGCACCAGACCGCCCGATGGGTTTGCGCGCTGGCGCTTGCCGTCCTCTGGTCCGCGACCGCGTCAGCCGCAGCCGAACCGATCAAGATCGTAGCTTACGGTGACAGCCTGGTCGCAGGCTTTGGCCTGAGCCCCTCTCAAAGCTTCCCGGTCCGGTTGGAAAAGGCGCTCAAGGCCAAGGGGTTCGATGTTTCCGTCAGCAACGCCGGCGTGTCCGGTGATACAACCGCGGCTGGCCTCGCCCGCTTTGATTGGGCGATTGGACCCGACGTCGACGCCGTTATCCTAGAGCTCGGCGCCAACGATGCTCTACGGGGTCTGCCACCGGCTCAGGCCCGCGCCAATCTGACCGCGATCATGGAAAAACTGAAGGCGAAGGGCGTCCCGGTCCTGATCGCTGGCATGCGCGCGCCCAACAATTGGGGCGAGGACTATCGCAAGTCGTTCGACACGATTTATCCCGATCTGGCGCGTCAGTTCGAAGCGCTCCTCGATCCGTTCTTTTTGGATGGCGTCGCGCTGGATCCGAACCTCAATCAGTCAGACGGCATTCACCCCAATGCAGCGGGCGTCGACAAAATTGTTGAGCGGATCTTACCGCTGGTCGAAAAGCTGATCGCCCGCGTCCGCCAATCAGGTTAGTGTCGCAACCGGACCTGGCCGGCTGGCGGCCAACCCTGCACCCGCAGGGCCGAACAGAAGGGGCAAGCCATGCCACGCCTGTTCGCTGGATTGGAAGTCCCCGAAGAGCTGTCCGATGAGTTGGCTGGCCTTGAACAGCCTATGCCGGGTGCGCGATGGGTCGATCCTGACAACCATCACATCACACTGCGTTTTTTCGGTGATATCTCAGGGCGCATGGTCGACGAACTGATCGACGGGCTCGCCGCCATCGAGACCGATTTCTTCAACGTCCAAGTGCGCGGCATCGTCACGCCGCCCATGCGCGACCCACATTCATTATGGGCCGGCGTTGAATTGTCGGATGGGCTCAAGCGTCTCCAAAACGCGACGGAACGGGCTGCGCGTTCGGCTGGTCTCGCACCGGAGCGGCGTCCGTTCAGGCCCCATGTCACGGTCGCACGCCTCAACCGGACACCGGATTTTGTCCTCGCCCGATTTCTCCAGCGCCACGCAGCTTTTCGCGCGGAACCCTTCGCGGCCTCGCGCTTTTGCCTGTATTCCGCCAAACCTCACACCGGCGGCGGGCCGTATGTCATCGAACAGATTTTCCCTTTGGTTGGGGGAAGCTGGGACGACGCAGACGATGCGGACGGACAATTCGACTGGACGTGACGCCGGCCACCAGAGCGTGCGTGGGCGATCGGCGAAGAGACAGCATGAGGACTGCAACACATGGCCGACAAACTCGATGATGGCGCGATCGCGCAAGCCCTTGCCGAGCGCGATGGTTGGACCCGTGTCAGCGACCGCGCCGCAATCTCCAAAACGTTTGAATTTCAAGATTTCAGCGAAGCTTTCGCGTTTATGACGCGATGCGCGATGGCCGCCGAGCAGCTCAACCACCATCCTGAGTGGTTCAACGTTTATCGCCGCGTCGACGTCACGCTCTCAACGCACGACGCAGGTGGCGTGACCGATCTCGACTTGAAGCTTGCCGATGCCATGGACCGGTTCGCTGCGGCCCGCTGACGTTTCAGGACAAGCGCATCATCCGCCCCCGCCGGAGGGCCAACGGCTCGTAAGCGCAACAGACCTAAAGCGAGCTGCATTTCATGCCACACGCCTTAGTCGCCCGGCCAGCGGTATGTGCTACTTCCCGCGCCGCCGGTCCCGAACAACGAAAAGCCCGACCCGTTGCTGGCTGTACGCTTTTTACGGCGTCTTTGGTTCACGCGCGACCCGTCAGCGCGCCGACGTTCCCGCAATCGCCTGGTCTGCGGTTCGGCACCCTCACTGTCGGGCTGTGACCGCACCGCTCGCGGTGCCGTGGCACCATCCGCCGATTGCCCATCGCGCCCATCGCTGCGCGTGTCCGACGTCGCATCCCCTTGACCGCCAGCGCCGGTCTCGCCGGACCCGCCGTTGTCCTCGCCATGCACGGTCGCTCGACTTGCCGGTTCAGGGTCCGCTAATCCCACCCCGCCGCCGTTGTCATAGTTTCCAGCAAGCACCATGACCGGCGGCGCGGCCGGCGCGGTTCCATCGTCGCGCGGTTGGTAGGACGCATGGCGCGCACGTTCCGACTTCGACCATGGCGGCGGCCGGCACTGGCAACCCTTCACGTAGGTCTTGCGATACCGATACGCATCCGCAAGGTCCGTGTACTTACGGCCATCGAGATCAACAGCGCTGCCGATCTCGCCGCGTGGGCTGGCGGTGACGAATAGCGTGGCCATGTATCCGCATCGCGCATGGCAAACGTTGCTGTCGCGCACAAACGCATCGCGCGTTGCCGCAAAACTCACGGGGAAGTAGTAGCCGTCACAGACACGCACGCATAGCGTGCGATACACCTTGCGCCTTGGCGCTCGCCTGCGACGTTGCGATCCTGCCTGAGGGTCGCCGTTGCCATAACCCAACAGCGTCTCATCTGGCCCTGTGCGCCATCTTCGCGTGGGCGGAACGCGCCGTGGCCTTGGCCGTGTCGTTTGGGGTTTTGGCCCAGCCGTCGTCCAGCCAAACAACGCATCAAACAAGCTTTGCGCATGCGCCGCTTGCTGCGTTGTCAGGGCGCTGAGAAAGACGGCACCCATCAAGACAGTGGCAACGGCATGCCGGCAACGACGGACCTCAGTAGGCAGGACCGGAAGGTCGGAGAGAAGAGGCAATGATCACGATACGCCGCGTGCTGACTGTGCGACGTCCCTGTACGCGTAACGGAAACAGGGTCGGGGCAAACCGACCGGTAGTGTGCAGAAAAACAGACAGTGGCAAATAAATCGGAAATCCGTGTCCGCGGCAGAGGGCGTCCCACGCCCATCAACACGGCGCACAGCTTGGCGAGGCTGGAATTCCAGTAGCTGGCGTCAGCACGATCGCGCGAGAAGAAACCGGTGCTCAGTCGTCCATATTGAATGCGCGTCTGCGCCAATCATTGCGCCGCCGACGGGAGACTGACCGCGGACGACGCGCACGCCGTTCCGACCGCTGCCGCTTCGAGGCGGCGCCAAGTCGCATCGACGGGCGATAGCGTCGGCGACGTTCTGGTCGCGCCCGACGCCGCGGCTGTTCCGCACGACCACTGACCGGTTTTGACCGCGCCTCACCTGCCGACGAACCGGACACAGTCACCCGTCGCTGATCTGTAGTCTTTGTCTGGACATCGGCGTTCGGCACGACAAACGACAGTGGCGTCTGTTTTGTCTGAACAAAGTACTTGTCGACACGATCGGCCTGCGCATCGCTTGAGGCATTCTTCAAAACGCTTTTCGTCAAGCCGCGTGTCTCGCGTCGCGCCAATTTCTTGTCATCGCGAATTTTCCGCCGTAGCGATCGGATCTCCCCAACGAGCTGACGACGCAACCTGCGATCACGACGCAGTTTTCGGCTGCGTAACACCGTCCGCCGCTTGGCCTGCAGCGCGTAGAGCTCGTGACGCCGTTTCGAGGCCGCTTCCCACGGGTGAGGCTGACATTTGCAGGCGCTGTTATAGGCCGTACGATAAAGGAACGCAGTCGAAAGCTTGATATACGGCCGACCCGAGAGATCCTTCATTTGCGAAGGATCGCCATTCACCGGGTAGTAGAACAGCCGTGTCGGCGCCCCACATTGCGACGCACAGCGGGCGGCATCTTTCCGGAACCGGTATTTGCGCGTCGATGTGCTGACAGGGAAGTAATAGCCATCGCACATGCGCACACAAAGCGTCCGGTACGGCACCGACGCCATCCGACGCCGTCGGCGTTGGTTCGACGAGCCGCGCTCGTCCGACGAACCGTTGTTCCAAGGCAGGAAGTTACCTTTGGGCGTGATGCCGCCGAGGCTGCTGCGGGAACCCTGGTTGATCCGCGGTTGGCGCGAGCTATTAGACGTCCCGCGCTTCCGGCGGAAAATACGACCGCTGCGCACGCTGTCCAGCCAATCATTTGAATCGAGAACGCGGCTTTCAACTGACGGTTTCAACGCCGTATGCGCAGTGCCCGACCCAACGGGCTTGTCGGGCGCGAAAGACGTGGCCCACAACATGGCCGCAGCGTGTCCGCACGCGACCATCAGCGCAACAACAGCCAAGATGGCACGCAGAGAAGCGCCACCATTCATCACGGCTGTGAACGCGGAACCGGCCGATTGCGCAAACATACTGAAACGCCTTCCACACTTACTCCGCCCGGGTTTAACGGATCAGTGTGACAGTTCAACCGCCTACGCCGTTTTGCGGTCAAATTCCGTTCGCGGCGTAAACGGGATTGCACAAATGCCGCACATCACTGATCCAACAACGACGCTTCAGCGGAATGCGCGCTGGTCCGAGCCTTAACGCGGCGCAAGGCGGATCGCTCCATCCAGACGGATCGAACAGCCATTCAACATCGCGTTTTCACAGATGTGTTTTGCAAGGCGGGCATATTCGTCCGGCCGCCCAAGACGACTTGGAAACGGGACCGTGGCCGCCAAACTGGCTTTGGCGTCATCCGGCAACCCGTCAAACATCGGCGTCTCAAACAAGCCAGGCAGGATCGTAGCCACGCGGATCCCATCCTTGGAAAGATCGCGTGCAAGCGGAAGCGTCATCGCCTGGACGCCGCCTTTGGATGCAGCATACGCCGCTTGGCCAACTTGTCCGTCTTCAGCTGCAACCGACGCGGTGCATACGACGACGCCGCGTTCGCCATCCGCCAGCGGATCCAATGTCACCATGGAGGCCGCGCACTTTGCGGTCATGGCAAAGGTGCCGATCAAGTTGATCGCGACGGTACGCGAGAACGTGTCCACGTCGTGTGGCGTCACCGCGCCCGTCTCGCGATCCTTGCGGACAAGCCGCTTGCCAACTGCGATCCCAGCGCAATTGATCAAGATCCGCTCGGGACCATGCTCGGCGCGCGCAGCCGCGATGGCCTGGTCGATCGCAGCTTCGTCCGTGATATCGCAGGTATGGAAAAAGCCACCGATTTCCGAGGCGACGGCCTGTCCCTTTTCCGCGTTCAAGTCGAAAATCGCGACCTTCACACCTTCCGCTGCAAGCACACGTGCCGTTGCAGCGCCGAGCCCGGACGCGCCGCCAGTCACAATCGCCGAAATCCCACTGCCCAACTGCATCAGCCTGCTCCCCACGGTTTGCGTGTTTTTCGTGATCAACGGGCCCAAGCGGTAAGCCGGTTCCGCCGTTCTGTCACGCCGGTCTGGGCAGCAGTTGTCGCATCCAGCATTGCCACAGGGCGCGCAGCCGTCCGCAACCAAGCCGTCAGATCGTCAAAATCAGCTTGCCGACAACTTTGCGCGCCGCAAGATCGCGGATGGCTTCGGCCGTCTCGCTAAGCGGACGCGTTGCATGCACGCGCGGTGACAACCGGCCCTCGCCAATCCAGGCCATGACTTGTCCGATGTGGGCAGCCTGCCGTTGCGGCATCTCACGCGCCGCCGGCCCCCAGGCGATCCCCCGCACGTCAAGCCCCTTGAGCATGATGATATTGAGCGGCAGCCGCGGAATATCGCCTGCGGCGAAACCGACCACAAGAAACCGGCCCCCCGGGGCGAGGGCACGCAGCGCCGGTTCGGCGAAATCCCCGCCTACGCAATCGTAGACGAGATCCAGACCGCCGGCGGCCGCTGCGCGCAAAGCGTCCTTCAGTTCGTTTCCAGCCGCCTGCGTGGCGATCATCTCGTCGGCACCGTGCGCCAGGCAGATTTCAAGCTTTTCGGGCGAGGAACCCACCGCGATCACGCGAGCGCCGGCCAGTTTGGCCACTTCGACGGCCGCAAGACCAGCGCCGCCGGATGCGCCAAGAACAGCGACGGTCTCGCCCGCGCGTAGCCCACCACGGTCCATCAAACCGTGCATCGCCGTCCCGTATGTGACGCTGAGGCCCGCTGCGACCGTCAACGAAATTGCATCCGGCACGGCAACGAGCCGGTCGGCGGCAACCACAATCCGTTCAGCCGCCCCGCCATGGCCCACATAGGCGCACACCCGATCGCCCACACTGAAGTGTGCAACCCCTGAACCCACCGCCTCAACGACACCCGCGATTTCACCACCGGGCGCAAATGGCAAATCGGGCTTGTCCTGGTACTTGCCGCGGGTAATCAACGTGTCCATGAAGTTCAGCCCGACCGCGGCAACGGCAACGCGCACTTCGCCGTCCGCCGGGACCGGCACATCGACCGTGTCGATTTCAATACCGTCGGCACCGGTCAGCGACTTACACAATGCGACTTTCAAGGGCAGCTCCGATCGTTCGGCGTTCGGACATGCGCATGCGATGACGGGTCGCGCGCAGGGCAAATAGCAGCAAACGGTTCAACGGAAACGACGCGTGATGCAAGACCCAAGGCGCCCTGGCGGCAAGCCCGCCGCTGACGACCCCATCGGCATGACGCCCGATCATCCCCATCAAGCGCGCGCGAGCTCCAATTTCACGCACGAGCCCTGGCCACCAACCGCGCGCGGCTACTTTGCGATTGGCGCGGAACGCATGTCGAAAGCCTTCAATCTGGGCAACCTGATGCGTTCCGCCCACGGCTTCGGCGCAAGCTTTACGTTCACCGTCGGTGCCGAATACCGCGCCACCGAAGGAATTGCCGACACATCCAAGAGCTTGACCCACACACCGCACTATAGTTGGGCAGGCATTGCGGAGATGGCTTTTCCCGACGGTTGCGCGCTCATTGGCATAGAACTGCTTGACGACGCCATTGATCTGCCAAGCTTCCACCACCCAAAGCAGGCGGCCTATGTCCTGGGGCCGGAACTTGGCTCGCTCTCGCCGGACATGCTTGCGCGCTGCGATTACACGATCCGGATCCCGACGCGATTTTGTCTGAACGTCGCGATGGCCGGTGCGATCGTCATGTATGATCGCATACGCACGATGGCGCGGTTCGCGGATCGCGCGATGATCGCGGGCGGGCCGCAACACCCCATGGCGAAAAGCCGCGCTGGCCAAAAACGATGAACGCGATGGGGTGACACGGCCACCAGCCATTCGATATAGCTCCGGCAAAACCGCTTGAATGATGATGGCTTAGGGAGTCGCAAAGACATGACGAACCGTTTTGTGGTCGGCGCCGTCGCTGGTCTGGCACTCGCACTGGTCACGTCTGTGGCGCTTGCGCAGGCGACCGGCACTAAGGAAACGAACAAATACAAAGACTGGACAACGTACGAGCATCGCGGCGCACCCGGCGATATCTGCTTCGCGACGACCCAGCCGCGCGAGACGGAGCCGACCGATATTCCGCGCGACGAAGCCTATTTCTACGTTTCCGCTTGGCCGAAGGACGGCGTGAAATCGGAAGTCAGCGTCAAGATGGGCTTTGCGGTCCAGCCGGAAAGCAAGGTCCAGGTCGCTGTTGGGAACGCCCGGTTTGAGCTCTTCACAAAAGGCGACAAGGCCTTTGTCAGCGATCCAAACGAAGAGTTGAAACTCGTCAACGCGATGCGGCGTGGCTCGTTCATGACCGTGACCGGCACGTCTGAGACTGGCATCACCACCACCGACACCTACTCGCTACTCGGTGTCAGCGCCGCGCTTCGGGCGATCAACAGCTGCAACTGATTGGCGCACCGCGCCGAGACGGTGCCGCAGCACGGTGCCGCAGCCACAAGACAAGCCCAAGGCTCCGGGTCATGACGGTTCAGCCCGTTGCCTTGCGCCGCGCACGCAACCGCACATAGAGCGCGCCGTCGCCACCGTGGCGATCGTGCGCCGCGGTGAAACTCAAGACGACATTGCGCAGATCCGGTGCGGCGAGCCAAACCGGCACCATCCTCTTGAGCACCCCGCGCTCCGCTGTCTGGTAAGGGCCACCCTCCCCCGCAGCCGTGCGCCCTTTGCCGGTGATCACGAGCACGTTGCGGTAACCGCGCCCAACGGCGCCGTTGAGAAATCCGCGCAACGCGTGGTGCGCCTCGTCCTGGCGCATGCCGTGCAAATCGAGCCGCGCATCGATCGCCTCTTGCCCCCGACGAAGCCGCCGCGCGACCTTTTCATCAAAATCGGCCATCTGCCGACCCGAGCCCGCGGGAGCTTTTCGAGCCGGGGGCGACGGCGCTGTACGATGATCGGCAGCCTTGGTCGTCTTCGCCGGACCGGCTTTTGGCTGCAGCGCGGAGGGTTCTTGAGCCGGTCGCGTCGCCTGCGGGTTTGCGCCGCTGGCGCGCATGTGCGCTTCGAACGCGTCGAGTTCTATGCCGAGATCTTCTTGGCCCGTGACGCGCGCATGGTTCACCATCGGCGTCACGCCATCAGCGACCACCTGCCAAAGCGCCCGATCCTGCAAAGTCAGTTTTCTTGGCTTGGCCGGGCGCTTGCTCATTGCTCCTTGGTCTTCAGTTGTTCGGCTTTCAGTCGCAACGCATAGAGCTGACAGCCATGTTTCATCGCGCCGGCAAGGCGACCTGCCGCTTCGCCGCGCCCGCAAAACAAGTCCGCACGGTTCCCGCCCTGAATACCGGAACCGGCATCATGGGCAACGCAAAGCCGCGCCAAGCCGTTGACGACAGCGCCAGCGTCTGCGCCGCGTGATCCTGGAACGCGCGTGAGGGTCGACGCGACCACAAAAACCGGCCATCCGACATCATGAAATCGGGAGTCGACCGCAATGGATCGGCCCGGAACAAGCGCGATCTCACGGACACCGACGGCGGCGGGACACGGTTTGCCCGCAACAGGCGCGTGCATTTCAAAAAAGATATAGGACGGATTGCGCACCAGCACACGCGCCGCGCGGGCTCTGTCGGCTTTCAGCCACGCCACCAAGGTATCGAGAGTGAGGGCGTCTGCCGAAAAAACGCCATCCTCGACCAGCGTGCGTCCGATGGACACGTATGGGTGGCCGTTCTTGGCCGCATACCGAACCGACGCAGTTTGTCCGTCCGCAAAAGTGAGACGACCCGAGCCTTGGACATGCAGGACGAAGGCATCAACGGGATCTTTCAACCATGCAATGACGGGTGCGGCGTCATCGAGCGCCCCTGCCAAGACTTCTGCACGCGTCGGCGCGGGCCTGTCGCCGCTGGCGGTCCGCATGACATGGGTTGTTTGACCGTTATGTGCACCGCGTGCTTCAGGCGAAACCAGCGTTACCAGCCCCGGCGGCGGTCCATGCAATGGGACCTCAAAGCCCGGCGCCGGCACCCGCGAGGCTTGCAGTTCGATCTCAAAGTAACCTGTCAGCAATGGCGCGCGCGCCGCGTCGTCAATCGGCTGGGCCGTAAACCACTGCTCGAAAAACTGGCGTGCGTCAGCCGGGCTGACACCCCGTTCGCGCCGGCGCGTCGCATCAGCGATCACACCGTCCATACGGCACCGCACATCTGCCACGCCAATCGATCCGCAAAATGCATCGAAGGCGGCGCAGTGATCGTCGTCAAACCACCCCGGCAGAGCTGAGAGCGCTAGAGCGCCATCAAATCCCGACGATGCATGGCGCGGTTTCCCGATGTCGCGTGAGCCATCGTGCATGGCAAGGCCGCGCCGCAACCGATCGGCACAATTAAGCCGGGGCCTGCGTGCCGATCAGCTTCCAATTCGGATCGGCCGTCGTCAGATCGCGTGCGAAGGTCCAGACGTCGGTGACTTCTTGCACGCGCTGTGGATCGCCGGACAAGACCTCGCCGTTGCGATCGCGCGTTGCCGAGATCAACTGGCTGACGAACTTGACGGTCACGTTCGCGGTGCGATCGTTCTTGAGTTCCGCTTCGATCATTTTGGAAGAATTGATTCCAACGAAGCTCTGGTCGACTTGCTGGCCAGCCGCTTCACGATCGCGGATCGCAGACGCAAACCCTTCAAACACGTCTTCGCTCAAAAGATCGCGCAGCAGCCGCTGGTTGCCCTCCGCAAACGCCATGACAATCATCTCATAGGCCTGCTTGGCACCCGTCATGAAGTGTTCAGGATCAAACTGCGGATCAACTTTGACAATGTCCATCAGGCCGTCGCGCAGCGCACGATCGGTTCCGGCAAACTCTTCGACTTTCTCGCGAAGCGCCTCCGCATCGACCGTGCCGGCGCCGGCGGTGTTCACGCCGTCGGCTTGACGCCCTGGCAACGTGACAACTTTTTCACCTGCGGCCGCGGCCCGCTCCTGGGCCTCACGGGCACGCATGCGACGTTCAATTCGCGCCTCGTCGTCACTGGTGCGCCGCCCGAGAACGCTCCGCAGCTTGAGGATCGCAATCACGGCAATCACAAGTGAAATCAAAGTCAGAAGATCGATATTGCCCATGGTCCTGGCTTTCCTGCCGCGAAAGAGCGATATGTCGGATGTGGGAATGCGGCGCGTTGCGATCCACGAGGTCCGATGCATGCGAAATGCGGCGATTGATCGCCATCGCCATCGCGATCGACGTTACCGCCACTGTAGGTCAATTGGGTCTGGCTGCCAACACGCAGCCGACCTTGTGCGAGATGGAACGCCCGCGCCCGGTGACCGGTTCTGTCATCGAGCATGCTTGATACCAATGAAGAGAAAGTGACATGCGCCTCGGGCTAATCCTGGTGTTCATCGCCGTGCCGCTGATCGAACTCGCGCTCCTCATTCAACTGGGAACGACGCTCGGGTTCTGGCCCACAATTGGTATAATTCTCCTAACCGCCGTCGTCGGAACTCTGGTTCTGCAAACCCAGGGTTTTGAGACCATGCGGCGCATGCAATTGGCGATGGCGCGCGGCGAGCCACCTGTCGAGCCGATTATTGACGGCATGTTCCTGCTGCTCGCTGGCGCATTTCTGCTGACGCCCGGCGTCGTGACCGACGCGATCGGCTTGCTGCTTTTGGTCCCGCAGGTTCGCACGCTGATCCGTCGATGGGGCTTCCACCGGCTCATGACCTCCGGAAACGTCCGGTTCCATGTGTTTGGAAGCGGGAGCCCGCCGGGCGCGAACACCACGGCTGATCAATCGGGCCAAGGCAGCGGTTACGCCGGCCGGCCCGGCGACCGCGAACCGCGCGGCCCGCGTGAAGGCCAGCGCGCTGCACCCAACCGTGGCGACAAGCCATGGCGATCGCCGCGCCGCGACCCCAACGCTGGCTCCGGCAGCCAGGTGATCGACGGCGATTACGAACGCCTCGGCGATAAAACAATAGATCCGCGCCGTGGGCAGCGGAAAACCTGACGGTCACGTTTGAGAGCCCGCGCAACGCGTGTTAGCGCTGCCGCGTGAGAACGCAGACCGGAACAGAGAACCATGACCGATACATCGGGCGCGAACGGCAGCAACGGCGGCGCGACGGCAGAGGGCGAAGCCACGTCCTTCAGCGCCTCAGTCGTCGCCCAATACATCAAAGACTTGTCGTTCGAAAACCCGCAGGTAGATCGGCTTTTCAGCGGCGAACAAGCCAAGCTGATGCCATCCGACGTGGACTTACGCATTGAGTTCAACGTCGGTGCACGCCGTGCCAAGCCAGAGCTGTTCGAAGTCACGATCGAACTCAATGCGTCGGCGCACGACAAAGCCGCCAGCAAACCCGTCTATCAACTCGAGCTAACCTATGGCGGGCTATTTCGCCTGCAAAACATCCCGGACGAGGCGCTTGAGCCGTTTTTGCTGATCAACTGTCCATCGCTGCTGTTTCCGTTCGTGCGCCGGATTGCAGCCGATATGACGCGGGAAGGCGGATACGAACCGTTACTGCTCGACCCGATCGACTTTGCGCAGCTCTACGTGGCTCGCAAGCAGCAAGGTGACGTCGCATCGGCCACGCCGTCGAGCTGACGGTCAATCGGACCCCGCCGCGGTCACTCAGCCGCGTCGGCGACCGGGCGCGCAAGATATCGCCACCACAACGCATCATTACCCAAGGTCTCAATGAACGCCCGGTGGGCGGCTTCGTCGTCAGCAGAGATCCGCGACGGCAATGGGTTCGGCCGGACGCGCGCCGCATGAGCCGCGAGCGCCCTGCCCGAATTTGCACCGCCAGCCGAAGTCGCATCAGCATCGAACGACAACGTCGACTGCCGGATGCCGAGAAGCTCGACATAAACTTCTGCCAACAGTAACGAGTCGATAATGGCGCCGTGCTTCGTGCGCTCAGACAGGTCAATACCGTAGCGCTTGCAAAGCGCATCAAGCGTGTTGGGCCCGGCGGGATGCTTGCGGCGCGCCAACGCAAGCGTGTCAACAACCCGGTCGTCGGCCAACGCAGGCCGCTTCAGCCGGCCCAACTCCATATTCAAAAAACCGACGTCGAAGGGCGCGTTGTGAATGATGAGCGTGTCCTGACCGATGAAGCCCAGGAAATCATCGACGACCTCTGCAAACTTCGGCTTGTCGTCGAGAAAGGCCGTCGAAATACCGTGGACCTGTTCCGCCTCTGGATGCACCGCCCGCCCATCGGGGTTAATGAACCTGTGGAACTCGACGCCGGTGACCACGCGATCGATCAGCTCGATCCCGCCAATCTCAATCAGCCTGTCCCCATCATTCGGATTAAGACCCGTTGTCTCGGTGTCGAGCACGATTTCGCGAAGCATGGATGGCGATCCGGTTCAGTTGTCGGTGGCCCAGTGCCGCGCGTAAGCCGTGCCTTTCAAAAGGCGCAGGTGCGCAGCAATCGCCTCAACTTGTGCCTCTGATTCGGCATAACTCGTGCCCGTATCCACAAGGAAGTCTGCCCTACGGACTTTTTCGTCCGACGGCACTTGGCGCGCCAAAATCGTCTCGAGTTTTTCGGGGGTCATACCGGGACGCGCCAACACCCGCTCTCTTTGAATGTCGGCCGCTGCATGCACCACAATAACCACGTCCACACGCGCATCACCGCGAGTCTCGAATAAAAGCGGGATTTCAAGAACCGACGCCGCCGCGCCGCCCCGTGCACACGCCCGCAGAAACGCAGCCTGTGATTGGCGCACCAGCGGGTGAACAATGGCCTCAAGCCGCTGGAACCCCTGTGGATCGGCGACCAGCGCCGCACCGAGCTTGGCGCGATCAACAACGCCCCCATCGACCGCATCTGGAAAAGCAGCAGCGATCGGCGCTACCGCAGCACCTTCGTAGAGATCATGAACGACCTGGTCGGCATCGCTTACCGGGAAACCGCGCGCGGCGAGCCATCCCGCCACGGTCGACTTGCCCATCCCGATCGATCCCGTCAGCCCGACCACAAGCATGCGATGTCCAATTCAGGTCAGTGGTCAACGAGGCTCAACGAGAGGGCGACCGCGAAACGCTGTGGAAAATGATTCACGTGAAACAATTTGCTTACCATGTTTCACGCGTCACTGCCGCCGATCATGGGTCACGCCATGACCCCGCCATGTGCACGCAACGCCGCAATCAACTCAAGCAGCGGCAGTCCCAGCACCGCGAAATGATCGCCGCGCACTTGCGAAATTAAATGCGCCCCGACCCCCTCGATCTGATAAGCGCCAACCGACTCCAGCGCCACCGGGCCGGCCGCGGCCAGATAGTTGCCAACAAACTCCGGTGAGAAATCGCGAAAGGTTACGTCGACGGTCGAGACGGTCGTCCATACCACACTGCCGGCCTCCGCCAGCACCGCGGCACTGTGCAATTGATGCGTCTTGCCCGAAAGCGCCAGCAACTGCTTACGCGCGGCATCCATGTCTGCTGGCTTGGTGTGGACAATCCCATCGCACACAAGCACCTGATCACCGGCAATCACCAGCGCTTCGGAACGGCGGCGCGACACGTCTTCTGCTTTCGCGCGGGCCAGGATTTCGGCCAAATCGGCACCGTCGAGAGCGTCGGCCTCCGCACCGATCGCGGCCCGGATTGCACCTTCGTCAATCGCCGATGGGTCCGTCTCCACGACGATCCCAGCCGCAGAGAGCATCGACTGCCGTGCCCGGCTTGCCGATGCCAGCACCAAGGTCTTCAGCGTCAGATTACCGGCTGGACCGCTTGCCATCGCTTGCTGATCGGCCATGGTCTTGTCTCCCTGTGCACCGCATGTCTGGTTTCGCCGCCGGTTCCGACACCGACAAGGTCACAACGAAGCGCTCAACGCTGGGGTTGCACGGCCGATCCGGCGGCCTCGCTACCGTCGACGGGGCCCCCGCCATGTCGATCATGGTACAGTTTAAGGATTGTCGCAGCGGTCTCCTCGACCGATCGCCTGGTCACGTCGATCACTGGCCATTTCATGCGCGCGCACAGTTTGCGCGAATGGGCGATCTCCTGCGCAATTTGCGCCTCGTCGACATAGTCATCGAGATTGCGATCGCCGAGCATGCGCGCGCGATTGCGCCGGATCGCCGCAATGCGGTCGGCTGCGGCCGTCAGACACACGACGAAGGCGTTGTGCGGCTCAAACAACGCCGGCGGCAGCGGCACTGACATCACGATCGGCACGTTGGCGGTTTTGAACCCGCGCTGCGCAAGATAGATGCTGGTTGGCGTTTTCGAAGTGCGCGAAATGCCAAGCACGATGATGTCGGCATCGTTCAGATTTTCAGGCAGCCGGCCGTCGTCATGCGCCATGGTGAAGTTGAGCGCATCAATCCGGTTGAAGTAGCCCGCATCCAATACGTGCTGCCCGGCTACGATTGGCGTTTGCGGCGTCCCCAGATAACTCTCAAAGACCTGCATGATCGGCTGCAGGACATAAAGGCACGGCACCTTCAGTTCCTTGCACCGCTGCTCAAGCTCCGCGCCGAGTTCCGGATTGACGATTGTGTAAAGCACAATCCCCGGCGCCGAGGAGATCTCCTGGAAGACGCGCTCAAGCTGCCGCTTTGTGCGGATCAGCGGATAGACATGCTCGATCGGGCGCACGTTGGCGTACTGAACGGCTGCCGCTTTCGAAATCGTCGTGAGCGTTTCCCCGGTCGCATCAGAGACCAGGTGAAGATGGAAATAGCTCGGCAACACGGTCATTTGCAGCTCAACTTTGGCCTCGGGATCGTACGGCTTAAAGCGACACGCCAAGTCGTCCGGGTCGCGCCTTGTAGCGCACAGCAAGCCGCCCGGCGAGGGCCGGGCGACCTGTGGCCTGCGCCGGACTTTCCCACAGACCGCGGCGCCACTGACCACCTTTGCCCATCAAACCGTTGAGATCCGCGCATGGCCATCAACAGGTCATGCCAAACGGCGCCAAAACGCCAGTCTGATCCACAGGCGGACTGGTTAGTCTGCTCTCCGCATCCTGTCCGCAGGCCCTCAACAACAAAGCCACAAGCAACGCATCCAAGCCGCAGCAGATTCAGCAAACCGCCTCAGCATCTTGCCACCAACCGCAACCAAACGCCACTTGTCGACAGCATCGCAATCCCGGATGCTACCCATCTGGAAAAGACTGTTCACAAGCGCGGATCCGGCGAGAATTGCCGCAATCCACTGCTCCATAACCCTCAAGAACAACCCAAAAGACATCTGTCTTTCGGGTCTCACCTACGACCCGGGAAAAACCATGCGTCGCATCACAGACGAACTCACGGCCAAAGCCGAGCAGCGGCGTTTCCTGGCGCCATTCGCTGGTCAGCCCGTTTCCCCGCCGCCAATCTGGCTTATGCGGCAGGCCGGTCGATATCTGCCGGAATACCTCGCGACGCGGGCTGAAGCGGGCGACTTCCTGTCCCTGTGCTATACGCCACCGCTTGCATGCGAGGTCACGTTGCAGCCGATCCGTCGGTTCGGCTTCGACGCTGCAATCCTGTTTTCCGATATCCTCGTCGTCCCGCATGCGCTCGGCCAGGACGTACGCTTCGTCCAAGGTGAGGGGCCACGACTTGAGCCCGTCACGTCCGGCACGGACTTGGCGCGCCTGAACCTGGACCGCACCCACGAAAAATTCGATGCCGTTTACGAGGCCGTCGATCGCATTCGCGCTGATCTGCCCAACGAAACGGCCCTGATTGGCTTTTGCGGCGCGCCTTGGACGGTGGCGACCTACATGGTTGGCGGCAAGGGATCGCAAGACCAGGCCGACGCACGGCTTTGGGCCTATCGCGAGCCCGACGAGTTCGCGCGACTGATCGACTTGCTGGTCGAAACCTCGATTGCCTACCTCAGCAATCAGATCAAAAGCGGCGTCGATGCTGTTCAGATTTTCGACACATGGGCGGGCAGCCTGCCTGTCCGCGAATTCCAAAAATGGGTCGTGGCACCAACCGCCAGAATCGTATCAGAGCTGAACGCGCGCCACCCCGACATCCCGGTGATCGGGTTTCCAAAAGGCGCCGGCAGCCAGATCGCGGCGTATTGCCATGCAACCGGCGTTGACGGCGTCGGCATCGACACAGCCCAGAACATGGCAACGGTCCGCGATACCGTGACCGCCTACAATCTGGCCGTCGTCCAGGGCAATCTCGACCCGCTTGCACTCGTGGCCGGCGGCGCTGAGCTGGACGCGGCGATCGACACCATCCTGGAGGCCATGCATGGCGCGCCGTTCGTGTTCAACCTCGGCCATGGCATCGTCCCACAAACGCCACCGGAGCACGTCGCGCACTTGGTCGAACGGGTCCGCAGCGCCGCCTGAGGACACAATTGTCCGCACCGCAACAACGCAATCACCGCCTTTGTGTGATGGGGAGACGTTCCGTGATATCGGCAACCGAAGCAACGGACCTGCTTAAGACGCCGGCTGGCCGCGCGGGCATGGCGCTTGCCGTCACGGTTGCTTTTGCGCTGGCCCTGATGCTTGTCCTTGGTGAGGCAGCGTATCTGTGGATCAAGGCCATTCACGTCGTCGCCGTGATCTCGTGGATGGCCGGTCTTTTGTATCTGCCAAGGCTTTTTGTCTATCACGCCGATGCGAAACCGGGCTCTGACCTGTCGGAAACGCTGAAGGTCATGGAGCGCCGCCTCCTCAACATCATCATGACGCCGGCGATGATGGTGTCTTGGGGGCTTGGCCTCTGGCTCGGCTGGCAACTTGACGCATTCTCGTCAGGCTGGTTCCACGCCAAACTTTTGGCTGTGATCGGTCTGTCCGGCGTGCACGGTTATCTGGCCGCAAGCGTCCGACGCTTCAGTGACGATGCAAGCGAACACGCCGCGCGGCATTGGCGTATTGTCAATGAAGTGCCAACCATTTTGATGGTGGCCGCGGTGATTCTGGTGATTGTCCAGCCGTTCTGAGTGGGTCGCGCGATTTTTCTTGCGTTCGACTCTTTTCGACGCGCAAAGGCGATGGTATATACGTGGTGCCGGCGAGCCCGAGAGAGGCATGCCCGACCGGCTCCCCGGGGTAGATTTTCTTGACGACGCCGTAGGTTTTAACCGGCGCCCAATCCCCCATCCAGATCCAAAAGCAGCCAAACCCTCTCGCTCCCTCCACCCAAGCTGCTTTGCTGGGAGTCTTTCCTGATGACGGAAATGAGACTGCAAGACCTAAAAGAGAAAACGCCGACTGAGCTGCTCGCTTTTGCGGAAGAGCACGGCGTTGAGAACGCGAGCACACTGCGCAAGCAGGAGCTGATGTTTGCCACGCTCAAGCAGCTCGCGGCGCAAGATATCGAGATCGTCGGCCACGGCGTGGTCGAAGTCCTGCAAGACGGGTTCGGTTTTCTGCGATCACCGGACGCGAACTATTTGCCAGGCCCGGACGATATTTATGTCTCGCCATCGCAAATCCGGCGGTTTGCGTTGCGCACGGGAGATACGGTTGAAGGACATATCCGCTCGCCAAAGGACGGCGAACGGTATTTTGCGCTGCTGAAAGTCAATAAGATCAATTTCGAAGAGCCGGAAGCGACGCGTCACAAAATCCATTTTGACAATCTGACGCCGCTCTATCCGACGGATTGGCTTAAACTGGAAATCGAAGATCCGACAATTAAGGATCTGTCACCGCGCGTCATCGATATTGTCGCACCGATCGGTAAGGGGCAGCGCGGCCTAATCGTTGCGCCGCCAAGAACCGGTAAAACGGTGATGCTGCAAACGATCGCACACTCAATCACGACCAATCACCCGGAATGCTATTTGATCGTGCTTTTGATCGACGAGCGTCCTGAAGAGGTCACCGACATGC
>CAZOGY010000031.1:0-13276 GCA_964579305.1 uncultured Hyphomicrobiaceae bacterium
CCGGCGGGATCGTTCTTGCGCCACTTTCGACGTATGCTGGCCACCCTGGTCCTGCGATGGACTTTGCGATCCTGGCTCTGCACGTTGCTGGTATTTCGTCGATCCTCGGCGCCATTAACTTCATCACGACGATCTTCAATATGCGCGCGCCGGGCATGACGCTGCATAAGATGCCGCTGTTTGTCTGGTCGGTGCTGATCACCGCCTTCCTGCTGCTGCTGTCACTGCCGGTTCTTGCTGGCGCGATCACCATGCAGCTTACGGACCGTAACTTCGGCACGGCGTTCTTTGAGGCATCGGGTGGCGGTGACCCGCTCCTGTACCAACACCTGTTCTGGTTCTTCGGGCACCCGGAAGTGTACATCCTGATCCTTCCAGGCTTCGGCATGATCAGCCACGTGGTCGCGACGTTCTCCAGGAAGCCGATCTTTGGCTACCTCGGCATGGCCTACGCCATGGTTGCGATTGGCGTCGTCGGGTTCGTCGTGTGGGCCCACCACATGTATACGGCCGGCATCAGCGTTGACACGCAGGCGTACTTCACGTTCGCGACCATGGTGATCGCGGTGCCGACAGGCGTGAAGATCTTCTCGTGGATCGCAACGATGTGGGGCGGATCGATTTCGTTCCGTACGCCAATGTTGTGGGCGCTTGGCTTCATCTTTTTGTTCACCGTCGGCGGCGTGACCGGGGTGATGCTGTCAAACGCCGGCGTCGACCGTGGCCTGCACAACACCTACTATGTCGTCGCCCACTTCCACTATGTGCTGTCGCTTGGTGCCGTGTTCGCGATCTTTGCGGGCTGGTATTATTGGTTCCCGAAAATGACCGGGTATGAATACTCGGAGTTCTGGGGCAAGCTGCACTTCTGGACCACCTTCATCGGCGCAAACATCCTGTTCTTCCCGCAACACTTCCTGGGTCTTGCTGGCATGAACCGGCACTATGCCGACTACCCGCCGGGCTTTGCCTTCTGGAACGGCGTGTCGTCCTATGGCTCTTACATCACGGCTGTTGGCACGCTGATCTTCTTCATCGGCATGGCTGTCGCGATGATCCGCGCGAAACGCACGGTGGACAATCCGTGGGGCGAAGGCGCAACGACGCTGGAGTGGACGCTGTCGTCGCCGCCGCCGTTCCACTCGTTTGAAAAGCTTCCGCGCTTTGACGACAAAGCGACCGCGCACCACTAAGCGAACTTGGCTGCGCCGCCGTGCCGAGCGATCGGTGCGGCGGCCGGCCGAATTGACGTGAGCCGGACGCGTGTCTTGCGTTGAGAGGCTCGTGTTTGGCGTCGTGAGAGCATTGGCGTGCTTTGGCGAGCGAACGCTGACTGCGCTCTGCGGGTTCGGGCGACTTACGCCGGGCGCGCTTTTCATCGACCGGCGGCGCTGACTTGAGTGCGTTGCCGTTGCCCAGATCAAGATCCGCACATAACGCGGGCCGAGGAATCGCACAGCCATGGCTGACACGAGTATGGATGGCGCATACGCCGGCAGAGTTCGTGACGACGGCCCCACCGGGGGCACAGTCCATGACTTCTATCTTCTGTTGAAGCCCCGCGTCATGTCGCTGGTCATTTTCACAGCGCTCGTTGGGATGCTTGCCGCTCCTGGCCAGATCCATCCTCTGCTTGCGGTGATTGCACTGTTGTCAATCACAGTTGGCGCGGGGGCCTCTGGTGCGCTCAACATGTGGTATGAGGCCGACATTGACGCGCGGATGGCGCGGACGGCGGCGCGGCCGATACCACGCGGCAGCGTCACGCGGGAGGAAGCGCTTGTTTTCGGCTCCGTTCTTGCGATCCTGTCGGTGATGACGCTTGGCCTGCTGGTCAACTATGCGGCGGGCGCGCTTCTTGCGATCACCATCGGCTTTTACGTCTTCGTGTACACGATGTGGCTGAAGCGGCGGACACCGCAGAACATCGTGATTGGTGGCGCGGCCGGTGCGTTCCCGCCGATGATCGGCTGGGCTGCGGTGACCGGTGATGTCGCCATCGAAAGTATCTTACTGTTCCTGTTGATCTTTGTGTGGACGCCGCCGCACTTCTGGGCGCTCGCGCTGTATCGCTGTCGCGATTATGAGCGGGTTGGCGTGCCGATGCTGCCGGTGGTCGCCGGGCCTGATGAAACGCGCCGCCAGATCCTGATCTACTCTGTCCTGATGGCCCCGGTCGGCGTCGCCCCGGCTTTCACATCGCTTGCCGGTCCGGTGTATGGCGTGTTTGCGACCGCGCTCGGCGCCGTGTTCTTGGCGCGCGCTTGGGCGGTCTACCGCATCCGCGAAGGGCGGGATGCGGATGCGGCGGCACAGCGCCTTTTCAAGTTCTCGATCTTTTATCTGTTCGCGCTGTTTGCTGCGATCTTCGTTGAACAGCTCGTCAAGTTCGCGGTGAGCGCATGACCGGCGTTGATGGGAACAATGGTGCGCCGCGCGATACTGACGCGGATGCGGAAGCTGAGCGTCTGCGTCGCCAACGGCACCGCTCGATCGCGATCGCGGTGGGGCTCGTACTTCTCGTGGTCCTGTTTTACCTGGCCACCATCGTTCACATGGGCGGCAATGTGTTTAACCGGCCAATGTAAAGGGCGTACGCGATGAACCAAACTGGCAACAACGCGCACGATTTGAAAGACGGCGATGGCAACGCCGCCAACGCATCTGGGTCGTTGCAGGCCAAGCATCGCAAGGTCGCAGTTTATGCCGGCGCTTTCGCACTGTTCATGCTTGGCATGGCCTATGCCGCAGTGCCGCTTTATCAAATCTTCTGCCAAGTCACAGGGTTCGCCGGGACACCTCAGCGGGTCACCGAAAAGTCCGATCGCATCCTCGAACAGACGGTGGTTGTGCGGTTCGACAGTAACGTTGCGCGCGGTTTGCCTTGGGCCTTCGAACCTGTACAGCGCACGATGAAAGTCCGCATAGGCGAGAACAACCTGGCCTTCTATCGGGCGACAAACACGTCAGACAAACCGGTGACTGGCACCGCGTCATTCAACGTCGCGCCCGATGCCGCGGGGCAGCACTTCGCCAAGATCGCATGTTTTTGTTTCACGGAACAAACGCTGCAGCCGGGCGAAAGCGTCGAAATGCCTGTCAGCTTTTATATCGACGCGGGTTTTGTCGAAGACGCTGCGGCGCGCGGGATCTCGCAAATCACGCTCTCTTATACGTTTTTCCCAGTCGACGACGCGAAGACTGCGCCGCGGAGGGATGCTAAGAGCGAGGCCGCTAATCCGGTAAAATCAGACGGTTCGCGCACGTAAAAACGGTGGCTGGCGCCGGTGCTGCCGCGCTGTGGCCGGTTGGGGGAAGGAACTGAGGCGCCGGCATTACGGTCCAGGCCTCGCGACAAGGAGCTGAAAATGTCTGGCGGGCATTCGCAAGAACACGATTATCATTTGGTCGACCCGAGCCCGTGGCCGATCATGGCCTCGCTCAGCACCTTCGTGCTCGCTGTCGGCGCGATTATTTGGATGCGCACAATCAGTGCCGGTGAAGGGCTGTTCGGCTTTGAAGGTCCGACCGTGTTCTACATCGGTCTGGCGCTTGTCACGTTCTGCGCCTTCATGTGGTGGCGCGATGTGATCCGCGAATCCTACCAGGGTCACCACACCCCGGTCGTCCAGCTCCACTTGCGCTATGGGATGCTGCTGTTCATCGCCTCTGAGGTGATGTTCTTCGTCGCCTGGTTCTGGGCCTACTTCGATCTTGCCCTGTTTCCAGGCAGCATGGACGGTGTCCTCGTTCAGGCGCCAGATGGGTCGATTGCTCCGTCCGATACCAACAAGATTGGCCTTGAGGCTCGTGAAGCGCTGACCGGTGGCCAGCACCCGCCGCAGCCGTCCGACAACTTCCAGAAGACATTCGACCCGTGGGGGCTGCCGCTGGTCAACACGCTGATCTTGCTGCTGTCGGGCACGACGGTGACGTATGCGCACCATGCGCTGATCGAGAACAACCGCCGCGGCTTGATCTGGGGGCTGGCACTCACGGTTGTGTTGGGCTTCATCTTCACGCTGTGCCAAGCTTACGAGTACACGCACGCCGCGTTCAACATGACGGGCCACATTTACGGTGCGGCATTCTACATGGCGACGGGCTTCCACGGCGCGCATGTCATCATCGGCACGATCTTCCTTCTGATCTGCTTGATCCGCGCGTTGAATGGCGCCTTCACGCCGAAAGAGCATTTCGGTTTCGAGGCCGCGGCTTGGTACTGGCACTTCGTGGATGTCGTCTGGTTGTTCCTGTTCGCGGCCATCTATGTGTGGGGCGCGGCCTGACGCGAGCGGTTGATGCTCTATCCGGGATAAGTGCGCAGCGGGCCGTTTCGACGGCCCGTTGTTGTTTGGCGCGGAAGCCGGGCGTGCCGAACCAGCCATCCAGCCAAATTATCCGATCTGTGAGTCGCAAAGCGATCGCAAAAGATCGGATATTACTCTCGGGGGCGACCATGTCTGCAGATCTGCCCGATCGGGTCCCGTCCCCCCTCGTCGCGGGCTTGCGCTGTCGTTGTCCGCAATGTGGCGACGGGCAGCTGTTCAAAGGCGCCTGGACGCTTGATCTGAAACCGCAATGTGATCGATGCGGCCTTGATTACACGTTTGTCGACAGCGGTGATGGTCCGGCCGTCTTTGCAATCTTTCTGCTCGGCTTTGTGATGCTGGGCGGCGCGCTCTGGGCCCAGTTCACGTTTGATCCGCCGGTTTGGCTGTTGCTTGCCGTTTTTGCGCCGTTGACGCTCGGCCTTGCGTTCGGGCTGCTGCGTCCGATGAAAGCTTGGATGATCGCCATGCAGCATCGCCATCGGGCAGCCGAGGGACGCACGAAGGGGCGATAGGTTGGCCTTAGGACAATGCTGCAAAGCCGATGCCGATTGCCAAAGTCTTGCGTGCGCCGGTGCGTCAGGCGCGGCGGCGAAGTCCGGAACTGAAAGGGGAGCGGCTCATGATAACGCGCATGCGTGAGGCGGGCCTCATCTGGCCGACGGTCCTTGCCGTGGCGGGGCTCGTCGTCCTGATCAACCTTGGTCTGTGGCAATGGCAGCGCCTTGCCTGGAAAACCGATCTGCTGGAACGGTTGCAGCGCGGCGCGATGGCGGCACCGCTCGACATCCAATCGGCCTGGGATCAAATCCAGAGCGAACCGAAAGCGGGCGCTGAAACACTGCGCTTCCGGCGGATCCGCGCAACGGGCCGATTTGACCATGCGCGCGAGATCCATCTGTGGGCGGGGCAGCCGAGCGGACCGGCCTGGCAGGTGATTACACCGCTTGTCTTGGCTGAGCCCGTTGGGCAGAGCGGCCGTTGGCCGGTGTCGGAAGTGCTGGTGATGCGCGGTATCGTTGCGCAGGCGCGCAAGGCGCCTGAGACACGGGCCGACGGGCAGGTCAGCGGTGCTGTCACGGTGGTTGGGCGTTTGCGTGTCTCCGCTGGGGCCAATTGGGCTGCCAGCGCGCCCGATCTTACGCGCAACGAATGGTACCAGCGCGACCATGCGGAGATGATCCGGCATGTTGCAAGCTTCCGCGCGGGTGGCGCGGGTACGCCTGAAGAGGCAGCGGCGCTCTTTGTGCCTTTTGCCATCGAGGCCGAACAGACCATCGGCGGTGCCTTGGCGCCGCAACCACAGCTTGGGGCGCTGACGCTGTCTAATCGGCATTTCGAATACGCGCTGACCTGGTGGGGTCTCGCGCTGACGCTGGTCGGCGTCTATATCGCGTTCGCTTGGGGCCGCTTGCGCAAGCGCGGCGATGGCGGCATGGCGGCGTTTGACCGTGGCTAAATCCTGCCCGGCTGGCTGCCTTGTTCGCGGGCAAGCTTGCGCCTAATGTCCGATCGCGCGCGCGGCGCGCAAAACATGTAACGGCCCGCGGGCCAGATCCGACGCTGTTGCTTGATGATCGGCAGCGTCGCAAGCGGGCTGCGAGGGGCAGACTTTTGCGATACATCTCGACACGCGGCGATGCGCCAGCTCTCGATTTCGAAGAGGTCATGCTGGCCGGTCTGGCCCGCGATGGCGGCCTGTACGTGCCCGAGACTTGGCCTGAGCTGTCACAGCGCCAAATCGCTGACTTTGCCGGCAAGCCGTTTGCCGACGTGGCCACGGACGTGATCGCGCCGTTCGTCGGCGACGCGTTCAGCAGGGACGACTTATCTGCAATGGCCAGAGCGGCCTATGCCGGTTTCGGCCATCCAGCGACCACGCCCTTGGTCCAGATTGCACCAAACCTGTTCGTGCTCGAATTATTTCATGGGCCGACGCTTGCGTTCAAAGACGTCGCCATGCAGCTCCTTGCGCGAATGATGGACGCCGTATTGGCCCGCCGCGGGCAAAGGGCCACGATCGTGGGGGCGACATCGGGCGACACCGGCGGTGCCGCGATCGAAGCGTTCCGCGGCGCCGACCGCGTTCAGGTCACAATCCTCTATCCGCAGGGCCGTGTGTCCGATGTCCAGCGTCGGATGATGACAACGGCGCCGGAAGATAACGTCGCCACGCTCGCCGTCGACGGGACATTCGACGACTGCCAAGCGCTCGTGAAAGCGATGTTTGTTGATCAGCCGTTCCGTGATCAGGTCGGTTTGTCAGGCGTGAATTCGATCAACTGGGCGCGTGTCGTCGCGCAAGTCACCTATTACTTCGCGGCGGGTGTTGCCCTGGGTGCGCCGTACCGACCGCTGTCGTTCATCGTGCCGACGGGGAACTTCGGCGATATTTTTGCCGGTTTTGTTGCCAAGCGCATGGGCTTGCCGATCGACCGGCTGGTGATTGCGTCGAACGACAATGACATCCTGCCGCGTGCGGTCGCCGAGGGGGTGTACGAAAAGCGCGGCGTGGTCGCAACGACATCGCCGTCAATGGACATCCAAGTGTCGTCGAACTTCGAACGCTATTTGTTTGAGGCGCAGGGACGCGACTCGGCGCTGATCCGTTCGCAAATGGCCTCGCTCAACCAGTCGGGGCGCATTGATCTGGCCAACATGCACGCGACCTTGCGGGCTGATTTCGCCGGCTATGCGGCAACGGAAGCTCAGGTCGCCGAAACGATCCGCGCGTGGCAATCCCAGTCGGGCTACGTGTTTGATCCCCATACCGCTTGCGCGGCCCATGCTGCGGCGCAGCTACAGTCCGACGGACATGATCGCGCCGTGCCGATCGTCTTGCTTGCCACCGCCCATCCCGCAAAGTTTCCAGATGCCATGGCCGACATAACCGGTGTGCGCCCGCAGCTTCCGCCGCGACTTTCTCACCTGATGGGGGCGCCGGAGCGCATCACGCCGGCTTTGAACGATCTCAAGGCGGTCGAGGCGCTGATCATTGAGCGGGCGACCGCAGCCCAAGGGGCAGATGTATGAGCGGTTCGGAACGCGTGACGCACCCACACGACAGGCCCGATGACCGTTCGGGCGACGATTTCGAAGAGCTGAAGACCTGCGATCCGTTGGTGCGCGTGACGCAGCTGCCGTGCGGTATCCGGGTGGTCACGCAACACATGCCATCGCTTCGCTCCGCTGCGCTTGGTGTGTGGGTCGGGGTGGGCGCGCGTCATGAGACGGGCCAGGAACATGGCCTTTCGCACCTGCTTGAGCATATGGCGTTCAAGGGCACGGCGCGCCGTTCTGCTCGCGAGATTGCCGAAGAGATCGAGCAGGTGGGCGGCGATATGAACGCGGCGACCAGCCTGGAGCAGACCGCTTACTATGTCCGTGTGCTGGGCGAGGATGTGCCGCTGGCCGTCGATGTGCTGTCGGACATCGTGCGCAACGCGGTGTTTGATGGACAAGAGCTTGCCCGCGAAAAAGACGTGGTGCTGCAGGAGATTGCGGGCTTGCAGGATATGCCGGACGAGTTGGCATACGATCTGGTGCAGGCGGCAGCGTTTCCCGACCATGCCGTCGGGCGGCCGATCATCGGCACGCCTGAGAGCGTGCAGGCGTTATCGGCTGATCATTTGAGGGACTATCTGGCGCGGCATTATTCCGGTGACCGCATGGTTGTTGCCGCGGCCGGCGCCGTCGATCACGACGCGTTTGTGGCCCTGGTGCACGCAGGATTTGCCGATCATGTCAGCGCGAAGTCATCGGCGCCGGTCGTGCCAAGGTTCCACGGCGGGGCGTTTGGCCACCCGGATGCTTTTGAGCAGTCGCATGTGATCGTCGGGTTTCCATCGCCGGCTTACGTGCGGCCCGATTTCATTACGGGTCAGGTGTTTTGCGCCGTGCTTGGCGGAGGCATGTCGTCGCGTTTGTTTCAGGAAGTGCGGGAAGCGCGCGGGCTTTGCTATTCGATCTACGCGTCGGCGTGGGGGCTCAGCGATACCGGCTTTCTGACGATCCACGCAGCGACGTCGCATGATCTGGTGGCCGAGCTTGGCGCTGTCGTTGCCCAAGAGCTGACCAAGCTCGGCGACACGTTGCTTGATGATCGCGAGCTGGCACGCGCCAAGGCGCAATTGACGGCGGGCCTGATGATGAGCCTTGAAAGTCCGGTGGCGCGGGCTGAACAACTTGCGCGGCAATTGCTTGTCCATGGTCGCACGTTCGGGCCCGATGAAATCGCCGAACGCATTGCGCGCGTGAGCGCTGCGGACGTGCAGGCGTTTGCCGCCGGCCTCGTTGCGGTTGCGCAGCCGGCGGTTGCGGTCGTTGGCACGGGGGAGCGATCGCAGGGGCTTGGGGAAACGGTCGCAGCGTCATTTGTGCGAAAGGTACATTAGGCAGCCGACAGCGGGTGGTGGGCGCCAGTGTTCAAGGTGTGAGGGCGAGACGAGCGCATGGCTTTTTTGCGTTCTGGATTTCTGCATGAGGCAGAGCCGTATTTGCGCTCCAGGCTGCTTGTGATGCGGCCCCCGGCCATGG
Organism: uncultured Hyphomicrobiaceae bacterium; assembly: GCA_964579305.1. Lineage (GTDB taxonomy): Bacteria > Pseudomonadota > Alphaproteobacteria > Rhizobiales > Hyphomicrobiaceae > JBCBWG01. Next base: position 8,868 of record CAZOGY010000031.1, read on the forward strand.
CCGATTACGCCGCCTGGGCCCGGTTGCGTGCGCAAAGCCGCCACCACCTCACGCGGTGGGAGCCGGCCTGGTCCAACGATGAGTTGTCGCGCGCGGCCTTCCGTCGGCGCATTCGTGTCCATCAGCGCGATCTGCGAGACGATCACGGCTATGCGTTCTTCATCTTTCGTGCGATCGACGAAGAACTGGTTGGCGGGCTGACAATGTCGAACGTGCGCAGGGGCGTGACGCAGTCGGCCGCGCTTGGGTACTGGACGGGCGAAATGTATGCAGGCCAAGGCTATATGAGTGAAGCGGTGCGGATGGCGGCTGATTTCGCTTTCGATTCACTCAGATTGCACCGGCTTGAGGCCGCTTGCCTGCCGAGCAATGCGGCCTCGATGCGTGTGCTGGACAAGAACGGTTTCATCCGAGAGGGCCTTGCGCGGCGATACTTAAAAATCGCTGGGGAATGGCAAGACCATTTTTTGTACGCCTTGTTGTCCGATGACCCGCGCCCGGGGAGAGTGCGGGGTCATGGTCAGGTTCGCTAATTCAAACGATTGTTCGGTTGTTCGGCCTGGGGCTGGGCGACACGCAGGCCGCATCGCTGCGCGCGGTGTGGGCCGGCTTGGCTGTGCGCTTGGCGCTGTGCTGGCCCTGATCGCCGGTCTCATTGGTGCGATGCCGCAAGCAAAGGCGCTTGAGCCGATCCGTCTCAACGCCCAATCCGACCGGATCAATATCAAACGTGCCGGTGACTATCGCGAGCGTCGCGGGGAGACCTTGCAGGTTGAGACGGCGCCAGGGGTGGATGGGACCAGCGGGCGCATGTCGGTGCGGGCGTCGGTGACCGGGTCAAACCCCGATTGGATCGTTTTTGCTTTGCGCAACACGAGCGACCAAGCGATCACGCGATGGATCACGGCCGAACGCTATACCCAGATCGGCTCTGGCATCATGTGGCCAGACTTGGATGCGCGCCGTCTGGCAGGACTGACGCCGTCGCTCGGCTTTCTGCCAGAACGCGTCGAAAACGATGTCGCTGATATCTTTCAGGTCACCATCGATCCAGGTCAGACCATCACCTATGCGGTCGAGCTGACCGCCGGGCGCAGCGCGCAGCTGTTCTTGTGGCAACCGACCAGCTATCGCCTCAAGGTGCGTGACCGTGAGTTGTTCAACGGCATTATGCTCGGGATCGCTGGTTTGCTCGGCGTATTCCTCACCGCGATCTTTGCGGCCAATCACAAGGCAATCTTTCCGACCGCCGCGCTCGTTGCGTGGAGTGTGCTTGCCTATCTCTGCGTCGATTTTGGCTTCTGGCATAAATTGCTGCAACTGCGGGCGGAAGATAACTCCGTCTATCGCGCCGCAACCGAGTCGGCGATCGCGGCCAGCTTGCTGATTTTTGTTTCCACGTTTCTGCGGCTGGGATCTTGGCACGCGTTTGTGCGCATGATGATCGGCGCCTGGATCGCGGCGCAATTGGCGTTGGTGTTCCTTGCCGTTCTGGATCCGCGGCTTGCTGCAACGTTTGCGCGGTTGTCGTTTGCAGCGATTGGCGGATTTGCCGCGCTCGCGATGGTGTTTCTGGCCGTGCGCGGACAGGACCGTGCGCTGTCCTTGCTGCCGACTTGGATCTTGTTTCTGGTTTGGGTGTTCGGCGCGGCGATGGCGCTGTCGGGCCAGCTCAATGGCGATCTCGTCGTCTCGGGGCTGGTGGCAGGGCTGGTCCTGATCACGGTTCTGCTCGGCTTTACCGTCACGCAATTTGCGTTTCGCGCGCCTGAGCCAACCGTAGGGTTTGCCCCGTCCGACACGTCGCTGCGTGCGCTTGCGGTCGACGGTTCGGGGTCGGCGGTTTGGGAGTGGCAGGCCCGGCGCGATGAGATTTCGGTCAGTCCCCTTGTGGAGACGGCGCTCGGGCTCGATACCGGCGCGTTGTCAGGCAAGTCCGATGTCTTTTGCGAGCACTTGCACCCGGCTGACCGCGAACGGTTCCTGTCTGTCTTGGCGGGCATCAAGGACAATGACGGCGGCAGCGTCCATCTCGAATTCCGCATGCGCCACGTCGGCAATTATTTTCGCTGGTTCTCGCTTGATGCCGCAAGTGTGCCGACCGCGGACCGGCGGTCCATACAGTGCTGCGGCCTGATGCGGGATATCACGGAGGACCGCCGCACACAGGAGCGGCTGCTCCACGACGCGGTGCATGACCACCTGACAAACCTGCCCAACCGCGAGCTGTTTCTCGATCGGCTCGACCGCGCGCTGCTTCCCGTCGGCGATGAGGCGCCCCGCGGGATCGCGGTTATTCTGATCGGCATCGACCGCTTCAAGGCCATCAACGAAGACCACGGCATGATCGTTGGGGACAGTCTGCTGCTGACGATCGCTCGGCGGCTCGACCAGCATATCGGGGCTGCCGATACCTTGGCGCGCGTTGGCGGCGACCAGTTTGCGGTGATCGTGAACGAGCATGAGCCGCGCAAGATCGCGATGCTTGCTGAGACGTTCCGGCGGGCGGTGCGAACACCGATACAGATTGCCGGTCAGGAGCTTGTTTTGACGGGGGCGATCGGGATTGCCATTTCCTCAGCGCACGCCAACACGCCGCGTGATCTGTTCACGCAGGCCGAAATCGCCATGCGCCGCGCCAAGCGCTCCGGTGCCGATACGGTTGAGATCTATCGCCAAAGCCTCGCCGGAGACGCGGACAATTGGGCGTCGATCGCAGACGACCTGAAACGCGCCATCGACGGCAAAGAAATCCGGGTCGCCTTCCAGCCAATTATTTATCTGCCAACCGAAGAGCTTGCAGGTTTCGAAGCGTTCGTGACGTGGAAGCACCCCAAGTTGGGCGTGCTTGATCCGATCGATTATGTCCCGCTTGCTGAACAAAACGATCTGCTTGTTCGCGTCGGTTCACATGTCTTGCAGGCCAGCGTTCGCGAACTCGCGAAATGGCAACAACAATTGCCGCGCGTTGAACGCCCTTTGTTTGTCAGTCTCAACGTACTCGGCCGCCAACTGCTTGTGCCAGAGCTTGTGCAAGAGGTGCGCAGGCTTACGGGCGCTGAGGGCCTTCCGCCGGGGTCGGTGCAACTTGAGATGACCGAAGCGGTGGTCATGGACAATCCCGAGCAGGCCTCCGACCTGCTCAACAAGCTGAGAGAAACCGGCGTCCGCCTCGCGCTCGATGAGTTTGGCACCGGCTATACATCGCTGGCCTATCTTCAGCGATTTGCCATCGACAAAGTGAAGGTTGATGCCGAACTGGTCCGTGCGGCGATGGAGGACACCAGCGGCGCCGCCATCGTGCGCTCGATCATCGCGCTCTCGCACGAGCTTGGCAAAGCGGTGATCGCGCAGGGCGTCGACGGGCCGGATGATGTCTTGTTCCTGCGGTCGCTTGGCTGCGAGTACGCGCAAGGCTTCTACTACGGCGAGGCGATGTCGGTGCGTGAGGTTGCCGACCTGTTGAAAGTCATTCGCAAGGCTGAGCGGCGTGCGCAAAGCCTGATGTTTGCCAAACGTTCGGCTGCCGCGCTGCCCAAGCCAGGCGCCGAAGCCGAAGCGGGCGGGCGCGCTGCCGATAGTGTCGCGGCGCGGCAAAGCGACGATGCGGCAAGCGAGAAGGCAGCCAAGGGCAATCGATCGGAGACGCAAGCGGCGTCCGATGCGGCCGCTGGACGGTCGACGCGCGGGCGCACCAAGAGTGGTGGATCGGCCGGACGGGCGAAAACCGAGGCAGGTGCGCGAGGGGCCGGGCCGCCAACGCCGCCGGCACAGGCCGACCCGAATGGTTCTGCCGGCGCACGGCCATCGGCCAAGCCGCCGCAACCGCCGGCCGCTGCACCGCCGCGCGACCCTGCGCCCGCGTCCACGTCAGCTTCCAAACAGGCGGTGCCGAGACCCGACGATGGCGAGCGCACGGTGCCAACACAACCGCTGCGCGGGGGTGCACCGCCCTTGCCGCCGCGTGTTCCGCCAGGCCCCTCAGGGCCACCGCCTATTCAACAGACTGCCCTTGCGGGCGAGCGGCCCGGCAGATCGGGTTCGCCGGGCAACGGCTTTGGCAACGGTCAGCCTGGGCGAGACCTGCCAGTTCCGCCTTCTGCGCGGCCTGGGGCTGCCGGGCAACGGCCGTCGCCGAACGGGCCAGCCGGATCGCATGCGTCTTCGTTCGATCACGGTCCAATGAACGGAGGCGATGGCGCACCTTCACAGCGGCCAACGGCTGGCGCAGACAGCGATCTGGCTGGTATGTTGGCCTCTGCTGCCGGGCCCGACGTCGGATCGGGATCTCACAGCGCCGCCGCGAACGATGCGCGGACGTCGCAATCGTCCAGCAACGACGATGCGCTGGCAGCCGGACTTGCCGCGCGTTTGGATGGGCCGGCGTCAGAGCAGTTGACGCCAGATCA
>CAZOGY010000031.1:13376-15979 GCA_964579305.1 uncultured Hyphomicrobiaceae bacterium
CCAGATCAGCGGGGACCGGCGCGAGGGGCCGTGCCGCCACCAACGCAAGTCAACACTGGCAACCAGGGCGCTGGGAGCGGATCTGCGCACAAGCCCTCGCGGCAAGCTGAACCCTTTGCACTGGGACAAGCGAGTGCCGGGACCGGTTCTGGCCAGACACCAACGCCGGACGCGCCGCGCGCGCCATCAGCGCCATCACAATCGCCGCCGTTTGGGGCCGCACACCAAAGCGCACCACGCTCAAGAGTGCCGCACGCTGAGCCCGAGCCGTTTGCGACGTCGCCAGACCGAATGCACGACGGCACGCCGCACAGCACGCCGAATGGGGGACATCCGGCCGGGCCGATGCAAGGTGGCGTGGCGAACGCAGGGCAAGATCGGCTCATGCCAACCGGCCAGGCGAGGCCATCGCACATGGAGACCGACGGGCTTAACGAGCCGTTCCATCCGTCCGCGGCGCCGCCGTTCGCCGAGCCTCAGTCCGGGCGGCGCTCAAGATCCCGCCGGCGGGGCAGCCTGCCGCCAGGAATTGCTGCAAGTCTGGCGCGGCTGGCGGGCGAGGACTTCGACGCTGAGGCCGATGACGACGAGTGATTGGAGCAGGCGGCACTGTATACAGTGCCTTGCAGGGCTCTACGGTGCTTAGCGAAATTCGCCGATAGTGCTGGCCACCTCACGCGTGTCCGGCGGCGTCGACCAGAAAGGACAGGTCGACCCCCAATTGCGCAAGCGCCTTCTCGTAGCGATCGTTGACCTGCGTGCGAAACAGGATTTCCGGATCGGTTTCGGCGTGCAGCCAACTGTTCGCTTGCAACTCACGCTCCAATTGGCCGCCGGCCCATCCCGAGTAGCCCAAAGCGAGCAGCGCTTGGCGCGGGCCCGTCCCCTCCGCGATCGCGCGCAACACATCGACCGTAGCGGTCAGGCAGATTTCATCGGTAATCGCAACGGACGCGCCGGCGGCGAAATAGTCCCGGGTGTGCAGGACAAAGCCGCGCTTGGTTTCAACGGGCCCGCCAATGTGGACAGGGTGGTCTGCCAAACGTTCCGCAACCTGAAGCGCCGACGCTGCAGCAGGCGTGGCTGGCTGTGCTTCATCGCCACCCTCGCTGACGCCGGCTTCGTCGACAAGCGATAGCTGCGCGAGAAGGCCGCCGAGCGAAATGTCTTCTGCAGTGCGATTGATCACCAGCCCCATCGCGCCGGTCTCGGAATGCGCACACATGAAGATCACGGAGCGCGCAAAACGATCGTCCGGCATGCCGGGCATGGCGATCAGCAGTTTTCCCTCAAAGAAGCCTTCAGAAGCCGTCATTGTCTGTCCCGTTTGATCCCAGCTTGCGATGCGGGCGGCATGTATGTCGCCACAGTTGGTCGTAGCCGGCGCGTGTGCCAATCCCGGTTGTGCGATCGACGGCGATGGGCCCGTCCTCGGGTCTATCCTCCGGCCCGCCCGCCAGACTGACCGCGTGCGCCGGTCGCCGAGTTGTGACTGTGATTTTAAGTCTGGTCTTCCGATCTATGCGATAATTGGGCGGTATCGCGGTCGAGGCTGCATGATACGCGGCAGACAGCACGGTTTGACAAGGATTGACATGAGCGGATTTGAGCAGGCCAAGCGCGCCGTCGTCATCAGCGTATTCGCTGCGATCGCCGTCATGGCGCTTGGAAGCGTTCCGCACGCCCATGCGCAGGCGCCCCGCACCGACTGGCACGAAGCCCACAAGTCTAAGTTGCGGCTTGTCACAGGTGCGATGCCGCAGGGCAATGGTATCCAGCTTTATGCCATGATCGATGTGGCTCTCGCGGCGAAGTGGAAAACGTATTGGCGTCATCCCGGCGACGCAGGTGGCATCCCGCCGAGCATCGACTTGTCAGCGTCCCAAAACATCGCAAGCGCCGAGGTGCTTTTTCCAACGCCAATGCGGCTTGTCGACCAGATGGGAACGACGCTTGGCTATAGCGGACAAACCGGGTTTCCAATTCGCATCGCGCCGCGCGATCCAGGTAAGCCTGTCGTGCTCGTGGCCAGTGTTTTCTATGGCGTCTGCAAGGAAATCTGCATTCCCACCGACGTCACACTGCGCTTGCGTTTCTCGCCGTCGGACGTGACATCGATGCCGCCAGCCCTTGCGCGGACCCTGGCCAGTGTTCCGCGCTTAGTGACCTTGCAGCACGCCAAGGCCGGCGCTGACGGGCTGACGATCTCGGATTTGCGGCTTGAGCAGGCCGGCGGCGAATTTCAACTGATTGTCGCCGTCAAAAGCACGTCGGGAGATGCAGACGTGTTCGTCTCAAGTCCCGATGGCGTGATGGTGGGCGTTGCAAAGCCGGCTGGGCAAACCGACGCCGGTTCGTTCCTGTTCAAGGTGCCCGTTCATCACGCAAGCCGCGCGTCACTGGCGGGCAAGGGCGTGCAATTGGTCATCGCAAACTCAGATGGCCGCATCGAAACCGTTTGGCAGTTGCCGTCTTCGTGATCCGATCCGGTCTGATTGGTCTACACTGCTTGACGCATGCGACATTCAGACCAAGGTGAGGTGCCCCATGGCAATCCAAGTTGGCGACAAGCTGCCGGAGACAACGTTCACGGTGATGGGTGA
>CAZOGY010000031.1:16079-28743 GCA_964579305.1 uncultured Hyphomicrobiaceae bacterium
GGGCAAAGTCGATATGCTTGCCGACGGCAGCGCCGAGTTTGCCAAAAAAATCGGTCTTGAGATCGATTTGACGGAGCGCGGTCTCGGTGTGCGCTCTCAGCGCTATGCGATGATGGTCGATGACGGCGTGGTCCGCGTGCTCAACGTGGAAGATGCGCCTCCAGGTCACGACGTTTCCAGTGCGGCGACGTTGTGCTCGGCTATCGACAGCAGCCTTTGAGCGATAACGGTGCGTGAGCGATCGGGCTCGCGTTCGCGTCTGAATGCGCGGCGGTGGGTGCGTCCTGCCGCCGTCGTGTTTTGGATCTGGGAAACACACTGCCATGGTTTCATGTCTGCGGTCGCGGTGGTCAGCGGTTGTCCTGCTCGGGATCGGTGCGTTTGCGGGGCTTGCGCTGTTGGTTAAGCCGTTGCCGCTTGGGTCGATGGCGCAGGTCTGGAATGTGTTTGGCCGTCCCGCGAGCATGGTGGTAACGGGTGTTTTCGTCGGTGTGCTCCTGGCGATCGCGCTGCGGCGGGCCGGTCACCGCTGGGTATGGGCGCTTCTGTTTGCGGCCCCGTTGGTCGTGTTTGGCTTGGTTGAAGCGGCGGCTTGGCTGACGTTTTTCAGTGATCAACGCGCAGCGCTGTTCGTCAATTTGCTGGGGACCCAGATCGCGCTGAGCGTTGGTGCCGACGCGCCAGTGCTGATCGCGCTTGGACTGGCGGGGTTTGGCTTTGCGATCGCGGTTTGGAAAGTGGCCTGGCCGCGGGCTCAAGCAACATCCGACCACACGTGACCGCAGTTGGGGTCAAGTGCTCGGATAAAGCTGTTCTGCTATGTTTGAAATAGAGCAACTCATCCGATCCGCGAATCGCAAAGCGATTCCGCAAGATCGGATCGAGCGCTCCGATCATTTTAATGCATGTCGCATCCAATCGGAGTCACGCCCCAGATCCCGGTTTTTGATAAGTGCTGGGTTTTCGGGTCAGGCCATTCCGCCGAAACCGGATGAGGTCTGTCCCAGCTTAGGTTTGCGCACCACCGGTCCGCATGGCTGTGATGGCGGCGCGAGCCAGTTCGTCAGCGCGTTCATTCTCGGGGTGGCCAGCGTGTCCTTTGAGCCAATGCCAAGTGATCGCGTGGCGGTCCTGGGCCGCGTCGAGTTGCTGCCAGAGTTCGGCGTTCTTGACGGGTTTCTTGGCCGCGGTCTTCCAGCCGTTGCGCTTCCAGCCATGGATCCATTTTGTGATCCCGTCCTTGACGTAGCTGGAGTCGGTCCAGATGTGGACGTCTGAGGGAAACTTCAGCGCATCAAGCGCCTCGATTGCGGCGCGCAACTCCATGCGGTTGTTGGTCGTCTCTGCTTCACCGCCGTTGAGTTCCTTGCGGTGCTTGCCTGAAATCAGGATTGCGCCCCAGCCGCCAGGCCCTGGATTTCCCGAGCATGCGCCGTCGGTATAGATCTCGATTTGCGGGCGATGCGGGGTATCGGGCGTATCGGTGGCCATGGAGATGTCTTGCGTTGTGCGTTCTGCGTTGTGCGCGAGGCTTGGAGGTCTGCAAGCGTTGTCATCGGTGCCAGCAGGCTTCAGGTCATCTCATCGCTGTTAGGTGGCCGGTCGCTTGCCGCATCGTCATTGTTTCGCAAAGGCTTTGGGTGCAGTTCAACAAGCTTCAGCGCCAAAGCCAGCAGCAGCGTCGACATCGGCAGCAGGAGAATAAAGCCAAGTTCGCGCCAGCTTAAGTCGGGATCGGGACGTTGATAGACCTCAAGAGCGACGCGCAGGAACAAGACGAATAAGACCACGATGATGACTTCGGCCACGACCTGTTTCAGCTGACCGATGGAATTCACGCGCAACCAGTGGGCGAGCGGAATACTGTCGGGCTGGCGTTCCCGCCGGATGAAAAGCGCGTAAACGCCGTTTGCGAAATATAACAGCACAATCGCAATCAGGAACCTGTCGAGCGCTTCAATCACGCTGATCATGGCAGCCGAACTTGCCGACAATCCCTCGCTCGACGTCGCGCCAGGCCACCAGTTTGTGTAAGCGTGGACGACTTTTGCAAAACCCAGCAAAAACATCAGCATCGAGCCGGCCAATGAGCCGACAACGGCGATGAAGGCCATGTACCGAGCGCCGAAAATCAGGCCGCGTTCAATCCGCAGGCGTTCGAACGGCATATTCATATCACCTTGGGCTATCGTTGCGATCAATCCGTGCGCACGACCGTGAACTGCCAACAGTTGGATACTGCGTCCCGCTCAGAATGGTCGTTGATTTCAAAAAACGCATCGGTCAAGGTTCAATATCACGTGCAACGCGCAAACCGATATCGTGGCTTGCACCGATAACGGCACGGGACTTGACCATGCCTGCGGTCCGATTGGCCGATCGCAGCGCTTTGGGAAAGCTGTCCCAGGATCCACCGCGAATCGTGTGGCGGCACCTTACGTTGCTGTTTGGGCGGGCTGGGGCAGCGTCCTCAGCGTGACGCGGCGTATAGCAGTCGGCGACCCATTCCCAGACATTGCCGGACACGTCGAACAATCCCCAGGGATTGGAGTTAAAGCTACCAACTTCGATCGTTCGTCCGAGACGCGGGGCGGTTTCGCCAGCGCCGTTATATTTGTATTCGGTGTCATAATTCGCTTGCGCTGGCGATATTTCGCTGCCCCACCAGAACGGGGTTTGCGTTCCAGCGCGGGCCATGTATTCCCACTCGGCTTCGCTCAACAGGCGGTAAGCTTTCCCCGTCTCAGAGCTGAGCCATTCGACATACGATTTGGCATCGCGCCAGCTCACGCAAACGACGGGGTCCCGCGCGGTTTGCGAAAATCCCGGGCTGCGCCAAGTCGGGCGCACTTGCGCGGCTTCGCGGCCGGCACATAGTGTTGATGCTTTGTGCCCGGTTGCTTCGACAAAGTGCGCGAATTCTCCGCGCGTGACTTCGTAAGCGCCAACGGCAAACACACGCGATATGCGTCGGGCGGCCAGATTTTCGTCGGTATCTCTTTGGGCTTGGGCCAATGGCGATCCGATTTTGAATTGGCCCGGCGGAACAACCACGAGTTCGGGGCAGCGTTTGCAATCTCGGAAGGTTTGGCCACTGCCAGGTGTCAAGCAGACTTGCGGGCCTTCTTTCGGCCGGACGGTCACCGCGTTTGCGCGGCACGTTTTCGCCGCGTTCGGCGGTGCCATGTTTGCCTGCGTGTCGTTTGGGGCCAAAGCACGGGCGCAGTTTTTGTCTTCCATCAATGCATCGGCCAATATTGACCAATCATCTGTTGGGAATTTCTCTTTGAAATCTTTGAGTGCTTCACAAGTTGGATTTTTCTCAATGCTCAAGAACTGGCGTTCGGCTTCTGATTGCGTGTCCTGCGCAATGCCCGAGCGAATGAAGATCATGCAAGCAATTATCAGTGCAATTGTGTATTTGGCATCCATGACGCGCTCGCAATTCTCGTTGAACTCATGTGTTCAATTTCCGGCCCCCAGGCCATATTCGCTGGCGCTTGAAACTTGAGCGTGAAAGCGCATGCGGCGGAAATAGGGGATCGGGTCGTGGGGTTTCACGAAGGCGTTGGGTGGTGTGTGCAGCCAATCATAGGCGCGCGTGAGTAGAAATCGGAGCGCTGCGCCACGGCATAAGGTCGGCAAGGCTGCGATCTCATCGGCGGTGAACTCGCGGATGCTGCGGTAACCGGCCAGCACCGCACGCGCCTTTGTCATATTAAAGGACAGGTCGGCCTCAAAACACCATGCGTTCAGCGCGATGGCCACATCATAGGCTAAGGCGTCGTTGCAGGCGAAGTAGAAATCAATCAGACCGGAAAGTTGCTGGCCGCGGAAGAAAACATTGTCCGGGAAAAGGTCGGCATGGATCACGCCCGTGGGCAGATCGCTTGGCCAAACCTTTTCAAGCGCTTTCAGTTCGTCCGCTATGCCGGTCCGCAGGCCTGCGTAGATCGTGTCGGCATCGGCTTCAAAACGGGCAAACAACGGTGCCCAGGCGTCGAAGCCGAGGGCATTATCACGATGGACCGCAAAGTCTGCGCCAGCGCCGTGGAGTTGTGCCATGGCGACGCCGACCGCCTTGCAGTGTTGGGGTTGCGGCTTGCGGACCCACACGCCATCGAGAAACGAGATCAGCGCGGCTGGCCGTCCGGCAAGTTCGCCCAAGGCCTGGCCGTCACGGTCGCGACATGGGGTGGGACAGGCAAGGCCCTTCGCGCTGAGATGCTCCATCAAACCGATAAAAAACGGCAGATCAGACCGGGCGACGCGCTTTTCATAGAGCGTAAGGATGAACTGCCCGGTGGTCGTCGTCACCACATAGTTCGTGTTCTCAACGCCCTCGGCGATCCCCTTGAAGGCGACAAGTTCGCCAACATCAAAGGCAGCCAAGAACGCTGCCAGTTCGTCATCGCCAACTTCCGTATAGACAGCCATCAGCCGGGCTCAGCTCGCGTTCGCTGCCGCAGCCTCGCGCAGCACGCGGGGAATATTGAACTCGATGTCCTCGTAGGCGGTCGTGACTTGCTCAACGGTTACGTCGTAGCGCGCCTTCAGGGCATCGACGATTTCGGTGACCAGTACCTCTGGCGCCGATGCGCCAGCCGTGATTCCAACCGCGGTCGCGCCGTCCACCATGTCCCAAGGGATGTCGCCGGCACGTTGGACAAGTGCGCTGTGCGTTGCGCCGGCGCGCTTAGCGACTTCGACCAGGCGCATGGAGTTGGAGCTGTTGGGCGCCCCGACAACCAAGACGAGATCGCAATCGCCGGCAATCTCTTTGACTGCGGCCTGACGATTGGTTGTCGCGTAGCAGATGTCTTCTTTGTGGGGCGCCGCAATGCCTGGGAAGCGGCGCTGTAGCACCGCGATGATGTCGGCGGTGTCATCGACCGAAAGCGTTGTCTGCGTGATGTAGGCGAGTTTTTCAGGATCCTTCGGCGTCAACTTTTCGGCGTCGGCGACGGTTTCGATTAACGTGACCGCGCCTGATGGCAACTGTCCCATCGTCCCGATGACTTCGGGGTGGCCTGCATGGCCGATCAAGACGATCTCGCGGTCGCGCTTGTGGTGGATCTGCGCTTCCTTGTGAACCTTGGAAACCAGCGGACACGTGGCGTCGATGAAGAACATGTTGCGGGCCTGCGCGTCCTCGGGGACGGACTTGGGCACGCCATGTGCGGAAAAGATCACAGGCGCGTCGCCTTTCGGGATCTCATCCAACTCGTCCACAAAGATGGCGCCTTTGGCCTCCAGACCTTCAACCACGAATCGGTTGTGCACGATCTCGTGTCGGACGTAGACCGGCGGCCCGTATCGTTCGAGCGCGAGTTCGACGATCTGGATTGCCCGATCGACGCCGGCGCAGAAGCCACGGGGTGCCGCAAGGCGCACCTTGAGCGGTTTGCGGGCATGGCTTTCCAGGTCCGTGTCGTTTGCGGCAGGTGTGTCGAAAGCTGACATAGGGTCCGTCCGTTGATCGGGGAGCAACCGTGCAGGTCGCTTTGCGCGGGTCTGTCTGCTCTGGCGTGTCCGCAATGAAAGCGGTGTCTTTGCGCCGGGTGTAAGTCCTTCGCGGCGTAGCTAGGCCGATGTTGGCGATGTGTCGAGAGGCATGTCGTCTGGGCGTTCGGGGCACAATGTCGGTTGCACACCGCCCCGCGCTTGCCACATTCGCATGTGGCCTAGCATGGCACTGCGCGCTGGCTTGGTCCACCTGACCTGGCCATTGCGTGGGTCGTGCGACATCCAGTGCCAGCAGGCGGCCGGTCCGGCTGGCTTGCGGTCGAAGCTTGAATTTTGTGGGATGATGGCGCGGGGTTGGCCATTGTCTTGGGGGATGAGAATGGCAGGTTGCCTGGCAGCACGCGTGGCGACGTCAACGTTGGCCTTAGCGGTTTTGTTTGGTGTTGCGCCGGCCCTATCGGGCTGTGGTGTGTCGACACTGACGTCCGGGCTTTCCGGCGGCATGTTCGGCTCCAAGAAAAAACCCGCGCAGCCGGTTGCGTCGCTGACGGAGGAGCAACTTCTCTCGGCGGCGAAGTCGAACTATGGGCCCGGCAGCGTCAATGTCGGGCAGATCGCGCACGGCTGTCCGAAGTTTGATATCTCACCGACCGAATATCAGTCGACGGTGTACGAGGCCGGACGCGAGGGCGATGAACTGGGCGTCCAGCACCGCGGTGAGGTCACACGTACCGCGCGCGAATGCCAGATCGGCAATGGTGAGGTCTCGGTCAAATACGGGTTTTCCGGGCGCATCCTACTGGGGCCGCGCGGGCAAGCCGGGCGTATCATGTTGCCTGCGAAGATCACGGTGGTCGATGGCGCCGGGCAACCGGTGTTGGAGGATAATATTGCGGTCTCTGTCGACGTGACGCTTGAAAATCCGATCGGCTACTTCTCAGCGGTGCGGACGGTGACGTTTGCCATTCCTCCGGGCTCACGGCCTGGTGAATACCGCATCGTGGTCGGGTTCCCACAAGCGGCGGGTGCGATCTGACGCCGGCAGCCTTACTTACAAATAGTGCGTTGGAGTGGTGCTGATCGCAGCGCCCTGAACGCAGAATTTTATTGGACGCGCAAGTCAAGCCGACGCTGAGTTTTGTCGATAAGCGCGGCGCGTCGGACGTTAACGTCGCACTGACCGGGCGCGCATGGCATCCAGCAAGTCTGCCGTTGGCAGACCGATCGGGCGTTGGTTCAGGCGACGCTCAAGTTGCATCGTTGCTTCGCGGGTCATCGGGCCGTACGCGCCATCGATCTCACCGTTATACAGCCCTTCGTCGGCAAGACGTTCCTGAAACTCGATGAACTGGCCTTTGTCACGCAAAAGACGGCTGCGCGCGAACGCTTCAAGCCCATTGCGGAATGCCGCCGTTCCCACGGCAACGTTGATCACAGACGTCGACAACAGCCGCGGTTGGCCGATCCGTCGCCGAGTGCGTCGATCTGTTTGGACGCGGTAACGGCGGGTCGCGACTGAGCCCACGTTGATGCCGACGACGGAGATGTCTCCGGCACGGTCGACAAGCAGGATGGGTGAGCCTGACGAGCCCTTAAAGCTATCGCAGGTGTGGGTCATGAACAGCTTGCCTGCCCGCATTTCAACCCGGCAGCGCGGCGAAAGCCAGCGCGCGTCCAGCCCGCGGTCGCCGTGATAGCCAATCATCATCAAGCGGCCGGCGCGCGACGCTGCGACCAATTCGCCGGGGCTGCGCTGGTCCAGCTTCAAGGACCGGCCGCGGCAGATCGGCCGCCTCAGTTTGGCAAATGCCCAGTCGTGGATCATTGTCCGCTCGGTCGTCGCCCCGCGATAAAAGCCAGCATAAAACGACAGGTGAGGCGCGTCGGGGGACGCCAACTGCAGACCTGAAAGATGCTGGCTGCGCTGCATGCGGCGATTGGGCGGGACACGCAGGAATTGGAAGCGGTCGAGCCGGCGCATGGTGCGGCCACGGGACGTGACGAGACAGTGGGCGTTGGTGGCGATGATTTCATCCCCAACGCAGAAGGCTGTGCAGACCGAGCCGCCGCCTTGCTGCCAGAGGAGGCCGACGCTTTCGGCCGTGCGCAAGTATTCGTTTGGGATCGGCGTTCGCTCATCCGGGCCGATGACATCGACCTTGTGAATGAGAGGGGCGGCGTTTGGTTTGCCGGCAGGCAAGCCTGCGGTGATCGGGCCCATCGTGCCGGCGGCGTTTGCCGTGGTGAGCGTGACCGCGGCGACCAATCCAGCCAAGCTGGTCGCAAGCGCAGGGCGCAAGCGCGAACCAATCGGCATCACAGTTTCACGTCGATGGGGCACGTTCGGTGTCTCTGTCGGCGGGTGCAGATACGCTGCGAAACAACAAGGCCGCTACGGTAGGCCGACATGGATGGCAGCAAAACGGAAAAATATAGCCAATCTTTCAAAAATTAGATGGCGGCTTAGTTGGGTCGGCGCCGTGGCCGTCGAAATGAGCGCAGGTTCGACCGCCGAAAGGACCAATATCGCCGACAATGGCTGATTTGCCGACCGTGCGGAGGAAAACGGGCGAAGGAAGAACGGGTCTCGCGCGGCCTGTTCGCCTCGTGTTGCGGTGGTGCTCCGGCGGGTGGCCGCGGCATGCAACACATGGCGTCTTACATGTGCATGGCGCGCGGCTTGTTTTGGCCGGACGGCTGATCTGGCGACGTCAGTTCAAGCGATTAGGCAGCGCATTGATGGCGTCGCTGACCAATCGGTCGCCATCGGCGCCACCGGCTCGGCTGCGCAAGACGGTCTCTGCCGCCTGAACAGCTTTTTCGACCGCCGCAGTTCGCACCTCAGTCACAGCCTGAGCTTCGGCCCGCGCGATTTTGTCTTCTGCCTGCCGGGTCCGGCGCTCCAGCGAATCTGCGAGAGCTTTTTGAGTGTCCTCGGCAATACGTTTGGCGTCGGCTTCGGCGCGTTCTACGATCTCTTGTGCCTCGGCTTCTGCCTGCGCGGCCCGGCGCTGGTAGTCGGCGAGCAGGGCTTGCGCTTCTTCGCGCAGTTTCCGAGCATCGTCGATCTCGCGCTTGATGGCGTCGGCCCGGGCATCCAGCGACCGGGCAATCATGCCCGGAATGCCGTAATAGAGCAGCACAAGCAGGAAGCCAACGAAGGCCATGGCGACCCAGAACTCGGTGCTCTGGAGCAACGGACCCTCACCGGCAAGAAGCGTTGTCAGCATTGCGTCACTCTCCTGCGGGTTGGGCCGAAGGCGCCATCGCTGCGCGGATTTCATCGTCCGAGACGTTGCCGCCAACGAGCTTGTTGATGATCTCGCCAGCGGTTTCGGTGGCGATCCCGTCGACTTCCGACATCGCCTGATCTTTCATCGCCGTGATCCGCGCCTCAGCGTCCTGGACCTTGGCGTTGATTGCGGCTTCGACTTCGGCGCGCTTTTTGTCGGTTTCAGCGGCCAGTCGATCGCGCGTCTCCTTGGCGATTGTGCTGGCTTTATTGCGTGCCTCGGCCAGGGCCTGCTCGTAGCCAGCGATGGCCGCCTCGGTCTCCTGCTTGAGGCGTTCTGCCTCGTCGAGGTCGCGTTGAATGCGGGTGCGGCGCTCTTCGAGAACATTGCCGATACGGGGCAAGATGAACCATGACAACGCGGCGTAGAGGACCGCATACGTCAGGGCCAGCCAGACGAGCTGTGGGGCAAAACTTTCAGGATTGAGCTGCGGCAGGCCGCCAGATCCTTCGGGCGCTGCGGCATTGGCAGCCGCGAAGATAATGGCTGGCGTCACCATCACGATGGCCTTTCGTGCTCAAATGACATGCGACCGTTGACCGGCGTGAAGATCGGGCATTGGTCGACCAGGTCCACGTTCCGCTTGGCGGACGCGTCTGGAACCTCAGGTGGCTCTCGCTTGGCAAGATACTGGATCAACGACGATCACCGGTGAGCGACCGTGTATCAACCAGTCAACGGCTTCCGCAGGCGCGCCGAATGGGGCCACGCCTGCAGAGGACCGATTGCATGCCAAAGACCGCTTGCGGCGGATTAGCTGAAGAGGATCAGAATCGCGAGAACGAACGCGAAGAGACCAAGAGCTTCGGCGAATGCAGCACCGACCAGCGCACGACCGAACTGGGCGTCAGCGGCCGACGGGTTGCGCATGGCGCCCGACAGGAAGTTGCCGAAGATCGTACCGATGCCGATACCGGCGCCGATGAAGCCGAGGCAAGCCAGGCCGGCACCAATCAGTTTTGCGCTTTCAGCGTCCATCTCAGTCTCCTTTTGAGGCAGGATCAGTTTGGTTGAGCGAGGCGATCAGTGGTCGTGGAGGTTGATCGCATCATTGAGGTAGATGCAGGTGAGAACCGCGAAGATGAACGCTTGGAGCGCTGCCACGAGGAACTCGAAAGCGGTGAGACCGATCATCACCACGAACGGCAACACGCCGGCGCCGACGATCCCAAGCGAGACAACGAAGCCCGCAAAGATCTTCATCATGGTGTGGCCAGCCAGCATGTTTGCGAACAAACGCACCGACAGGCTGATCGGACGGATCATATACGAGACGAACTCGATCACGACGATCAGCGGAAGCACGATCATCGGAACGCCTTCCGGCACGAACAGCCGGAAAAAGCCCAGGCCGTGGCGCGCAAAGCCGATACCCGTGACGACGATGAACACGAGTGCGGCCATCGCAAACGTGACAACGATGTGGCTGGTGACGGTGAACGGCGCCCAGACGGCGGGAATAGCGATCATCCCCAGGAAGTTGAGAACGAGGATGAAGATGAAGAGTGAGAATACAAACGGCATGTATTTCATGCCGGCATTGCCAACGTTATCGCGGACCATGTTGGCGACGAACTCGTAACTCAGCTCCGCCATCGACTGCATCCGGCCTGGGACAAGCGCGCGGCTGGTCATCGCCAATGTCAGGAACGAACAGATCAAGCCAACGCCGATCACCATGAACAGCGCCGAATTCGTGAATGACGCGTCAATTCCGAAAAGATCAATCGGAATGATCCGCTTGATCTCGAATTGCTCGACTGGACTGGCCGCCACCGGGCCCTCCTCAGGTTCGCGCGCCGCTTGTGACAGCGGTCAGATGGTCGTCAGTGCCGGTCCGTGGACCGCGTCGTATCTTTAGCTCCACCGGAGCCGGTGCTGGTCTTCATTGCCGACCGCACCAAGTTCAGCATTCCAGCCGCCGCACCGATCACAAGCATGATCACCAGGAACAGCGGCTTGGTGCCTAAGGCATTGTCCAACGCAAGTCCCACACCGAGACCGAACAGAACCCCAACCAGAGGTTCGATGGCCATCTTGAGCGCCTGGCCAAACGCGCCGCCCGAAGACGACTTTGCGCGTTTTGGCGCGCGATCAGCACGATGCTTGTCAAGCCGTTCGCCCAAGGCGGCAGCCCGACGTCGGAACGCATCGCGTTCGTTTTGTGAAAGCCCACCAGCCGACGGACCTGTCTCGTTGGGATCGTCCGTCATAGCAGACCCTCAGCCGCGAATTTTTGCATGTGCTGCCGCAAGCTGTGGCGCCGCGAGGACCGCGACCGGCGCGGAACCTAGAGAGGGGTCACAGGGGTGTCAAGCCGAGCCGGTGGCTTGGCCACGCGGCCGTCCACGCGCGGAGTTCCCGGGCGGCCAACTGGCGTAACCACGCGCAGGCCGTTCGCGGCTGAACAATGCCAAGCCTTTGAAATCGCGCAGTCGATTGGAAGCCGGTCTCACACCGAATGTTTACGACGCGGAGATATTGTCTGTGGGGAAGGGTCAAGGCGGATCCTGCCTGCGGCGCCATGCCTCGGGGCAGAGCGCGGCGGCCGCGTCGATCAGTACAGCGGGCAGGCGATGTCGGTTTTCAATCTCACGTTCTGGATACTCGTTGTCTTCATCGCGGTTCTTGTGTTTGCCATCGAGACCGGAATCGCGGCGCGGCATCGCAAGATTGTACTCAGCAGCATCGCGACATCGCTGATCTCGGCACTCGTCCTGATGCTGATGGTCGAAGACAAGACAATCTTTGATTTCGGCGAACCGGGCCCGCGCAAAGCCAAAAAGTCGGGACGCAAGGCCGTCGTCGTGGTGCAGAACGACGGCGAAGGTGGTCCGTTGACGCGGCAACCCGATGTCACGGTGATTTCGCGCGACAGCGAGCAGGACGGCGAAAGCGCCGAAGTCTACGATGGGCCGGATCCGAACGGTTTCCAGGATTGCCCGGCCTGTCCGATGATGGTGCTTGTCAAAGCTGGTGAGATCTCGATTGGCTCGACCACGATGGAGCCCGGCCGCAGCATTGGCGAAGATCCAATCAAAGACATCAAGCTTGAGACAGCGTTCGCCGTTGGCAAAAACGAGGTGCTGCGCGGCGAATACGAGCGGTTTGTCACCATCACAGGCTATCGCACGCGGGGCGTGTGCCGGGTTCGCATCAAGCGAAAGGACTTTACCTTTACTTGGGACAAGCCTGGGTTTGCGCAAACTGAGCGCCATCCGGTTGTGTGCGTGAACTACCATGACGCCAAGGCCTATGTGCAATGGCTGGCACGTACCACCAAGATGAAGTACCGGCTCTTGAGCCAGGCGGAGTGGGAGTATGTGGCGCGTGGCGGTTCCATCCAACCGTACTGGAACGGCATGACGGTCACGCGGGAGCACGCCAACTTCGGCAATCTGTTTGCCGGGACCACGCCATCTGGCCAATTCCCCGATAATCCGTTCAAGTTGCGCGATGTCCACGGCAACGTTTGGGAAATGACGGCCGACTGCTGGTCGCCGGATCTCAATCTGGTTCACGAGAATGGTGCGCCGGTCGGCACCGTTGGAGATTGCAGCCGCCACGTCATCAAAGGCGGCGGCTGGGACAGCCCGCTTGAAAAGTTGCGCTCTGCGACGCGAGGCGTGATCGCGAAAGACGATGCAAAGCGATCGGTTGGCTTTCGTGTGATGCGAGAGATCGCCAAGGACGAAAAGCTTCTGACCCTGCTGTCCAAAGCCGAAGGCGGTACCAAGCCGGATCCGAACGCGGTCGAGGAGACGGCAGTGCCGCCCAATCCTCTGTTCGGCCCCGTTCAGTAGGCTGCACTGCTGGACCTTGCTGCACGGTCGTACAGTGGCCGGCTCTCATCAAGGCGCAGCTTGGCGGCAAGGCTCAAAAAACATCGCTTTAATGCATGTCGC
>CAZOGY010000032.1:0-28594 GCA_964579305.1 uncultured Hyphomicrobiaceae bacterium
AAGCGAGGCGCATTTCATGCGACACGCTTTCGCGACCACGCACCGGCTGCCGGCGCGAACCACTCACAAACGCGCAGTTCGCCGAGCCCGCGATAACATTAGCGATAGTAACGCCACCGCCGCTGGATCTCTGAAACGATTCTGTCGGGCCGGCCTTGGAACGGTTCCAGATCAACGACCACTGTATCGTCCGTCGGCATGCGCCAGGGCAAACGCATCAATAGCCGATGATAGGGCATGCCGCGCCAATCCGCGATGACCGCTTCGCCTATTGGCCGCGACAGCGAGATTTCAAGCTCTTCAATCAAGATGGTCCGTACCGCGCGCGTGGACAGGCGGACATCGGCAACGGCGCGCCAACCGATCACGCCAAACCCCTCAATAAAGATGCCATACTCGCTTGCGCCGAGGCGCGGTCGCCCCGTCTCCATCAGAGGAAAAAAATAAAACGCCGCGACGGCAAAAAACGCAGACAAGATCATTGCAAAGTTACTGCTGGTCTGGATCGTCACGCCGGCCAGCAATATTGCCAGAACCGTTGATATAATGACCCGGAACGTTCCTTTGCCCGGGGCATAACCAACGGTATAGCCCGGCGGCGCCTCACGCACACTTCCCACTGCCATAGCCTTCGCCATCGCGTTCGCCGCCCCAAAAACAATTCCGGCTCAGCCAGGTTCGGCTTCGCCTTGTGCACTGACGGGCCATTGAATTCGGCGTAATGCCGCGGACGCCATTCCGCGGTCACCAATAAGCAACCAATCGCCAGACTACTGGACCGACTGCTGCTCTGCCGCCGGATCGTCCGGCACTTTTCCGCCAAGCACTTCGCGTTCGAAATCAACTTCGATCGGCGCTTGGTGTAATGCTGGCCGACCAATCGATCCTGACAGCAAAATCGCGCGATCCGCCGGCCCTGTTTTGCCTTCAAGCCGACGCAGTACCGCACGGCCGCTCAGCCGTTGCGACCAAAGATCGATCCTCCCGCGCCCCGTGAACGTCGCGCCGTCGGCCGTCAACGAAAACTTTTCACATACCGCCCGGCCGCTCTTGAGTTTCAGGTCCAGCCGAAACTCTGAAAAGCCGGTCGTCCCGCCATTCAAGACCTGTTTGGCAAGCTGCTCACTTGGCGAAAGACCGTTGACCCCATCAGCAACTTTGCCCGTGGGCTTGAGCGAGCTGGCGCCGCCCCGCGCCACGGTCGCAGCTTCGTCAGCATCGCCGCCTGCGACGACCTTTGCAAGCAGCGGGGCAAGATTGAGCGAAACGGTCCCGCCGTCATCCAATTCAAAACCAATCTGTCCATCGAGCGAACGGGCAATCGCTATTGGACCACCTGGCGCAGCCGTCAGATCAAATCGCGCATGGCCGCGACCCAGAAGGACGGACTTGCCAACGGCCGTCTTCGTGAGTTTCTCAAAATCCGCATTTTCAAGTTTTCCGCGGATGGCGAGGCTGGGCCTCGGTGCGTCAAAATTCACTGAGAGTTGGGCGGTACCAACGCCTTCCGCGACCTTGAGTTCGGCGATGTGCGCCTTGAGCAATCCGTTACTGAGCAGGAGTGAAGCTGCGCCGCGCCCCAGCGACAAGTCAGCAAACCGGACATCTTCGGCGGAGAACCGCAAATCCATATCGAGACGCGTTGTGCCTGCCCCCTCAAAAAGGTTCCAGAAGGACGCTAACACCCGCTTTGGCAAAACATCGCGTGGCTCGCTCTCAAACTTAAAGGCTGCCAGATCAAGCGTATCGAAATCAAGCGACCCGCCAAGTCGCGGCCGTTCACCAACGAGATTGACGGATAGCGCGCCACTCGCGCTTTGACGGTCGAGTTCAAGTTTGGAATTTCGAAATGCGATTTGCTGGCCGGTCCAATCCAGATCAGCATCGAGCTGAAAAGCCGAGATCGCCGTGAACCCGCTCAGCGATAACCCAAGGGCGCGAACGGCGTCCGGCAAAGCTGGCGCATCGAAAGCCATTTTGCCAACCAGGCGTTTTTTTGCACCGGCGATCAACTGTCCAACAAAAGTCAGTTCAAAAACATCTGAACGGAAAGCGAGGCGCAAGGGTATGACGGTTTCCGATTTTCCATCGTTTGTCGACTTGGCCGATGCCGCACCGGCATCGATCAACACCTTATGGCTGCTCCCACGCCAATCAGCCATTCCAGCCAGCGTGAACCCACCATCGGATTTCGGCGACAATTTCAGCGATTGGGACCGTAACCGGATGGTTTGTCCCGCCGGCGTCGCAATCACCACGCTGCTTTGATCAAGCAGCAGCGTCTCAAAGCGACGTTTGCGCAAAGTCTGCTCGAGCGGCGCCGTTGCAAGCTTGGTGGCCGGCGTATCGCCAGCATCTGCAGCGTCCGCGCGCGCACCGCTCAGCAGAATGTCAAAGAGTGCAACTTCCCCGTATTTGAGATTCAGCGCCGCCGATCCGGTCATCAGAAGACGCTGACGGTCCGCCTCAGCAAGCCGTTGGCCGCCGGGCGTTTCCAGCGAAATCACCCCTGTGCGAACGACGAGCCCGAGTTTTTCGCCCAGCCGGACCGGTGCGAACAGGCGAATAGCTTGGCGCGGCGCGGCAACGAGGCCTGGCGCTTGCGACGTCAGGCTCGTTTGGGAAAGCTGCAGCAACGTTGGAACCGAGAGGCCGGCGATGAGCGCGCAGAGCGTCACAATCGCCACAATGATCCAACGTCCCATCGCTTTCGCAGCTATCATGAGTGACACGCCTTCCAGCAACCTGAGCACCGACGAACGGCCCAACCGGTCAACACGCCACCCACGCGGCGGACCAGCATGAACCATGACGACAAGTCATCGCGTGATGACCCTATAGCACGCTTGATGTGTCACGTTTATACACCGCTTCGCGCAATGGCGAAGCCGCACGAGGCCAAAAGGGGACACCGCAATGCCAAAACTCCTGTGGACACCTGACGCCGCACGGGTCAAGGCCTCCAACATCATGGCGCTCGTAAATGCGCTCCAAGCCGAGGGCCGCAGCGAGATCATCGACTTTGCCAGCTTGCATGCGTTTTCCGTGGCCGACCCCGATGCGTTCTGGTCTGCTGTTTGGGATCACTGCGGCGTTGTCGGTGACAAAGGTAGCGCCCCGTTCGTGGCCACAACGGGCCGGATTGAGGGCACCGCCTTCTTCCCCCAGGCGCAACTCAATTACGCCGAGACGGTCTGCGCTCACTTGCCGGAGGGCGACGCAATCGTCTTTCGCGGCGAGGACAAGGTCTCGCGGCGGCTCAGCGGTCCTGAACTGCGCGCTGAGGTTGCCCGCTTCGCCGGGCTGCTGACCGATGCTGGCATCGCGCCTGGAGACCGGGTCGCGGCGATGCTGCCAAACATGCCTGAAG
The DNA here is from genome assembly GCA_964579305.1 of uncultured Hyphomicrobiaceae bacterium. Classification (GTDB taxonomy): domain Bacteria; phylum Pseudomonadota; class Alphaproteobacteria; order Rhizobiales; family Hyphomicrobiaceae; genus JBCBWG01. The sequence goes on from CAZOGY010000032.1 coordinate 3,371, forward strand.
CGATATCGGCGGTCCTTGGCACCGCCGCCTGTGGCGCGATCTGGTCGTCCTGCTCGCCCGACTTCGGCGTCCAAGGCGTGCTTGATCGCTTTGGCCAGATCGAACCGCGCATTCTGCTCGTTTGCGATGGCTACTACTATAATGGCAAACGGATCGACGTGTCCGACAAAGTCGCCGAGATTGTCTCCCGCTTGCCAAGCGTCGAGCAGGTCGTCGTCGTCTCGTACCTGGATCAGGCAGCCGGGCTGGCTGACGGGCTGAACCTATCGCTGGCCGCGAAGGGCGATGGCACCCGCGCCGTCACCTGGGCTGAGGCGGTCTCAAACCGCACCGAGACGATACCGCAATTCCGTCCGATGCCGTTTGCGGCACCGCTCTTTATCATGTTTTCTTCCGGCACGACCGGCGTGCCGAAATGCATCGTGCATTCCGCAGGCGGAACACTCCTCAAGCATCTGACCGAGCACCGCTATCACTCCGATATCAAGCCCGGTGATCGGGTCTTTTACTTCACCACACTTGGCTGGATGATGTGGAACTGGCTGGTGACCAGTCTCGGGTCCGGCGCGACCCTCATGCTCTATGACGGCTCGCCGTTCGCGCCGTCTGGCAATGTGCTTTGGGATTATGCCGACGCGGAGAAATTCACACTGTTCGGCACATCGGCCAAGTACATCGATGCATTGAAAAAAGCCGGCTTTAAGCCGCGCACGACGCACGACCTGAGCTCCGTCCGCGCCGTCCTGTCGACCGGCTCCCCGCTCGTTCCTGAGAGCTTCGATTACGTTTATGAGGACATCAAAGCCGACGTTCACCTGTCGTCGATTTCCGGCGGGACCGACATTATTGGCTGCTTCGTCCTGGGCAATCCGACCGGTCCCGTCTATCGCGGCGAAATTCAAGCCAAAGGCCTTGGCCTTGCGCCAGACGTCTTCGATGAAACCGGCAAACCTCTGGCCTCAGGCAAAGGCGAATTGGTCTGTACCAACGCATTCCCGTCGATGCCGGTCGGCTTTTGGAACGACCCGGAGGGCACACGGTATCACAACGCCTATTTCGCGCGCTTCGATAACATCTGGCACCACGGCGACTTTGCCGAATGGACCGAGACGGGTGGCATGGTCATCCACGGGCGCTCTGACGCGACGCTCAACCCCGGCGGGGTACGCATTGGCACCGCTGAAATCTACCGCCAAGTTGAACAGCTTCCTGAGATCACCGAAAGCCTTGTGATCGGCCAGAACTGGGAAGGCGATGTGCGCGTCGTTCTTTTCGTCGTTTTGGCCGACGGCGCAACCCTCGACGACGACCTTGAGGCGCGCATCAAAACCAAGATCCGCACCGGTGCCTCACCGCGCCACGTGCCAGCCCGGATTGTTGCGGTCGCCGACATCCCGCGCACAAAATCGGGGAAAATCACCGAGTTGGCGGTACGCGACATTGTCCATGGCCGCGAGGTCAAGAACAAGGAAGCTCTGGCCAACCCGAACGCGCTCGATTTGTTCCGCGATCTGGCCGTCCTCAAGAGCTGACCGAAGCCCCTCCCGGCGCCGGGGCTGGACGATCACCGCTGCGTTCACCGGGATGGCCAGCAAACATCAGTGTCACCCGGGTGCCCGCGCCCATGTCGCTGTCATACGTCACTTCGCACCTTGCCGCGACGGCAAGTGCCTCGACAATTTTCAAGCCAAGGCCAGTGCCACCCAGGATCATTTGCGGGACGGAAGCGATAAGGCCGCCGCCCGCACCCGGCCCGCCAAGCCCGACGCCGGTGTCGCTGACCGTCAACGCCACCTGCGGCAGTGTTTGATCAGCCGATAAAGATGCTGCGGCTGCGGCCGCCCCCGGCAATGTTTCCACCGTGATGCGGACCGTACCGCCCGCCGGCGTAAACCGCAGGCAATTGGCAAGCAGATTAAACAGGATCTGGCGCACGGCGCGCGCGCTCGTCTGGCACACCGCAGGCGCACAACCCACATCACAGATCAAGGTCACCCCGCCGGCCTCGGCCAGCGGCCCCATCGCCGACGCCATCTGTTGCGCGATTGCGTTAAGATCAACCGGGCCGAGCGCTGCCGGCCAGTCAGAGACCGCACCAATGCCGGCTCCTTCGACCGCTGCATCAGCCGAGGCTTCGGACACGGAGTCCGCCACGGCTTCAGATTGCGCGGACATGCCGCCGGCAAGTGCGGCGTCCATCACCGCAAGGGCATGGATCGCGCTATCGCGGATATCGGCCACGTACTGCCGGTAGGCTGTGTGTCCAAGCGCATCATCAGGCGCCTGTCCGAGCACTTCCGCCAACGTCACGATCGCGCCAAGGGGCGTGCGCAGTTCATGCGCAAGCGCGCGGACCCCGCCAACCGCAGCGCCTTTGTTGCCCGTTTGCGGCTGAGGCTTCGGCTCACTGCCCGTCGCAGCCGACGCCGCGCTCTGGGTGACGTTCGCAGCCTTTCGGGGCGTCATGGCCTGACCATCGCTGCGGCGTTGCACGCTGTACTCCCAATCGCGCCCGAAGCATCATCCAACCACACGCGACCGCAGTCCCAGCCAAGTGTTCGGATAAAGATGCTCTACCATGTTGGAAATAGAGCAATTTCATCCAATCTACGCATCACAAACCGATTTCGTAAGATCGGATATTGGCCGAGCTGCCAAGCATCCAGTTGAGATCACGACACGCACAATCCAGGTCGGGCTCGCCAGCATATCCGGGTAGGCGGCCATCCCCCGTATTCAGCGTTGACGAGCCAAGGCTGTATTGCACACGTTGCGTCCACACGCCACGGTGCGCTGGCCACGAGAGATTCGCGCGCTGGCTGTGACATTGAGGGCGCTGGCGCGTTGGTAACGGAAAGCACATCGAGGAGAACCGCCATGGACAACCGCAGCTTTGAGATCCCCGACAACGTCCGCAAGATGGCCGAACAGAACATTGAGCAAACCCGCACGGCCTACCAGCAGTTTATGGACATGGCCAAGAAGGCCCAGGATCTCGCCGCCCAATCCCAAGGCGCCATGATCCAATCCGCACTTGAGATCCAGACGCGCGCCTTGAATTTTGCGGAAAAAAACACCGAGGCAAGCTTTGAGTTTGCTCATGATCTCGCCAAGGCGAAGGACGTTCAACAGTACATGGACATCCAGACCCGCTACGCGCAAAAGCAGATGCAGGCCTACCAGGAACAGGCGAGCCAATTGGGACAAATGCTGTCTGAGGTCATGCGCAAAGCATCGAACTCCTGACGGCATACGGCAGGCCAGGGGGCGGGGTCTCAATCGCGCCCGCCGCGCTTGCCGGTATCTCCCTGGCCGCGCCCGGCGAAATGGTTTCGACGCGGTGACGCCTCTTGACGTTGGCGCACGTTTCGGGTTGTGTGCGCGCTCGCGATTTTCCATATCGCTGCGCACGCGGGCGCACAGAGCGCCCCGACCATCCGCCGGTCGAACCGGGCCGACCGCCCGACCACAACCGGCCGCACCAGTGTGCCGCCTTAGCTCAGTTGGTTAGAGCGCTAGATTGTGGATCTAGAGGTCGGTGGTTCGAGACCACCAGGCGGTACCATTCCCACTTATAGCAACGAACGGAACGGCGTTCACGCGCGCGAACGCCAAGCCGCGGTCTGGGTGCACCGATGTTTGGCTGGTGCCCGCCAGAGCCAATACCGTGCAAACGCTGTTTCAAAGAACGCTATTGCGCCACGTGTGCGGATTGCGTTGTCCCACTGGCTGTTTCGCTGACTTTTTGAACGGCGACCACGCGATGTCCGCCAAACAAAATGGAAGCGATCAACAGAATTTTGATGGCTTGAAACAGAGTGACTTCCTTGACGCCCAGAACATCAGGCAAGGTTGTATTCCACAGCCATTGCAAGATAAGCCCCAATACGGCCAGAACAATCAGACCAAGAACAATGCCGATGATTAAACCAATCCCTAATCCAAATACCTGATCCACTGTCTGCTCCAAAGTTTGTGACTGCACCGATTGGCCGACGGCCGCATTTGAGGCAAGCGGCCCCGGCCCGCACCTTCCTGGCACCTTGGATCAGCCGCATCAACCCTTGCCCCGGTGCGACGCGTCGTCGGCTTCGCGTGGCCCTTGACCTGCCGGCTGAATTTTCGTCTTCACTTCGCTTGGCAAAGTGACGTTGATCCAGCGGCGCGCCCCGAGCTCTGGCCCAGCCGCCACTGCGAAGGGTGCGGAAGGCGCTCAAAATCATTGTCGTGACATCTGCGCCGTGAATGAGAAACGGTCCGCACCGGGGCAGTGCTCTGTATTGATCGCAGTGCTCTGTTTTGCTCAGTGATCGGCTTTGCACCCGATGCCTGCCGCCACCAAACCGTTTCAATTGGAAACCCGCGAAAACCGCACAAACGCCAACATGAAAGTTGCATAAAGCCATGACCTATTGCGGGCTTGATTTCGGGACGTCAAACTCGGCGATCGCAATACGGGGCGGTAACGCCATTTCGCTGGCACCGGTCGATAACGCGTACACCACAACCCCCACAGCCATGTTTTTTGCCATCGACGGAAGCCCGCCGGTCTACGGCCGCCAAGCCATTGAGCACTATATTGACGGAGACATTGGTCGCCTTTTACGCGGGCTCAAAAGTATTCTCGGCACTGCTCTGATCGACGAGCAGACGCGGATTGGCAAGCGGCAGGTCTCATTTCGTTTCGCGATTGGTGCGTTTCTTGAGCATCTCAAATCGCAAGCAGAAGACGCCCTGGGCTCAGAAATCGACAGCGTCGTCCTGGGCCGCCCTGTGCATTTTGTGGCGTCCAATCGCGATTCCGACGGGAAAGCCGAGGCCACCCTCATTGACTTGGCCAAAGCTGCCGGATTTCGCCATGTCGCGGTGCAATTCGAGCCAATCGCTGCGGCACTCCATTACGAGACCTTGATCACGCGCGAAGAAGTCGCATTGATTGTCGACATTGGCGGCGGCACGTCGGATTTCTCGGTCGTGCGGGTTGCACCGGAACGCAAAAACTTGGCGAGCCGCAAATCCGATATTCTGGCCAACGGCGGCGTGCGCATCGGTGGGACAGATCTGGACCAGCGGTTGAGTTTGGCAACTGCGATGCCTTTGTTAGGCCACGGCGCCCAGGTGCGCGCGGAGTTCGGCGAAACACTCTCAGAGGCTCCGGCAGGCATTTTCCATGAACTGTCGATTTGGCATCGGATCATTTTTGCCTATAACCAAGCAAACCTGCGCGTTGCCCGCGAATTGCGCCGTCTTGCCCTGGAGCGAAGCCTTTTTGACCGGCTTTTGATTGTCTTGGAAGAGCGTCTCGCCCATCGCATTGCACAGGACGTTGAAAAAGCAAAGATCGACCTGTCGGATCACGAGACAACAACGATCGATCTGGCAACAATAGAGCCCGGACTTATCGCGGCGGCACACCGCAATCTGTTTGAAGACATCATCGATCGGCACGTGGCGGATCTGGTTACCGCATCACGAACGGTAGTACAGGACGCCGGATTGCGCCCATCTGATATCTCAAGCGTGTTTTTTACCGGTGGCTCCAGCCATATCCCCAAAGTTCGCAAGTCAATCGAACAGCAATTCCCAGATGCTGAATCGCGATCCCAGGACATGTTTGGAAGCGTTGGCCTTGGGCTCGGCCTAGACGCTCAGCGCCGCTTTCGAGGCGCAAGCCAGCCAGAATAAATGTGCCCCGAATTGTGCCCCGCTGGCTCCATTAAGCTCTTAGCCCCTGGTCCGATCCCCAGCCCGCTGCTGCTCCGCACACAGGCATGATCCTCCAGCAACCGAAGCCTTTGCAAGCGAACGAACACGAACGGCCTGACGTCGGCGACCGTCAGATCAAACCGAACCACTTATAAGCGACAAGCCACGCAAGAAGCAGCGCCGCGATAAACAAGCTGCGAGAATAAGGGTCCCATTGATCCATATCCGTCTCCTCATCATCCAGCGAGTTTACGCATCAAACCGGCACAATCCAAAGCGCCTTCGCCCCAACACACCTTCAGCCCTCGGCCGAAAGACGCAGGCCGGTGCGACGCATCCGTCACGCCCCTGTAACGGGACAAGCCTACCCGGATGCGTTCGTTAACACTTGCGGGAGAAACCCATGCTTCGTTCTTCAATTGCCATCGTCGCGCTGATTGCGGCGACCGCGGCCACGGCCGCCGACCTGAAGGTGCTGACAAGCAAAGACCCTTCAGTCGCTTGGAAAACCATCCAGGTCCCAGGTGGCGACAAGAAAAGCTACACGATCGGTCTCGGCTCAGCCGCATTCCGGCATCCCTCCGACCCAACCAACGTGATTTGGACCGGTGGCGACCGCGGCCCGAATATGACGTGCAAGGCTGCCGCCAAACTACTGAGCAAAGAGATTTCGGAACTTTGCAAAACGCAGAAAAAAGGCCGTGTCTACCCAACGCCGGAATACGTTCCATCCATCTATAAGATCGAAATGGACGTCGACGCGGGCACCTTCAAGGTTGTTGAGACAATCACGCTCAAGACGAAATCCGGCAAGCCGATCTCCGGTCTGCTCAACCCACAAACGGTTGCAACCAAAGACACCGGCGTCGACATGACCGGCAAAGTTCTGGCCGACAGCGCCGACAACGTTGACCTTGAAGGTCTTGTGAAGCTGACGGATGGCACGTTCTGGATTGGCGAGGAAATGGGCCCATCGATCGCCCACGTCACCGCTGACGGGCGCATTGTGAAGCGCTTTGTCCCCGCCAACGCCGCCGACGATTACAAAGACGCCGACACCGAAATCGTTGCCTCGCTGCCTGAAGTCCTCTCCAAGCGCCAAGGCAACCGCGGTATTGAATCGATGGCCATTTCGCCGGACGAGAAATTCTTGTATTTCATGGTCCAAAACCCGCTCGCCAATCCGGACGCAAAAACCTATCAGGCCGCCAAGAACACGCGCATTTTCAAAATGGAACGTGAAAGCGGCAAGCTGGTTGGCGAGTACGTCTATCAACTTGATGATCCACAGACGTTCGCACTGGATCCATCCGACAAGCAAAACAGCCCGCGCGTCTCGGAACTGACCGCGCTCGGCCTCGACCGCCTGCTTGTCCTGGAACGCACGAACGGCACCACCAAGCTGCACGAGATCACGCTTGAGGGCGCAACCAACATCCTTGGCACCAAGTGGGACAAGCTGGCCACGACGCCGACGCTTGAAGCCGAAAACGACCTCACCAAGCTCGACCTCAAGCCGGTCTCCAAAACGCTGCGTTTCGACACCGCACGCGACATGAAAGAGGCTCCGACCAAACTGGAAGGCGTCGCGTTCATGGCCGATGGAACGATGGTCTTGATCAACGACAACGATTTCGGCATCGCCGGCGCCGACACCAAAATCGTCCTCGTCAAAGGCGCTGTGACCGCCGATGAGGCTGTCTACAAGAAATAACGCTGAACCACGCCCAGCGTCAGTACAAACAAAAAGCCGGCGGTGAACACTGTCACCGCCGGCATTATTATTCAGATTGTTTTGGCAGGCCCGATCAGGCGGGTGAAACGGCTGGCGGCGGTGCGATGCCAAACGTGGCATACATCGTGACAGCGAACAAAACGCCAAACAGAACAGCCGTCACAAGCGCGCTGACAAAACGGTTCGAGAACGACATCAGGTTCGCGATAAGGTCGATGACGAACACCAGGATGGCGACGAGCGCGGCGCTCTGGATCCACTGTTCGCGGCTGTAGTTAAGGTTCTCACCCTCAAGCATGCCGCTATCGACGGCGTAATAGAGACCTGCGTAAACAAGCGCGACGATCACCGCCGTCACGAGGGCGTTCACGAACTGGTTCGAGAACGACAGCAGGTTGCCGAGGTAGGCCACGACAAACACAAAGCCAGAGATGGCCAGAACCTTCGTCAGAAAAGCGATTTCCATTTCGCCCATAGGTCCGTCTCCTTCAACGCGTCACGTTCCCGTGACGAAGATGATCCACAGGCTCAGCCGGTATCACCCTCGCGCGGCAACGCGACGCTGATCGACATCGCTGCTGCCGAAATCTTCAGCATCGTGCCTGATCAGCCACAACTTCAGCAGTTGGCAAGAACCAGATTTTTGGCGCGGTGAGGAGTAGATGTGAGCGTCAAGCCAAACGGCGCGGGCCGGAGACGGGGCCCTTTACTTGGTCAGCATCTCATAAAGCTCGTCTTTGAGGGCAAGCCGCTTCTTCTTGAGCTCTTCCATGTGCTCATCCGAGATGTTGCCGCCCATCGCTTCGGCGCGATGCACTTCGCGATTGACATCGTGGTACGCTTCAAAGAGCCGCTGGAAATGCGCGTCAGAGACTTTCAACTCGTGGATCTTATCCTTCAGTTCGGGGAACTCTTCGGCAAGCTCGTGTGGCACATGGCTCATGAGGCGGATCTCCAACTGCAAAGCGGGCCGAGGTCTGTCCCGCTCGGCCGCGGCGGTCCGTGAACCTGACAGAGGCCGCGCAGCACCACGTTGATCTGGCTCAAGCCGCCACGTCCGGCATTTGTCCTTCAGCAGCGGCGGGGCCCGCCCACGGGCCAACGCCACAACGCATCGCCATACCCATCAGCCCGTACGCCCCATCACCCCGACCCAGCAGACGACCAAGCCCGTGCGCTGAAGCTTGCGGCCTACTCAGCCGCCTCCGCATAAGCCTCGAGCGGTGGACATGTGCAGACCAGATGACGGTCGCCGTAGGCATTGTCGACGCGGTTGACCGGTGACCAGTACTTATCGACCCGGAACGCACCTGGCGGATAACAGGCTTGCTCCCGCGAATATGGACGATCCCATTCCCCCACGAGATCCTCCACCGTATGCGGCGCGTTCTTCAGTGGGTTGTTGGCGCGATCCATTTGCCCATTCGCAATCGCGCGCGCTTCGGCCGCAATCGCAAGCATGGCATCGCAAAACCGGTCGAGTTCGGCCTTCGGCTCCGATTCCGTCGGCTCAATCATAAGCGTGCCTGCGACCGGCCAGCTCATGGTTGGCGCATGAAACCCGCAATCGATCAATCGCTTGGCAACATCATCGACACTGACGCCGGCCTGTTCCATGAAGGGCCGCGTATCGACAATGCACTCGTGCGCAATGCGACCCTGCGACGAGGTGTAAAGGATCGGATAGGCGTCTTTCAAACGTCGCGCGATGTAGTTGGCATTGAGAATGGCGACCTTGGTGGCTTGCGTCAGCCCTTCGCCACCCATCATCAAGCAATAGGCCCAGCTAATCGGCAAAATGCTCGGGCTGCCAAACGGCGTCGCAGACACCGCGCCGTCCCGCCCGTCTTCCAGAATGTGTCCGGGAAGATAGGGCGCCAAGTGGGCTTTGACGCCGATCGGGCCCATGCCCGGCCCACCGCCGCCGTGCGGGATGCAGAAGGTCTTGTGCAAGTTGAGGTGCGAAACGTCCGCGCCAAAGTCGCCCGGACGCGCCAGCCCGACCAAGGCATTGAGGTTCGCCCCGTCAAGATAAACCTGCCCGCCATGCGCATGCGTAATCTCGCAAATCTCACGCACGGTCTCCTCAAACACGCCGTGCGTCGAAGGATATGTGATCATACAGGCCGCCAGCCGGTCCGCGTGCGCCTCAGCCTTCGCGCGGAAGTCGGCAACGTCGACATCGCCATTGTCCGCTGCCTTGACCACGACGACTTGCATACCGGCCATCTGCGCGGACGCCGGGTTCGTGCCGTGCGCTGACGTCGGGATCAGACAGACATTGCGGTGGCCTTCGCCGCGCGCCTGATGATAAGCGCGGATTGTCAAAAGCCCCGCATATTCGCCCTGCGCCCCGGAGTTGGGCTGCATCGATATCGCGTCATAGCCCGTCACCTGGCACAACTTATCGGACAGGTCGGCGATCATTTCACGATAACCCGCAGCCTGATGGACCGGCGCGAACGGATGTAAATCGGCGAAAGCTGGCCAAGTGACCGGCATCATCTCTGCGGTCGCATTCAATTTCATCGTGCACGAACCAAGCGGGATCATCGCCCGGTCAAGCGCCAGATCGCGGTCGGCCAGCCGGCGCATATACCGCGTCATCTCTGCTTCGGCCCGGTTCATGTGAAAGATCGGGTGTTCAAGATAAGTCGTGGTCCGCAACAACGCAGTTGGCAGGCGGTGCTGCGTGGCCGTCTCAGGTGTATCGCCTGCGTCTTCGAGGTCACCGCCGAACGCGCGCCACACAGCTTCGATGTCGGACGGGCGCACCTTCTCATCAAGCGCAATGCCGATGCGATCATCGCCAACCTGACGGAGGTTGACGCCGTGGCTCTCCGCCGCCTTGAGGATCACGCCTTGCAGCGGACCGACCGTCACGGTCACGGTGTCAAAAAACGCCTCCGGTTCGGCCGCAAAGCCAAGCTTTTCAAGCCCGCTCACCAGCCGGACGGCCTTGCGATGCACCCGCTGCGCGATCGCTTGGAGGCCGCGCGGCCCATGGAAAACGGCATACATCGACGCAATCACGGCCAACAACGCCTGCGCCGTGCACACGTTCGAGGTCGCTTTCTCGCGGCGGATGTGCTGTTCGCGCGTTTGCAGCGAGAGCCGGTATGCCCGGTTTCCGCGCGCATCAACCGACACACCGACAATGCGGCCCGGCATCGCGCGCTTGTACGCATCGCGACACGCCATGTAGGCCGCATGCGGACCGCCATAGCCCATCGGGACGCCGAACCGCTGCGTCGATCCGATCGCGATGTCAGCGCCCATTTCTCCAGGCGGTTTCAGCAGCGTCAGCGCCAACGGATCAGCCGCAACCACGGCGATTGCATTCGCCTCGTGCAGGCGCGCGATCACGTCGCTAAAATCGTGCACGTGACCAAACGTGCCTGGGTACTGGAACAGCGCGCCAAACACCGTGGCGGGATCGAGGTCTTCAAACGGGTCGCCGACGATGACCTCCCAGCCGAGCGGTTCAGCCCGCGTCTGAACGACCGCGATCGTCTGTGGGTGGCTGTGGTGGTCGACAAAGAACACATTGCGTTTGGACTTTGAGACCCGGTGCGCAACAGCCATCGCCTCAGCGGCTGCGGTTGCTTCATCGAGCAGCGACGCGTTGGCGATATCGAGCCCGGTTAGGTCAGACACCATGGTCTGATAATTCAACAGCGCTTCCAGCCGTCCCTGGCTGATTTCTGGCTGATAAGGGGTGTAGGAGGTGTACCAGGCCGGGTTTTCCAGGACATTGCGCTGGATCGCAGGCGGCGTAATCGTACCGTGATAGCCCTGCCCGATCATTGAGGTCAGCACGGTGTTGCGTGCCGCCGTTTCGCGCAGGCGGACAAGCACCTCGCTTTCCGATAGGGCCGGCTCCCAGGCAAGCGGCGCCGCCTGGCGGATGGCCTGCGGCACGGTCTCGTCGATAAGCGCATCGAGACTATCAGCACCCACGATCTTGAGCATGTCCGCCATTTCCGCTGGCGACGGCCCGATGTGGCGACGATTGCCGAAGTCATAAGGCTCATAGTCAGTGAATTGAAAGCTCATCGAAGAGTCCCGTGTTGCGTGCGCAAACTGCGTGGCCACGTTGCCTGAGAACCGCAAAGCCAGCATGCCGGCGGCGCGCCGGCGTCCCGGAAGACGGCGGAAAACGTCAGCCGACGAGGCGCTGATAATCGTCTTCGCTCATCAAGCCGTCCGCCGACGCCGGGTCGCGCAGCTTGATCTTGAAAAACCACCCATCGCCGGTCGGATCGGCATTGACCTTGGCCGGTTCATCGACAATCGCCTGGTTCGTTTCCACGATTTCGCCCGCAAGCGGCGCATAGACGTCCGACGCCGCCTTGACGCTCTCGACCGTTGCTGCCTCGGCGCCCTTGTCAAAATTCGATCCCACCTCGGGCAATTCCACGAACACGACATCACCAAGTTGTTCGGTGGCATGGACGGTAATGCCGACCGTTGCGACGTCGCCGTCAACGCGGACCCATTCATGACTCTCGGTGTATTTCATCATCGCCAAAGATCTCCTTCGATCGGGCTTGTTTCGATACCTGGATCATTTCAGGTTCACGTGCGTTGCGCTGCCATGATCTCGGTTTTTGACGGTCGCTTTATCGTTCGGTTCAGGCGATTCTGCCGAAACGGGATGAGCCTGAGGTTTGAGCGTCAGCGCTTATAGCGATGCGGTACGAATGGCATGTCGACAACATCGACGGCCACGCGCTTGCCGCGCACATCCGCGTAAAGCGTTTCGCCAGTGTCCTCATATCCGGCTTCGACGTAGGCCATCGCGATCGGTTTGTTGAGCGTTGGTGAAAACGTCCCCGATGTGACTTTGCCGATGGCAAGCTCAGATGTTTCGCTGGCAAACAACACGGCGCCAGCGCGCACCGGCGTTCGCTCATGCCCCGCCAATCCGACCCGCAGCCGATCGGCGCCCTCGCCGTATTCACGCAGAATTCGCTCGTGACTTGGGAAGCCACCGGCCCTTGCGCCACCGGCCCGCCGGGCTTTGGCGATCGTGAAGTTCAGGTTGGCTTCCGGTGGGGATGTCGTCTCATCAAGGTCAGCGCCGTAAAGGCACAACCCGGCCTCAAGCCGCAGCGAATCGCGCGCCCCAAGCCCAATCGGCCTGACTTCCGGGTCTGACAACAAAGCTTCGGCAAACGCCGTCGCAGCACTTGCGGGAACAGAAATCTCAAACCCGTCTTCGCCAGTATAGCCCGAGCGCGACACCCAGAATTCATCGCCGGAAACAGTGAACGGCGCCGAACTCATGAACGAGAGCTGTTCCACGCCGTCCACATACTTTGCCAGCACGGTTGCAGCACTCGGTCCCTGCAGCGCGATCAACGCACGATCGTCAATCGTCTCCAGGCCGACACCTTCAGGCAGGCTTGCCGTCACATGAGCAACGTCAACATCTTTGCGTGACGCGTTCCAGACGATCAGGAGCCGTCCGTCGTCCGCCGGCGAAAGCGGGCGGGTCACCATCAAGTCATCAACAATGCCGCCAATGTCGCTGAGAAGGACCGTGTACCGCATCCGGCCAGGCTTCAGGTCCAAAAGGTTTGCCGGGGTCAGCGCTTCCAAAGCCAGCGCCGTCGTTTCGTGATCGGGGCCGACGAGCACGGCCTGGCCCATATGCGAGACATCGAACAGTCCCGCATGCGCCCGCGTCCACAAATGCTCTTTCAGAACGCCGTCGGCATATTGGACCGGCATATCGTAACCGGCGAACGGCACCATGCGCGCGCTGCGTTGGATGTGCAGTGCGTGAAGCGGCGTCGTATTAAGCGCTGTCGTATCAGCCATGCGGGCCCCGAGTAACGGCGCCGCTTGGTTCTAAGGTGCGATCGGCACAATGAACGGCTGGCGCAGACGAACGTTGGCAGCCCTACGCTGCAACGCTTCCACGCCCCCTCTGTCCCGGTCGCCTGAGAGTGTTATCCCGTCGGCGGGCCCGCGCTGACCTGAGATAGACAGCCGGGCCACTCTCCAGAGTTCGTCGTGCCATTGGTCCTTTTGCCTGAGAGGTTCCGGGGCGGTTGCTCCTTCGGCGCCGGCATGCCGCACGCGGGCGATAGCCCTGGCGTTTGCCGATCTCTCCCAATGACCCCAATGTCGTAACGCGGTGCCGGTGATGCATCAAGCCCATGTTCGACGCCTCCGTGACGCACCATGCCAATGGTGCGGCCCCCGACAGGCAACGCATCAGCGCGGCTTTCCCAAACCGCTTCGGCGATCGACGCCACGCCCTCGCCCCCGGTCCAGTTCGTCATCGCAAGGCGCAATGCCGTAGGGCGCAACCAACCGCCACACGTGATCTGGCACCATTGCACGCATGCGCTTTGGCTTTTGCCGGCGCAAATGCAGCACCGTCTCGATCGCTTTCATCTCGAGGCGTGCGCGCGCGAACTCAAGCCCGCGCGGCCCAATGCGCGGCATAAGCCACGCAACGATCGGCCTGGCCCAATTCGGCATGGACCGTAATGGCAGCCCACCCGCTGCCCGCTCGGTATTGGCCCGAAATCCTTCAACCGCAGATTTGCGCCGACCAGCCGTTTTCGGCTCCGATAACTGCACCTCGCCAGCAAGCAACTGCAGCATGTCCGCGCCGCGCGCGTTGCGAACAATCAGCCATTGGTCTCCGCTACCGCCCATATAACCGACCGTAATATCAGCCAAGACATTCGTATAATCAACGCAGGTCCGGCACGTCAGCGGAAAGAAGTCCGCCGGCAACTGCGAGATCGGCAACTTCAGAAACGGGATTTCGCGCACGCGGCCATCTTTAAAGCGTACCTCGACATGATAGTCAGCGCGAAACTCAAGATACGTGATTGTTTCCGGCGCGTCGGACAGCAACGCGAGAAAATCGTGAAACCGCTCCGTCGTGGTGTTATCCGAGCACGGTGTGCCAATAACGAAAAGCTCTTCCAATCCTAATTCCGCTTCAATGGCGCGCAGCGCATAGACCTGACACGGAATGCCGATAATCGCCAATCGCCGCACACCCTTGGCAATCGCCGGTTCGATAAGGGCAAGCAGCGGCGCGTATCCCATGCGCATGCCGCGGCACTGCGCGAGATCTTCGGGGTCCGTCACAAGCACCGGCACCGGCCGCCAACGGTCATTCGGGTCTGGCGCCATCGTGGCGACCGCATCCACCCTGCCCGTTTCCAGCAGCCGCTCCGCAAGTCGCGTTGTGATCCCTGTCCACTGGGCACCAGCTTGCGGCCGTCGCAGCCGTGCCTGCGACATGGAAAGAAATGGGCCGAAATACCGCTCGTCGGGACGACTGTCATCACGCGCGCGGCCATGCACGCGTGCCTCTGCGGCTTGATAATCCGGTTTGATGAACTGGCAAGCACGGCCGCACCGCTTGGGATCGGCCGTCCGCGAAATCCCACAATCCGTGCACAAGTCCCGCGGTGGTGGCGATGACTGGAATGACGGATCAGCCACCAACTTTGGCCTGGGCCCGCCGCCTGTGCCCCAGTCCGACTGTCGCAAATCCAAGACAACCTCCCGTGTCAGACGAATGCGACATTCGCTGACGGAGCGCGCTGTGCCAACCCCTGCCACACGACGGCGCACGTGCCTTCCAAAAATTTCATGGAAAATCGTTGGGTTAACCGGACATTGATGCCTGTGCCAGATAATTGCGGCAGTCTCAGTTTTTTCGGGCCGAGCGTGTGCAGACCGATCCCGACATCATCAGCGACCCAAGATCACACGGCAGCGCCGCGTCCGCCCCAACCGCCAGGCGGCCCCGCCGCACGGGCTTGCGTCGACTGATCTTCTGGACCAAGTTTTGCGCAATCAGTGTCTGTACGGCGGCAATCATCACGGCCATCGTTTTTGCGTCGTATGCAATCCGTTATCCAGACCCATTCGCAAAGCGGTTTGGAAAAAGAACGCCAACGATCCAAATCGTGGCCCGCGATGGAACTCTGATTGCCGAGCGCGGCCGTCCCCATGATTACATCCCGATCGACCTGCTGCCAAAGCATGTGTCGCAGGCCATCATTGCGACCGAAGACAGACGCTTCTTTCAGCACTGGGGCGTTGATCCGCTTGGCATGGTGCGTGCTGCTTTTGCAAACCTGCGCGCCGGCAGGACCGTGCAAGGCGGCTCGACGCTGACCCAGCAGTTGGCCAAAAACCTTTTTCTATCCAACAAACGCAGTTTGGCGCGCAAAATAGAAGAATTGTTTCTCGCATTCTGGCTGGAAGTCCGTCTCACCAAGCGCGATATTTTGGAGCTCTATCTCAATCAGGTTTATTTCGGCTCCGGCGCCTATGGCATTGAAGCGGCCTCCCAAAGATATTTCGGCAAGTCTGCAAATCGCCTGACCCTCGCCGAAGCAGCTCTGATCGCCGGCCTCTTGAAAGCGCCATCGCGCTTTTCCCCGCACCAAAGCCTCCGCCGTGCGCAGCGGCGTGCGCAAAGCGTGCTTGGTAAGATGGTCGCCGCTGATATGATCGACCCTGCAACCGCCAGCGCCGCCGCAAGCCAGCCATACCGTATTGCGCCGCTTCGCAAAGACCGCGTCGATCCCGCTTTCGGCCATGCGCTCGAGATGATCCTGGAACGCCTGCCAACGTTCTCCGGCCTGGATCACGGACTGATCATTGTTGAGACAACGCTCGATGCCCGCGTCCAACGCACCGCGACCCGGGCGCTGTCCGACCACCTGACGGCAACCGGCACGAACGGGCACACCCTGCAAGGTGCGATCACACTACTCGATCCAGATGGCGGTATCCGCACGCTGGTTGGCGGGCGCACGTATCATCCGCACGCATACAATCGCGCGACCACTGCGCGGCGCCAACCCGGATCAGCCTTCAAGCCGTTCGTGTTCCTTGCCGCCCTGCAAATGGGCCGGCAACCAGACAGCATCGTTTACGACCTACCTGTCACGATCGGCGATTGGCGCCCGCGCAATGCCGCAGGCCGGCATTATGGCGCGATCACCATGCGCGATGGGTTGGCGCGATCACTGAACACGATCGCCGTGCGCCTGTTGCAGGACGTTGGCGTCGCCCGGGTCAAGGCTCTTGCCCAAACTTTGGGGATTGAATCGCCGCTCGCCAATGACGCCACGCTTGCGCTTGGCACCTCCGAAGTCGGTCTCATGGAATTGACAGCCGCCTATGCCGTATTCGCGAACGGCGGATTCCCGGTTAAGCCGCACATCATCAACCGCGTCCGCACGAGTGAAGGCCGCGTCCTGTTCGCCCGCTCATCAAGCATTTCGCGGCGCAGTGTGGATCACCGCCATGTGGCTCAGATCAATGAAATGCTGGCGGCGGCTCTGACGCGAGGCACCGGCCGGCGCGCGGTTTTTTCTGACCAGCACAGCCTTGCTGGCAAAACCGGCACCAGCCAAAACGGTCGCGATGGCTGGTTCATCGGCTATTCGCGTCACCTTGTTGGGGGTGTGTGGATCGGCACTGACGACGGCGAGACGCGGCATCCGGTATCGGGCGGCAAAATGCCAGCCACCCTTTGGCGCGTGATCATGCAGGAGGCCCATCGCGGCTTACCGGCCGGGCCGCTCCCGGGCCAGGACGACAACAGCCGTACGCGCCGTCCATTCGATCCGCCCAAGCCTGCCGCCGCGCAATTGGCCTCGGCCCGGACGCCGAACGCTGACCCGCAGGCCCTGCCGCCGCTGCCGTCTAAGCGATTGGCTGCACCACCCCGCGCCGTGCACCCAACGGTCCGCCGGGCCAAGCCACGAGACCCACGCGGCGTGATCCCATTTGCGTTCGTGGCCCACCACGCTGGGCTCCGCGACCTCCCAGCCCAGCTGCCGTGGACACCGCCGCAACAGCCGGGACAGCCGCGCAAACGCGACCCAGCACCGCCTGCCGTATGGCCGGCATTCGTAGGTCGCACGGACTTCGGCCAAGGCCGCATGAGCCTGGGAGCCTACGTTCAGCCACAAGCGACGGCACGCGAACCCTAATCACGCGTGCGGTACACTAACGGTCTTGGATCGGAGCGGTCTCGCTGTCGGCGACATCGCGCGCAGCTTTGCTCCAGTCCGGCCGCATGGCAAAAACGATTTGCGCACCGATGATCACGGCGGCAACGCGTAACAGATGATGCAAGGCGATGAACGCGACATCGAGATTGAGGACAAGCGCGAGCAGGTTCAATTCTGACTGCCCACCCGGCGCATAAGCCAACAAAACTGAGACCTCATCGGCGCCGCTGAGACGCGCGACCCCAATCGCAACGACAATCGACACCGCAACCAGCACCAGGGCAAATGCCAGGCCCCACGTGATCCAGGCGGTGAACTCCCGCATGGTCAACCCGCGAAACTGCGCCCCAAGCAAGATGCCCAGCGTCAACTGAGCAACGATCAAGAGTTCCATGGGCACCTTAGCGCTGGTCAGCCCGGCCGCATGGACAATGCCCGACAGGATCATCGGCCCGACGATGGCTGCGCCAGCGATGCGCAGTTTCATGGCCACCCACCAGCCAACGACCCCAAGCCCGGCGAGCATCGCGGAATCAAAAAACGTCATTTCCCAGATGTGGATCGTGTCAATCACCGCACCGCTGACGGGAGTGCCCGCGAAAAACTCAACGAATACCGGCACCATGAACACGATCAGAACCATGCGCACTGACTGCAACAGCGTCACGATCCGCGCGTTGGCGCCGGCGTCCTCGGCCATGGAGACCATATCGTTCAGCCCGCCCGGCACGGACGCAAAGAACGACGTTGCAAGATCAAAACCCGCAATGCGCGCATAAAACCAGGTGCCAGCCGCCGTGATCGCGATCGAAAACGGAATGATCAATGCGAGCGATAACGCCAGTTCACCGGCACGGCCGAGCAGCGCGGGACTGAAAGCGGCGCCGACGGCAACCCCAAGTACGATGCGCATGGGCGTTGACAACTCGCGCGGCCGTCGCAAGGGCAGTCCACCGATCGAAGCCGCCATCGAAAAGGCAAGAGCGCCCAAAAAGACTGGAAGCGGTGCTTTCAAATACACAAAGATCAGCGCGCCAGCCGAAGCGACAGCAAACGACAACACCAAACCCGGCCACCGCTTCCGCGCGAAGTAGGAGGGTGTGTCATCGGCGCTTTCGCTGGTGTCCTTGAGATCGGGGCTTGAGGGCGGCAGGGGCTGCAAGTGCGGTCCTTTTCAAATTCACGATCGTCAGGCGTTGCCAGTTGTTGCGCACGGCCGAGCATTTGCGCGGCGCTTGACGGCGCTTGTTATGGGGAGCCGTCCCCGCCAGAGCGCCTGACGCAATTCACGCACACGGCGCATCGACCGCTAGGACCACTGCGTCGTGCTGACCACCGCCGCTGAGAGAAGCGTTGCGAGGAAACCGACGAACAATGCCTTGGGCGCAAGTTCGACGATTTCCGGTCTGCGTTCGGGCGCCATCGCCGACAATCCGCCGATCAGAATACCCAACGAGCCCAAATTTGCGAAACCGCACAGCGCATAGGTGATCAGCAACCGGGAACGCTCAGACAGGGCCTCCGGCGGCATCTTTGCCAGTTCCAGGTAGGCGAAGAATTCGTTGAGGATGACTTTTTGCCCGATCAGGCTTCCGGCGGTGGTCGCCTCTGACCAGGGAATGCCGATCGCAAACGCAATCGGCGCGCAAACGATGCCGAGCAGACGTTGCAAGGTCACCGGTTCGCCCGCGATCGGTCCAAGCCCGCCAAGCATGCCGTTGACGAGCGCGACAAGCGAGACAACCACGATCAGCATCGCAGCAACGCCGGCGACCAGCCCGATCCCTTCAGTTGTTCCCTGCACGATGGCATCGACGCTGGACCGCGGCGGATCATCGAGCTTGATTTCCGAAGCGGCGGGACCGCCTGTGAAACCTTCAGGAACCGCAAGCCGCGCAAGCATCAAAGCCGCTGGGATGTTGATCAGCGAGGCGGCTACGATGTGGCCCGCAGCCCCGTCAACCACCGTCGACAGAACGCTGGCATAAAGCGCCATCACAGTGCCCGCGACTGTCGCCATGGTGCAAACCATGACGGCAAACAGCGCGCCGCGCCCCATGTCGCTCAAGTATGGGCGGATCACCAGCGGTGCCTCGACCAGTCCTAGAAAAACGCTTGCGGCCGCGCCGGTGCTCAGTGGCCCGCCCGTCCCAAACGTGCGTTGCAGCGCCCACGCAAAGCCGCGCACCACGACCGGCAATATCCGCCAGTGGTACAAGAGCCGCACGAGCGCCGACACGACCAGGATCATCGGAAAGACCTTGAACGCGATCACGGCGCCAATGTCCTGTGGGCTTCCCTCGGGTGTCATGAACGGCGGTTTGGCTCCTGCGAGATAGCCAAAAAGCAGCTGCGCGCCAGCGTCTGTCGCGGATTGGAGCGCCAGAACGGCACTGCCCAGTGCATCGAAAACAACCCGCGCCCACGGCATGAGAAACAGGACGGTGACGAGCGCGTACTGCAGAAAGAGCGCTCCCAGGATCAAACCCGCGAGTTGACGCTTGGTCAGTGCGGCCCGGTCTTCGCTGATGGACAGCGCAATCATCGGGATCAGCGCGACGGCAATGAGAGATTGGGCAGCAAGGCTCAACATGATCGCGGGTCCATCGCCGAATGGCTGGTTGGTTTTGATGACGTCACGGTTTCGACCACATCGCGCTGGCAATGCGCGTTGTGACAACAAATGCCAAAGCGCCATGGGGCCTGCGAGACAATGTATGGCGTGCCAAAGTTGGCGCCTGCGAGCGCAGTTTGCTGCGCGCCTGTGGCCGATATGCCCGCACAGCGCACAAGGACCTGTCGATAACCGCCTGAACATGGCCGTGCCATCTTGCCGTGGCGTAAGCGCTCAGCAATCGATCGCGTTCCGCCTGCAACACGGGATACGGACCCATGGCCGACCACACCCCTCGCGCTCCCAAACGCCGCCGTCGCCGCAAAGCGAACGCGCCACGCAGCAAGGGTCTCGGCCCGCTGGCCTGGACGGGCATCGTGATCGTTGGGGTTCTTGCCGCAGTTGTTGCCGGTGTCGCTGTCCTGCTCACCGCCATGTCGCCTGCGCAACTGGTCCAAGACCAACTCACAGCGCAGGTGAAACGGGCAACTGGCCGCAACCTCGTGATCGCCGGGGGAAGCGGCTTGACGTTTTGGCCCAACATCGCGGTGTCACTGCGCGACGTTCGCTTGTCGGCACCGCCGGGCATGGACGCTCCAGACACCCTGCGGGCCAATCGGATCGCCGTGCGCGTCAAGCTCATGCCGCTGCTTTCGGGCCGTGCAGAAGTCGATGAAGTCAAGATCGTCGAGCCCGACATTGACCTGCGGATCAATCGGGACGGACGCGTAAGTTGGGATTTCGGGGCTTTGCAGACCCGCGATCGCAAGAGCGCGCGCATCCTTTTCGCACAAGCCATCGGCAATGGCGGCGGTGCTGCAACGAACGATGCTGCAAGCCCCCGCGGCGGACGTGCAGCCAGCGCGGATGCGAATCGCAACGTGACGCCGGGCCTCGTGTCGATGGCGGAATATCGCGAGATTGCAGGCGTTCTGCAGCGCGTGAACCCAAGCGATGTCGAAATTGAACGTGGGCGCCTGACGTTCACAGACATGCGGAGCGGTACGACCGAACAATTGACCGACGTCGACCTGCGGTTCAGCCCGGAGCCGGCCCAGGGTGCCGCTGCACCGGTCAACTACGCGATTGCCATTGACGGCCGCCTGAAGGCCCGTGGCCGATTGATCAATATGAAGGCCACAGTCGGCACGCTTGAGACGCTGCTTCTGGAGGGGCGCGGTTCTGCCCGCATTGATGTGTCCACCGGCAAGACGGCGATGACCGTGACAGCACGCCCTCAAAACCTGGGCAGCGATCCAAGCGCCACATTCCAGGTCACCCTCGACGCGCCGAGCGCCGACGCGCTGGCACGATTGGGCAACGTGGGACTCCCAAAGACACGGCAGCTTGGTGCCGTTGACCTGGACATCACCGACGGCACAGCGACACCAACCGCGATTACCGCCGGCGGCTTACGCTTGGCCCTTGGCCAGAGCGAGGTGCAGGGCAGGCTTCAGGTTGCGTTGCTCGGTCCGCGCCCGGAAATCACCGGCGCATTGCAAAGCAAAACAACGATCGATGTGGACGCGCTGTCTGCCGCTTTCACACAAGTTCGCCAGCTCAAGACAAACGTGGAAACGCAATCTGGCGCTTCGTCCCGCAGCAATGACGCCCGAGGCACCAGCTCTCAAGGCACAGGCAAAGGTGACACCGGCAATGGTGACGCCGGAAATCCCAAATCGATCGATGATCTGCTCAGGCGTTCCGTGTCTCCACAGGTGAAGGGCGACACCCGGCGCAACGGTTGGAGCACGCAGCGGGTCGATATCTCAGCGCTGGGCGCGGTCGACGCCGATGTTGCCCTCACGCTCGCCGGCGTGCGCGTCAGCGGCATGACCGTTGGCAACACCAAAAGCCGCGTTCGTTTGAAAGACGGCGGTCTGCGCACCGACATCACGCAAATGGCGCTCTATGAAGGGGCGGGCAAAGGCCGGATTACGGTGGGACCGCGCGGCAAGCAGATTGCGATCGGCGCGCGGTTTGATCTCACGGACGTGCACATCCTCCCGCTTATGCGCGACATGGCGCAGTTCGACACGATCGATGGCCGCGGCAACGTTTCCATTCAATTGTCCACGACTGGCCAGCACGAATTCGCTTGGGTTTCCGGTCTGAATGGAAACGGCAAGATCGCGTTCCGCGATGGCGCGCTCGTTGGCTGGAACATTGCCAAGATCCTGCGTAACGCATCCAGGCTGCAGTTCTCTGACCTTGAAAAATCGCCTGCCGAAAAGACCGACTTCTCCGCGCTGACAGCGTCGTTCAAGATCCGCAAAGGCATCGCCCGCACGGACGACGTCAACTTGGTCAGCCCGCTCCTTGGCGTGAAGGGCTCAGGCGACATCCGCCTCCCAAACCGGCAGCTCGACATGAAATTGCAGCCGACCCTTGTCGCCAGCCTACAGGGCCAAGGACGTGGCAACACATCAGGCCTGACCGTCCCAGTCCGCGTGAAGGGACCGTGGGGCGCGCCGGACGTGAACCTCGATATGGACGCCTTGGCCAAGGACCCAGAGCAACTGAATAAGACCATCAATCAGGTCGGGCGCCAGCTTGGCGCCGGCGATGTTCTGGACAACCTCACCAAACCGGGGGGCGCCAAGAAGCTGCTCGACGGGTTCCTGGGCCGCTGACACGTCGGGGGCATGCGCTGGCGCCATATGGCGGCGGCGCCCCCGATCGGACAGGGCAGTTATCAATTATCGGAACAATAACGGGCATTTAGTCTGTCATACGGATTGCATCTCGGCAGTTCCATCAAAAATCCTTTAAGTTCCAAAGCGTTCCGTTGCGAAAAAACTGACTTGCGTGCTGGATTTTCTCTTGCGCTCGGGCCGACGAAACGTCATCTACGTGCTTCCGTTCGACCCCCTGCCCTAAAGGTAAGGGATCGCCGCGCTGGTCGTTTCTGCGGCGGCGCTGATCTCTAGGCCCCAAAAGTAAGGAGCGGACGAGCCACATCTATCTACTGGTTGGGGAGGGTCCGATGGCCTACAACGACGCCCTCTTCCAATTGGGGATGGACTTGACTCGTTCAAGCACCGCCCATGAGGAAGATCACCGTGAAGCCGCGCGCGTAGCGCAAGACAACAACATCGAACTCCGTGAGGGCGAAAGCCACCACGAAAGCCAGGCCGCTCTAGGGCCGAACAACGAGCGACTTGACTTCTTTATTGAGCGCGATGGCGTTCGTTACGCCGGGAATCACCTGATCATCGACCTCTTCGGAGCGAAGCGCGTCGACGATCTCAAACATGTCGAGGCGACACTAAAGCGTTGCGTCGACGTCGCAGGCGCGACGCTCCTGCATTGTCACCTGCATCACTTTACGCCGAACGGCGGCGTATCGGGCGTGGCGGTCCTGTCGGAAAGCCACATCTCGATCCACTCGTGGCCGGAAGCCGATTACGCGGCTCTCGACGTGTTCATGTGCGGCGACGCAAAACCGCACCTGTGCGTCGACGTGTTGCGTGAAGCTTTCCAAGCACGTGACGTGGTCGTCAAGACCCATCGCCGTGGCGAGGAACTGGACCTGATGGCCTGGCAGGCCGCAGCCAAGCAGGCCAAAGCCGCCTAATCACAAAACGGCGTCCGCCCCGGCGGGCGTCGATATCCGTGAACGCGTGCCGCGTAACAGCGCGGTGCGCGTTTTTCGTTTGGCCACGTTTTGCGCAACACCGCGCCAGGGCGGGCAACGACAGGGAGATTGGCGATGGCAAAACCAGCCCAACGGACCCGGTGGATCGAAGAGACCTTCCACAACGACTGGCGCGTCCGGCTTAAGGCCGACACGGTGCTGCATGAGGTGAAATCGAAACACCAGCATCTGGTGGTCTTCGAGAATGCTCACTGGGGCACGGTTTTGATGCTCGACGGCGTCACCCAGCTCACCACCACCGACGAATTCCATTATCACGAGATGATGGCGCACGTGCCGTTAATGACGCTTGAGCGCCCGCGCGACATCTTGATCATCGGCGGCGGCGACGGCGGCATCCTGCGCGAAGTGCTCAAGCACAGCGGCGTGAAATCCGCCACTCTTGTCGACATCGACGGTGAGGTCATCGACCTGTCGCTGAAATACTTCCCAACGGTGTCAGACGGCGCCTTCGACGATGCGCGCACAGAAACCGTGATCGCCGATGGCACGGCTTTTGTTGCCGACCCGCCGAAATCCTACGATGCCATTATCGTCGACAGCTCAGAACCAATCGGTCCGTCGGCGGTGCTGCACGGCGAACCGTTCTTCGCTGATTGCCAGCGCGCCTTGAAAGAGGGCGGCCTGCTGATCGCACAAAACGGCCTGACGTTTTCCGCGCGCGAACACCTGGCGCAGACGACCAGCCACTTCAATGGGCTGTTCAAAAACGTCGCCCCCTACATGGTCACACAGCCCTGCTACTTCGGCGGCCCACTTGCGATCAATTGCGGAACGGACGGAACCCTGCCAACTGAGATCCCGCTTGACACGCTGACCCGCCGCGCGGCCCGGCGCAAGATCGACACTCAATACTGGACCCCGGCGATGCACCTTGGTGCCTTCGCTTTGCCAGCCTACGCCCAGGCCATTGTCGATGGCGTCAAACGCGCGGGCAGCACAACCAAGCCATCAAAAGGTGCGTCAAAGGCCAAGGCCAAGTCGAACTGACGTGCCTGACCTGGCAACAGTCATCCGGCGCACTTTGCCGCGTGACTTGCTGTGCAAATCCTCCCGGTTCCGCCGCTTTCTCTTTCCCGCGGCGGACAACGGCGGCATATGCCGGAGCGCAGGAACGCCATCACACCCAAGTGAACCTGCGCGCGCGGATTGCGATTTCCAATTGCGCGGAACTGATGTCACCAAGGGAACGTAAGAAGTGGGCGCGGCGACATAACAAGGCCCCAGATGAGGGCACGCCGCAGAGCACTGATCGGAGCACACGACCATGAGCTTTATGGATAAGCTGGCACGCCTTCGCGACGTGAACGGTTTGGCCCTTGTCTTGATGTCGCTTGTTGTCACGGTCGCCATGACGACCATGACCGAGGCGGAACTGCGCAAGGCGGCACAAACTGTGGTCGCCAAAAATGCTGTGTACGCAAACGCGGACTGCGACGAGATCTAGAGCTCATCCGGTTTAGGCGGAACCGCCTAAGCCGAAAGATGCAGCGACCAT
>CAZOGY010000033.1:0-17935 GCA_964579305.1 uncultured Hyphomicrobiaceae bacterium
GGCTGCCGAACGGTCCACCTTGGTCGGATCCTTGCCGGAAAAGGCGCCGCCGCCATGCGGGGCCGCACCGCCGTAGGTGTCGACGATGATCTTACGCCCGGTTAGTCCGCAATCGCCATCCGGGCCGCCGATCACGAATTTCCCGGTCGGGTTGATGTGCCAAACGCAATCCTTCGAAATTTCAAGACCGTCCAGCGCCTTGCGCACATAAGGCTCGATCAAGTGTCGCACGTCTTCGGACGACAGCGCTTCATCGAGGTGTTGTGTCGATACGACGATCTGGGTTGCCGCCTTCGGTTGACCGTTCTCATAAAGAACGCTCACTTGGCTTTTAGAGTCGGGGCCGAGAACACGGGACTCGCCCGACTTGCGCGCGTGCGCCATCGTCTCAAGAATTTTGTGCGCGAAGTAGATCGGCGCCGGCATGAGGTCTTCGGTCTCGCGGCACGCATAACCGAACATGATGCCCTGGTCGCCAGCGCCTTCTTCCTTATTGCTCGAGGAATCAACCCCCATCGCAATGTGTTCCGATTGGCCGTGCAACAGCACTTCAATGTCGCAGTCTTGCCAGTGGAAGCCGTCTTGCTCATAGCCGATGTCGCGGATCGCCATCCGGGCCGTATGCGCAATCAGTTCTTCGGTGACATTGTCCGTGCCGCGGTACTCACCAGCAATCACGACGCGATTGGTCGTGGCAAGCGTCTCGCACGCGCACCGCAGCCGCCACGGATCCAGTCCCTCCGCCAGCGTTTGGCGGAAATACAAATCAACGACTTCATCAGAGATCCGGTCGCAGACCTTGTCAGGGTGGCCTTCTGATACCGATTCACTTGTGAAGACGTATGACGAACGGGACACGGGCGAACTCCTGCGGCTGGTTTCTCAAGCCGCGGCTATTGCAACGTTTCTCGAAAGGGTCAAGCGCCACGCACGCGCCAAGTCCGACACACCGTGCCCGAATGCGCTGGCCGCGTGAGGCCCAAACCGAAAGCTCGCCACACCGGCGATCGCGCGCACCCGCGTTCAGGTGGCAACCGGATCATCCGACAGGGATCGAACGAGATCGATCACCGATCGACGCACGCGCGCATCGCCGATCTTGGAGAACGCGCGGTTGAGATCGATGCCCTCGCGGCTCTTGAGGAACTCCACCAGACCGAGGTCGCCGCTGGCTTCCTTGCGCGGGCCATCGGCTGCATCGCCGCCATTTTCGCAATCGCCCTCGTAGCCTGCAACATCAAGGCCCTCGAAAAAGAAATCGACCCCGACGCCCAGCACACGGCTCAAATCGTACAGCCGGCTTGCACCGATGCGGTTGACGCCCTTTTCGTATTTTTGGATTTGCTGAAACGTCAGCCCGAGGCGCTCCGCCAGCTTTTCCTGGCTCAGCCCAAGCCACATGCGCCGCAAGCGGACACGACTTCCCACATGGACATCGACCGGGTTTGGCCGGCGTGTCCGCTTATCGTCGAGCATAGCCTCGAGCGCCGTTTCATCTCTACGCATACTTCGCTTGCCACGATCCTGGTGGATTGCCAAAGCGCCGTACGGAAGGGACAGCGCACCTAGTCGACCGCGCCCGCACAACGGGTTATGCAGCAAAGCTGCGCAACCCAGGGATGCGGTGCGCCGGATCGGTAGTCATGCATCACATCGGCGTCAACCGCGCGGGTCACGAAACCGGCGAAAGGCGCAAATTAATTGTAATTGGATCACAAAGCTTTATCGACTGAACTTCTGGATCGCAAAACAATGCCGGCCAACACGACCATAAAACACAAGACCCAGAACACTTGATCGCGCCAGGCCAGGAATAGCGGTAACGGACCGGCTTCTGGAACGGCCGCATCGATCGTCCCAACCACGTTCATGCCAAGGCTCTGCGAAACTCTGCCGTAGGGATCGATCACGGCACTGATCCCATTGTTGGCCACCCGCAAGACGCCGATGCCGAATTCAACCGCGCGCACCTGTGCTTGATGCAAGTGCTGAAACGGTCCGCTCGTCACGCCAAACCAACCGTCGTTGGTCAGGTTGATCAACAGCTCAGGTCGGCGCTCGCCGCGCGCGATAAGCTGCGGGAACACAATCTCATAGCAAATCAGCAGTTCGGTTGGCGCAAGGCCAGTGATTGCCATTGGCGCGCGGGGCGTTGGACCACTGGCAAATCCGCCGCGCTGACGCGTCACCGTCTCCAGCCCAATCGCCTCAAGCAGCCACGGCATCGGCAAGTACTCGCCAAACGGCACGAGGTGGGTCTTATCGTAGATACCGCTTGGCCGACCATCTTCATCGAAAACGGCCGCGCTGTTGAAGACCTGCACCACATTTGCACCCGCACCGCGCTCCGCCCGCAAAATGCCGGCGATCAACTGCGTCCGCGGCGGCAGAAGCGCGGCAAGCGCATCAAGCGCTTCGGGTGTGTTGACCGGACCGAACGGCATTGCCGCTTCCGGCCAAATGACATGAGTGATGCCGGCCAGATCGTCCTGGCGACCATCTGGCGCCTGACGGCTCAGCCGCAAATGCGTGGCAAATATCGACGACTGATGATCGCGCGACCACTTGTCGGCCTGCGGGATCGACGGTTGGACAATGCGAACGCGTGCCGGCGGCGCACCCAACTCGCCTCTCGTCTCGCTGATTGCTTGCCCGGCCGCGGCTTGCCCGTCACGCAAAGACGCCCCGTCCAATCGCGCCAGGCCGAATATCAATAATGCACCAATCGGCAGGGCCGCACTTGCGATCGCGACACACGCCAACAGCGCAGTTGGCGGCACCGCCCAGCGGGCGAGGTAAACCGCCGCGGGCAGCATCGCGAGCGCCACGACCAACACCGACAGGCCAAAGACGCCAACAAGGCTTGCTGCCTGCATCAGCTCCACCGGCCAAGCCAACGCATATCCAAGATTGTTCCAGGGAAAGCCGGTCAGCACGTGGCCGCGCGCAAACTCGCCCAGGCACACGCAAACAACGAATGCGGCGACGGGATGAACGAGGCGCGCCGGCATGGAACTGCTCACACCGCAGGCCACCGCAAAGAACAACGCAAGTCCAGCGGGCATCAGCATCACCGCGAACGGCATCAGGTAAGCGTACTGGTCCGCCTGCACCAGGAACGCCCCGCCGATCCAGTACAGGCCAAACAGGTGATAGCCGAAACCGAACCACCAGCCAGCCGAAGCACCATGCAGAAACCGTCGAAATCCGGGTGATGCCGCCCACAACGCCTCAGTGGTTTCGCGTAAGTTCACGCCGCCAAAAACGTCCGGGCGCGCAACAACCGCAAGCACGGGCAGCGAAACAAATAAGATCGCGCCAAAATGGAACGGGGCCATGCTGAGCGCACTGAGCCCGCCGAAAGTGAACGCGGCCGCAACGCGCGCCCAGCCGGTCAGCCCGGCGATGGCACACATCAGGTCAGCGACCGGATTACTTTCCATCGCACCGACCACAACACGCCGCGATCGAACCATGGCGCTAGATTGCCCTTTCCCGACCGCAGCGCCACGCAGGATCAACGCCGCCGCACCATGCAGCCCTTGCCGTCGTCAGCGACGAGAGATCAGCCTTCTGACCCGCTCACATTCGAGACGTTTGCCTTATGAATCCGCAGACGACGGATGCGCCGCGGATCGGCTTCCAGGATCTCAAACTCAATACCGCTTGGATGCGGTATGATCTCGCCGCGGCTCGGCACACGCGCAATCAGCGAGAACACAAGCCCGCCCACGGTATCGATGTCGTCTTCATCTTCCGGGTCGAGCAGCTTCACGCCGACATGGCTTTCCAGGTCTTCAACCGGCGTGCGCGCAGAGGCGATCAACCCACCGCCCGCGTCCTCAGTGATGAACGCGTCTTCCTCGTCGTCATGCTCATCTTCAATGTCGCCGACGATCTCTTCGACAAGATCCTCAATCGTCACCAGCCCGTCGGTACCGCCATATTCATCGACAACCAGCGCCATGTGCGAGCGGGAGGTCTGCATCTTGATCAGCAAACTCATCGCCGGCATCGACGGCGGCACGAACAACACGTCACGCCGCACCTTGAGGCTTGAGATCGGCCGGTTGAGATCAACGGGCCCCAAATCAAGCGGTTGGTCGCTGTCGATGCCTTGCATAAGCGTCGGCCGCTCCCCAAGCGCGCCTGCATCGGCCGCGGGCGCAGCAGCCTCTGCCGATCCGCCATCGCGCGCGCGCCCCGAAAGTTCGACCGCCAACGCGGCCGCAGGGGCGTGTGCCTCCTGCCCATTCACCGTCTGGCTTTCAAGATCGTTGACAGCCTCCGGCGACGCAGCCGCTTCGGCTTCGGCCACAAGGCAGTTCAACAGGTCCTTGACGTGCAGCACGCCGCGCGGGTCATCCAACGTCTCATGATAAAGCGGAATGCGGGAGACGCCGGCTTGGACAAACAGCCGCAAAACATTCGCGACGCTTTCGCCGTCATCGGCGGCGATGATGTCGGCGCGGGGCACCATGACGTCGTCGACCCGCAGTCCGCCATAGCGCAGCAGCCGCAACAACATGCCGCGCTCTTGATCGGTGAACGTGCCATCGCCGGCAATATCGGCGCGCAATGCGTCTTCGATCGTCTGCCGGAGATTAGCAGGCGCGCGGCCAAGGCCTGAAAGCAAGAGCGAGAATAAGCCGGAGGCGCTCGCGGGTTTTCCGCTTTGGCCGTCGGTTTCAGCGTGCCCGTTCTGGCTCGCAACGGGTGTCTGGCCCCCATCTGGGGCCTGGGTAGGGCTAGGGTCGCTCGTCATCGGTGTTGATTGCACGGTGGCCGCTTTGCCTGGCTAGATCTTAGCGCCAGAATTAAGCAACGGCCGGTGCGCCATGCTCCTCCGCATAGGGGTTTGAGATACCAAAGTCCGCAAGAATACGCGTTTCAAGATTTTCCATTTCTATCGCCGCGTCATCGCCTTCGTGATCAAATCCGAACAAGTGGAGCGCGCCGTGTACAATCAGATGGACGGTATGGTCACGCATCGTCTTACCCTGAACGCGCGCCTCCTGCGCGACGGTTTCAAACGCGCAGATCACATCGCCAAAGTACCGCGCGCCTCGATCATCGAGCATGACCGACGGAAATGACAACACGTTCGTCGCCGCGTCTTTCCCCCTGTGGGAGGCATTCAACTGCCGCACATGCGCGTCGTTGCTCAACACAATGGTCATTGTGCCTGGCGCGCGCTTGTTTGCGGACGCACCGTCGACGTGGCGGGCGATCCGCTCAGCCAGTTGCACGAAAAGGTCTGGAATATCAGGCTCATCAAGATCGTTCGCGTCACTGCCGTTTACGTCTTCAGGCGTGGAAAGGCCCAAGCCATCGACGCTGACCCAGTCAGGATCGGCGACAAGCACGGATACATCCAGACGCCTTGGCCCCTGATCACCGTCGGCCGCGCCACCACCCACGCTGCCACCACCCGGAAAGTTTGCCAGGGCCTCACCATCAGCCCCGCCCAGCGCACTCTTGCAATCTTGTGAGGACACGGTCTGCGATCCGCCATCAACCATCGCTCTAGTCACCCGGTCGATCACGCCGTTCCGCCTTGCGTGCGGCTGTCGGCGACGTAGCTTTCTCATAGGCGGACACGATTTTCGCGACAAGATCGCGTCGCACGACATCCGCCTCGTTGAACCGCACTTCGGCGATGTCATCGACGTGACGCAAAAGCCGGACGGCCTCTTCCAAGCCCGAGGCCTGGCCTGACGGCAAGTCGATCTGCGACGGGTCGCCGGTCACCACCATTTTGGAATTTTCGCCCAAACGCGTGAGAAACATTTTCATCTGCATTGAGGTGGTATTTTGCGCCTCATCCAGGATCACGAAAGCGTTTGCAAGCGTGCGTCCGCGCATGAAAGCCAGTGGCGCGATCTCAATCGTCCCGCAGTCCAAATCCTTCTCGACCTTCTCCGGCGGCAGAACATCATAAAGAGCGTCGTAAAGCGGCCGCAGATACGGATCGACCTTGTCGCGCATGTCGCCTGGCAAAAAGCCTAACCGCTCACCTGCCTCAACCGCAGGCCTTGACAGGATAATGCGATCCACAAGGCCCCGTTCCAGACAGTAGGCGGCAAACGCCACCGCCAGATAGGTCTTGCCGGTGCCGGCGGGACCGATGCCAAACACCAAGTCCTTATCATAAAGCGCGTCGATATAGGTGCTCTGTGTCGGCGTCCGGGCTTTGACCGTGCGCTTGCGCGTTGAGATCTGGCCCGGTTGCACGGCATCCTCAGGCACTGCACGCGCATGCCGGATCAGGCCGTCGAAATCACCCGGTCCGATGACGTCACCGTCCTGAACCCGGCGGTAAAGCGCTTCAAGAACATCGCGCGCAATCGCGCAGGCCGCCTCCGACCCAACAAGCACAACGACGTTTCCGTGCGCCTGCGCGGCGATCCCCAAGCGATCTTCGATCAGTGCGAGATGGGCGTCATATTCCCCCAGAAGCAACGGCAAGTGTGCATTGCTTTCGAACGGCACAACGACGCGCGTCTTGGCCGCAGCCCGGCCGTTCCGGCGCTGCCCGCCACCGGAGGGCCCGCGAATGCCCGTCAAATCCGACCTCTTTCAGGTACCACGCGCATGTCTCACAAGTTGCACTGGGTTGCCGTCTCGCCCGACTATGACATGGGACCGGTGACGGATGCGTAACAGGGGCGTTCCAGCGGCAGACTGTCCACCGCTTTTCGCGTTGTCAATGCCACACAGTTTGATTGCACGCGATGGCATATCCTTCAGGCGGCCAGAACAGCACCACGCAATGAATTTGGCCCGGCATTTTGGATTTCGACTGGCATGATCTGGCCCAAAATGCCGTCTTCGGCGACCGCGTGAACGGCCTGCAGATAAGGCGACCGGCCGATGAGCTGACCGTCGTTCTTGCCATTACGTTCAAACAGAACCGGCAGAACGCGACCGACGCATTGGGCGTTGAACGCAGACTGCTGCGCATTCAAGACCGCCTGTAATTTCTGCAGTCTGGCCGCCTTGACGCTTTCGTCGATCTGATCTTCGAGTTTCGCTGCTGGCGTGCCGGGCCGCGGGCTGTATTTGAACGAATACGCCTGCGCGAAAACGACCGTTTCGACGACCTTGAGCGTTTCTTCGAATTCGGCATCGGTTTCACCGGGAAAGCCCACGATGATATCCGTCGATAACGCAATATCTGGACGCGCGCGGCGGATTTTCTCGACAAGACCCAGGTATTCGGCCGTCGTATGTTTCCGGTTCATCGCAGCCAGAATTCTATCGGCGCCGGCCTGAAACGGCAGATGCAGATACGGCATCAGTTTGTCATTGGAGGCGTGCGCCGCGATCAGATCGTCACTCATGTCGCGCGGGTGGCTTGTCGTATAGCGAATGCGTTCAAGACCGTCGATTTCAGCCAACGCGTCTGCAAGGCGCGCCAAACTCCACGTTGAGCCGTCGGCCGCTTCGCCATGATATGCGTTCACATTCTGGCCCAGCAGCGTGATCTCACGCACACCCTGCCCTACCAGTAGCCGCGCCTCAGCTACAACGTCCCCAGCCGGCCGCGATATCTCTATGCCGCGGGTGTATGGCACAACGCAAAAAGTACAAAACTTGTCGCAGCCTTCTTGTACGGTCAGGAACGCGCTCGCGCGTTTTGCAACCGGGCGCGGCGGCAAATGCTGGAATTTGTCTTCTTCTGGAAACTCAATTTGCACCTGCCGCCGCTTGCCTTCGCGGACATCGGCCAAATAGCTCGGCAGGTGATGATAGCTTTGTGGTCCGACAACAAGATCAACGACCGGGGCGCGACGCACGATTTCCTCGCCCTCCGCCTGGGCAACGCAACCGGCCACGGCAATGACCGTGTCACGACCATCAGCCGCCCGCTCAGCTTTCAGCTGCGACAGCCGGCCAAGCTCCGAATAAACTTTCTCGGCTGCTTTCTCGCGGATATGGCACGTGTTCAAGATGACAACGTCAGCATTTTCCAGCCGGTCCGTCGCACGATAGCCGTTCGGCGCAAGCGCTTCGGCCATGCGTTCACTGTCATAGACATTCATCTGACAGCCATACGTCTTGATGAAGACCGACTTTGTCTCCGGCATTTTCTCACCGTCGCTCGACAAACCGTAAGGTACCTTGACACAAGCCTACGCTGGCGTTGGTTCAACTCGCGTTACTCAGGCGACATCTGATCAAGGACATCGCCTCGGCGTCCGCATGGGTCGCCGCTCTTAAACGCCGCCGCTGCGCTGATCAACGCATTTGACGGCGCTTGGGATCCGCGCACGCCAATGCAGCGCCCGCCACATCCTCATATTGCAGTGCAGCACCACAAGCCAAGCACCAATTCCACCTGACGTTTTTCCCAGACGCTCTGCCAGAACCTCGCTCAGAGACTAGCCAGCCGCGCGAAATTAACGCGATTGCGCGTTGGCCCGTGTGGGGCCTTCACGCAAAAGACCCACCACGCCCGCACGCACGCCGGCTTCACTCTCCTGCGCCAACGCCTTGCGATGAGCAAAGTCATCGATCGCACGAGGTTCAGAGATTCGGATCGCAACGTCGATAGGGCCCGATTTCAAAAGATCCCAGGCATGCGGCGGCAGATCCATATCTCCGTACCAACCAATCCGCGCCCGGTCCGCGCGGCCCAAAGGCACGCCACCCTGCGTTTGATAGACCATCGAAATTGTCTGCACCGCTGGCAACTTGGCCCGGTCAGCCCCTTGCGAGGCAGCATCGCGCGCCGCATCAAACACCGCACCAAAAAGCGATGATCGGAAAGGCAGCACGCGATTACCGTCGCTCGATGTGCCCTCCGCAAACAGCACGATGGCGTCGCCACGTGCGAGCCGCTGGGCGATTGCTTGGGTCGTCTGGCCAACCGCCGTGCGCTTTTCCCGATCCACGAAGACCGTTTGCTGAAGCCGTGCCAACATGCCGATACCAGGCCAGCCATCAACCTCCCGCTTGGCAACGAATGACAGCGGGGCGACCGCGCTGAGCACGGGAATGTCGAGCCACGACACGTGGTTTGAAACGAGAAGCACCGGCCGGTCCCGCACCACAGCTCCGGTGATGTGTAATCGCACCCCCAGCAATCGGCACACCTGCCTGTGATACCAATGTGGGAAGCTGCGGGCGGATGGCCGATGAACACGCTTCAATACGGCCTGCACCGGCAGTCCGGCAATCGTCAGACCAAAAAACGCGGAAAGCACGACGACCGCTCGCGCACGCGAACCGCGATAGGCGCGCTCGAACGCTTCCCAGCCAGGGCCATGATGTTCTGGGTCTTTGCTGGCCGATGACGACCGCATTGCCGACCGCACCGGCAACGATGACTGTTCAGAGCGCGCGCCGCCTGCCCGCCCTGACCGCGTCGAACGTGCCTTCATTGCGCCTTGGCGTCTGCGGGCTTCAGAGACTTTGCAAGAAGCGCTGCATCAACCGTCTGCCCATTCGCGCGTTTGTAGTATTCAGGCCGCGACGCGATTTGCGCAAAGCCTGCTTCCTGGTAGAGCGCAAGCGCCGCATCATTGTCCACGGCGACCTCAAAAACCATGCGTTCAAGGCCGATCCGCTGAGCCGCGCGCTCAAAACCGCCGAGGATATGCTGCCCAATCCCGCGCCGCCGCCAAGCGCCATCGACGCCGATCCAAAGGATTTCCGCATCGTCGCCGGCCACGCGGCCAATCACATAGCCCACCAGCTTTTCGCCGCCCTCATGGGTCGCAACAAACGCAAGCGCATTCGGATCGGCGAGCAACTCGCTCAGCTCCGACGGCGACGGCGCTGGTCCAAACACGATGTGATGTAGCGCAGCAATACGACTGGCGTGGGAGGGATCGGCCAGCAGCAGGCTTATTGACTTCAGTTCGGCGGGCGGTTCGCTCATCTTCGGCTCAAGACATAAGGGTCACGGCGTTGGTTGCCGCATCAGCACATCGCGGCTCGGCTCCGCATCGGGCTTTCGCAGATAACATGGGCGCAAGTGTGTGACGGGCGCAAGACACCCGGCGGCGTAAAGGTCCAGAAGATCGCGCGCCTCTGCCACCGAAGGCCAATCAGCCGCGATGTGCGCGGGCCCGGCCAAGCCAACGCCAGCTTCCATCTTGAGCAAATCGCC
Organism: uncultured Hyphomicrobiaceae bacterium; assembly: GCA_964579305.1. GTDB lineage: Bacteria > Pseudomonadota > Alphaproteobacteria > Rhizobiales > Hyphomicrobiaceae > JBCBWG01. The sequence goes on from CAZOGY010000033.1 coordinate 10,118, forward strand.
CGCCGCGGGTCCGGCCACATCGCCGTCGAACCCTGCCAGGGTGTCGCTAAGGGCGGAAGCATCAACCCTGACGGCTTCCATCTCTGGTCGCAGTTCTGGGTCGAAGATCTGCCAATAATAGGCGTCCCGTCCTGCACCAGCGACGATACCGAGGCGCCGCCCCGACCTATCGCGCCCATCGGATCGCGCTTCCCCTCGCGACCGCTGGCGCGCAACCGTGGCGGCAATCGCATGCAACGCCCCGGCCGCATGGCACCGGGCGCCAGCCGCAAGAGCAAGACCTTGCGCGCAGGCCACGCCAACGCGCTGACCGGTGAAGGTGCCCGGCCCAACCGTGACAATCACATCGCTGACTGACCGCAAGGCCACGCCGGCCAGCGCGGCCGTTTCACCGACCATGGCAATGACACGCTCCGCGTGGCCACGGCCGATCAAATCGCAAAGCGCGTGGACGGCACCATTGTCGGTCCGAATTGCCACCGAGCAAGCTGCAAAACACGTATCGATCGCAATCGCCGTCATATCACCGGCCGCGTCAGGCCATCGCTTGGACTTCGCGCACGTCGGGACAAAAGTGCCTGAGCAAATTCTCGATCCCGTACTTCAACGTGGCCGTTGAACTCGGACAACCGGCGCAGGCCCCCCGCATATGCAGATAAACGACGCCGTCGCGGTACCCGTGGAAGGTGATGTCGCCGCCGTCTTGCGCAACGGCCGGGCGCACGCGCGTGTCGAGCAATTCCTTGATGGTGGCAACCACAGCCTCATCAGCTTCATCGTAGTTTTCAGCCGTCGCCGCGCCATCGCCGGTTTCGCCGCCTGTCATTACCGGCGCGCCCGACATGTAGTGATCCATGATCGCGCCAAGGATCGCAGGCTTCAGGTGCTGCCACTCGCCATCTTTCTTGCTCACGGCAATGAAGTCGGCGCCAAAAAACACACCATCCACGTTGTCGATTTCGAACAGCCGCAGGGCCAGCGGCGAGGCTGCAGCGTCCTCGGCGGAGCGGAAATCGGCCGTACCGGCTTCAAGCACGGCGCGGCCCGGAATGAACTTCATCGTCGCCGGGTTTGGTGTTGCTTCGGTCTGGATAAACATCCGGTTTCGCCCTCCTGAGCGTTCGGCCGTCCTGTCAGCTTCGGGACATGGCATCCGATATGGCAGCGGACATGGCATCGGACACGGCACGGTCCGCCCAAGGTCTAACGCTGCCAGACCCAATCCAGTTTAGAATGGTTCTAGCTCAGCGCAGCCGCATTGTCACGTGCGGGCGCAGCGAACAGCAGCGCTGGAGCACTATGCAAGCGCCTGAAGCTCTTCAAGCGTCAGCGTGCCCGGAACGATTGTGATCGGGATCGGAAACTGCCCAGCCGCCGCGCCGCCGGCCAATGATGACACCAGCGGGCCTGGCCCCTTGTTGCCGGTCGCAGCGCCAAGAACGAGAACCGCAAGATCCTCATCTTCCGCAATCAGGCTGCGGATCTCATCAACCAGCGCACCCTCTCGCAGGACATCCTCAACGACCACATCATCAAAGCCAGCATGCGACAGCTTGCGTCGAAACAGCCGGAAAAGAGCACGCGCCTTCGTGGTCTCCTCTTCCAACTGCACCTGCCGGACCGAGGCCCAATGCTGGAACTCCTGCGGTTCGATCACATACAGCAGTGTGATCGAGCCCGACGTGTGCGCACAGCGGCTGGCCGCGAAATACAGCGCAGCGTCGACTTCCGGCGTCTCATCGACAATCACGAGAAACTTGCGTGTGTGGCCTTCCTCGAAGACCTTGCGTCTTTTCACAGTCATATCGCGATGCTGCCCTGAGTTTCGTTGCCGGGCAACTGCCCAAATTTGGCGTGCGCGTCTGAAGGCTGACGAGATCGCGCACGGCACCACCTGCGATTAAGAGCGCACCATGCCAAGCACGTCTTTGACCTCGTTCATAACCGGTCGGGCAATCGCACGCGCCCGGTCCGCTCCCTCGCACAATATGCGGTCGATCTCGGCCGGATCCTCCAGCAGACGTCGCATTTCTTCGCCGATCGGGCCGATCTTGGCGACCGCGATTTCGGCAAGTGCCGGTTTGAATGTGCCAAATTGCTGACCGGCAAACTCTGCGACCACCGCTTCAGGCGTCATACCGGCAAGCGCAGCGTAAATCCCAACCAGGTTCGCGGCCTCTGGGCGATCCGCCAGCCCCTCCATGCTTTCGGGAAGCGGGTCAGGATCGGTCTTGGCCTTGCGGACTTTGTTGGCGATCGCGTCGGCGTCGTCGGTTAAATTGATGCGCGACATATCGGAAGGCTCCGATTTCGACATCTTTCTTGAGCCATCGCGCAAACTCATGACGCGCGTCGCAGGTCCCGTGATGACCGGCTCTGGAAGCGGGAAAAACACACCGTCCTCATAGCCCGCCGCCTTGATCGCATCTTCGAAGTCGATGTTGAACTTCTGCGCGATATCGCGGCTCAATTCGAGGTGCTGCTTCTGATCATCGCCCACGGGAACATGCGTTGCCTTGTAAGCGAGTATGTCCGCCGCCATCAGGTTTGGATACGCGTAAAGCCCAACAGACGCGTTTTCACGGTTCTTGCCGGCTTTCTCCTTGAACTGCGTCATGCGGTTCAGCCAACCAAGACGCGCAACGCAGTTGAACACCCATGCAAGCTCGGCGTGCTCGGAGACCTGGCTCTGGTTGAAAATGATCGACCGGCGCGGATCGAGCCCGCTTGCCAGATAGGCCGCCGTGACCGTGCGCGTTGCCGCACGCAATTCAGCCGGGTCCTGCCATACCGTGATCGCGTGCAGATCAACGACGCAGTAGATGCACTCGTAGGTGTCTTGCAGTTTCAGCCACTGGACCATCGCGCCGAGGTAATTGCCCAGGTGCAAAGCGCCAGTCGGCTGCATGCCGGAAAAGACGCGCGGTTGAAACGTCGTCATGGGTGGCCTCAACGGTTGAATGCGAAGCGCGCTTATCCCCTCACCGCGCCGTTGACACAAGCCTTGGCCGCGTCATCCGGCGAGCGGTGGTATAAAATCGGGGTCTCACGCCCTGCGCGCGCGGCGCGGTATCTTGAGCACGCCCGTGAGATACGTGATCAGGAAATAGATCCCGCCTGCGATCACGATCATGCTGCCAAGCGCGCCGATCCGCTCAAGAAACGCCGCCTCGCGTGCAAGATTTGCGTTGAGCGCGTGGACGCTGAACACCACCAAACCGGCCATGACTGTGCTGGCAAACACGATCAGTGCAAGCGACTGCACGAGCCGTTGGTCGAACCGGAAGTCCCCGCGCTGAATCAAGATGACCCACAATCCAAGCGCATTGATCCAGCCGGCCACTGACGTCGCGATCGCGATGCCCACATGCCCAAACCAGCCTTGCGACTGGAACCAGAAAAACAACCCGATCGACAGCGCGGCGTTGACGACCAGGTTGACGCCCGCAAGCCGCATCGGCGTCGCGGTATCTTCACGCGCGAAGAACGCCGGCTGAAAGACCTTGATCAGGACAAAGGCTGGCAGGCCCCACGCAAAGGCAACCAACGCGTGCGCCGTTAATTGCGTGTCCGTTGCCGTCCAGGCCAAGCGCTCAAACAGGATCGCGATAATCGGCTCTCCGGCAAGCGCAAGCCCAACCGATGCCGGCAACGTCAACAGCAAGGCAAATTCCATCGATCGGTTCTGGCTCTCCAGAACGGCCAGCTGTTCTCCGGCCCGCAATTTCCGCGCGATATCCGGCAGCAACACAACACCGATCGCAATGCCGACAATCCCAAGCGGCAACTGATAGAGCCGGTCTGCGATATAGAGATAGCTCACGGCGCTGTCCTGAAACGACGCGATAATGGTGCCGACGGCGATGTTGATTTGCGTGATGCCACCCGCAATCAGCCCCGGAATGCCAAGCTTAACGAGCTGTTTGATCTCAGGCGTCCACCGCGGCCGGCCGATCCCAATGGCCGCCCTGGCCCGTGCCGCGGCGATCCACAGCATGGCAAGCTGCGCCAACCCTGCAACGAATACACCAATCGCCAGGACATAGCCTGCGCCGGCCTCCCCCGAGTATCCAAGCCAGATCGCAATCAGGATTGCGCCAATCAGGACAATATTGAGCAGGATTGGCGCCGCGGCCGCCGCCCAAAACCGCTCAAGCGAATTGAGGACACCTGACAAAAGCGCGACCAGCGACATGCAAAGCAAATAGGGAAACGCGATTTGCGTGAGGTCGACCGCAAGCGCGTATTTGGCGGGATCATCCACGAAGCCCGGCGCCAGACCCGCCATCAGCCACGGCATGGTCGCCATCATCACAACCGACAACACGACCAGGATCATCGTCAGGCCGCTCATGGCATCGCGCGCAAACCGGTTCGCGACGTAAAGGCCCTGCCCTTCCAACTGTTTGGCGTAAAGCGGCACGAACGCAGCGTTAAAGGCGCCCTCCCCGAACAACCGCCGGAACAGATTTGGAAACCGGAACGCGACAAAAAAGGCGTCCGCCACCCAGCCCGCGCCAAGCGCTGCCGCAATCAAGATATCGCGCACGAAGCCAAGCACCCGACTGACCATCGTGAGCCCGCCAACGGTCGCGAATGCGCGATAGAGTTTCATCAAAGCGCCTTCAATTCAGTTCGGCCGACCGAGACACCGCGGTTGGAATTGAAGCTGGTGCGCTCCGGCGAAAGGACGATCGGCAATAGGGCGGCGGCCTGCGTCTGACAAGGCCGCGCAGAGCACAACTGCGCCGTCTGTAGCGGCAGCAATCCATCTCCCCACGCGCTCAAAGCTCATCCGGATAAGGCGGTGACGGATGAGCCGACAGATGCAGCGCCCCTCCAAAACTGAGATCATGACAGGTGGACACACGCGAACCTGTGATGATCTAGTCGCCTTCGATCTCAAGGATCGGAATGAGCCTGTCCTTGATCGCGTCTTGCCGCGTTGGATCATCAATCTTACGGCCGGTCAGATCAGCCACGTAGAAAACGTCAACCGCGCGCTCTCCAAACGTCGTGACATGCGCAGAGGTAATGTCGAGGTTGAGATCGGCGAGCGCCGCCGTCAATTCATACAAGAGACCGGGACGGTCACGGCCGGCCACCTCAATGACGGAGAACTGGTCCGACAGATCGTTGTCGACTTTGACTTCGGCGGGCACTGAAAAGGCTTCCACCCGCCGCTCCAGCGGGCGCTTGTTTGCAAGCACATGCGCAAGCCGAATTTCGCCGCGCAACACCCGCTCGATCGTCTGACCGATCTGGCGGGTTCGCCGAATTTCGTCGTCTTCATCTTCGAACTCACGCGCCAAAAGAAAACTATCAAGCACCAAGCCGTCACGCGTCGTCGCAATATGCGCACCCAAAATGTTTGCGCCAGCGGCCGAACAGCAGCCCGCAAACAGCGATAACAATCGCGCATGGTTTGGCGCGACGATCACCAATTCCGTCATCGCGGTGAACGCGTCCGTTGCAAACGCCGTCCCAAGCTTATCGCCGCGCAATTCAACGTCGCGCAACAATTGCGCGTGCGCAATCTGCGTTTTGGGCTCAATGCGCATCCAATAATCGGGATACTGCCGATCAATAAACCCGTCAATCTCTTCGCGCGGCCAATCCTGCAAAGCCTCACGCAGCGCGCCGGTCGCCTCTGTTATCTGCTCTTTGACCGTCAGATCCGGCACATCGTCGGAAATCACGCCATCGGCCGCACCATAGAGTTGACGCAAGAGCTGGCCCTTCCAACCATTCCATGTCCCAGGACCCACCGCGCGGATATCGGCAACCGTCAACAATAACAGCAGTTTCAATCGTTCCTTTGTTGCAACCACCTCGCTGAAATCGGTAATTGTTTTCGGATCGCTCAAATCCCGGCTTTGCGCCACCGTACTCATTGTCAAATGCTCGCGCACCAGCCAGACGACCAGATCGCGCTCACCAGCGTCCATCCCAAGGCGCGTGCAGATATCGTGGGCAAGCTCGGCGCCAATGACCGAATGGTCTTCCGGCCGCCCCTTCCCGATGTCATGGATCAGGGCTGCAAGATAAAGCGCGCGACGGTTGCGGATCGTTGGAAAGACTTCGGTCGAAAGCGGCAGGCTATCTTCAAAGCGGCCATCTTCGATCTTGCGCAATTCGCCCACCGTGCGGAGCAAGTGCTCGTCCACCGTAAAATGATGATACATATTAAATTGCATCATCGCAGTCACAACCGCGAACTCTGGAATGTACCGGCTTAAGACATCCGCGCCATGCATTTGCCGCAAAATAGCTTCTGGCGAAGCATCCGATGTGAGAAGCCTGAAAAAGATTTCCGCCGCAGCTGGATCTGTCCGCAAATCATCATCAATCAATCGCAATGAGCGGCGGAGCACACGCAGAGCCTGCGGATGCAGATAGGTGCCGGTTTGCTGGGCGACTTCGAAAATACGGATCAAGTTCCGCGGGTTCCGTTTAAAAACATCCGACTGCGCCAAGGTCAGGCGATCGTTTTCAATCCGAAAATCTGTAAATTGCCGGACACTGCGCCGCGTCGCCCAGGTCAGCGGATTGAGCATTTCGTTCAACCGCGGCGCCGCTTTCAATTGCGCCAATTCCAGCGCGAGCGACACCGTGGCAGTGAGATCGCCGACGTCTTTGGCCACAAGAAAATAGTGTTTCATAAAGCGCTCAACGGCGCGAAGACCCTTGCGCGCGCGATAGCGCATACGCTCAGCCATTTCCGGCTGCACATCAAACGTCAGTCGTTCTTCCGCGCGGCCAGTCAGGAAATGCAAATGGCACCGCACAGTCCACAAAAAATCTTCCGCCCGCCGCAGAGTCGCGCGTTCCTCGGGCGCCAATTCAGCATGCTCAACCGCCGTGCCGACCTGCCCGCCGTCGGCCAGATACTTTGACATCCAATGCAAGGTATGAAGATCGCGCAAACCGCCCTTGCCGTCCTTGATGTTGGGCTCAACGCGATAACGGCTCTCGCCGCTGCGGCGATGGCGATCCTCCCGCTCCGCCAGTTTTGCTTCGATAAACGCGCGGGCCGACGCGCGGTTGAGGTCATGGCCATAACGGGTTTGAAACTCTCCAAAAAGAGCTTCGTCACCGTGCACCAGACGCGCATCGAGAAGTGCCGTGCGAATGGTCGTATCTTCGCGCGAAAGCTTCACGCATTGTTCCACAGTGCGGGTCGCGTGGCCGACCTTGAAGCCGATGTCCCAGAGGAGATAGAGCATGTATTCGACGATGCTCTCAGCCCAAGGCGTCCGCTTGTAGGGCAGGAGAAACAACAGATCGACGTCCGATCCCGGTGCCAAGAGCCCTCGGCCATAACCGCCGGTTGCGACAACCGACATGCGCTCAGACGGGCTATCGACAGGCCGGAAATAGACGTGGGCTGCGGTATAGTCATGCAGCGCGGCAATGATCTCGTCTTGAATTCGCGAGAGATACGACGCGCAACGCCGCCCGCTGCCGTCGGCCATCAACTGGGCCTCAGCGTGCGCCAGCGCATCGGCCCGGATCGCCTTGAACAGCGCAATCACATCGTTGCGTGCAAGTTCGGCCGACCCCGCTGCCCGAAACAGCCCCGTCAGCCGTACCCGCAAAGCATGTGGGTCAAGCGCCGCAACGTCGAGCTCGGCAATCGCGTCCATGATCTCTCCGTTCCGGCCATGCCCATGAGCTGACGAACCTGTCAGGTGGCGCTTGCCGCCGTGCCCGCCATTCTACCCGCGCGATCTGTGGGCATCAGCGCGCCCTCCAGCCGACCTCGGCTGCACCCGCATATCTAATGCCGCCTGTGTCACACCACCTGTGTCACGGCGC
>CAZOGY010000033.1:18035-24350 GCA_964579305.1 uncultured Hyphomicrobiaceae bacterium
AGTTCATACACGAGATCCAGAGCCGCTTTCGGCGACAAATCATCCGGTCGCACGTCATCCAACCGCTGTTTCAGCGCGGACGCTCGCGTCGGCTGTGATGGCGTCACCGACGTCGGCCGTACCGCAGAAAACAGCGGCAAATCGTCGAGGCCTGAGGATAATCCATCGCCGCTGGTATCGTTATCCTCAAGCGCCTTCAGGACCTCGCTTGCCCGATGAATGACCGGCGATGGCAACCCCGCAAGCTTTGCAACCTGGATGCCATAGGATCGATCCGCAGCACCCGGACGCACCGCGTGCAAGAACACGATCTCATCGTGCCATTCTTTCACATCGATCGTCACGTTCGCGACCGCTGACATGCGCTCGCTCAGCGCCGTCAGTTCATGATAATGCGTCGCGAAAAGCGCCCGGCAGCCAAGCACATCGTGCAGATATTCCACGGCCGCCCAAGCGATCGACAGGCCGTCGAACGTCGCAGTGCCGCGACCAATCTCATCAAGGATGACCAGCGACCGCGCCGTAGCCTGATTGAGAATTGCGGCGGTCTCCACCATTTCGACCATGAACGTGGAGCGGCCGCGCGCCAGATCGTCAGAAGCGCCGACCCGTGAAAACAGCCGATCAACGACGCTCAACGAGACCGCCTCAGCCGGGACGAACGAGCCCATTTGCGCCATCAGAACGATCAACGCATTCTGGCGCAGAAAGGTCGATTTGCCCGCCATGTTCGGCCCGGTGACGAGCCACACCCGCGCCGGCGATGTTTGTTCAAAGCCCGGCGGCCGCGCTTCCGACCCATCATCGCCAAGCACGCAGTCGTTTCGGATAAACGGCCCCTCGCCCGCCGCTCGCAGCGCCTGCTCCACCACCGGATGCCGGCCACCGCGGATAATCAATCCGCCTTCGGATCTGACCGTCGGCCGTACATAGTCTTCCACCCGCGCCAAGTCCGCCAATGCCGCCACGCAATCAAGCTCGGCCATCGCCGTGGCAAGCCGGGTCAGCCCCGCTTCCTGAGCACCAATTGCGTTGGCGAGTTCAGAAAACATCTCCTGTTCCAGCGCAAGCGCCCGCTCGCCAGCCGAAGAGATTTGACCCTCGATGTCGCTCAGCGCCGTTGTCGTGAAGCGCACCGCATTCGCCATCGTCTGGCGATGTCGGAACTGGGCATTCAGCGGTGCTTCCATCAACGGGCCAGCCGCCCCGGCGGTCGCCTCCAAGAAATAGCCAAGGATATTGTTATGGCGGATCTTGAGCGACTTGATCCCGGTTTCTTGGACGTAGGTTGCCTCAAGGTCTGCCAGGACTTTGCGGCTGTCGTCGCGCATTTGCCGCGCAGCATCCAGATCCGCGTGCGCACCGGCCCGGATGAACCCGCCATCGCGCCGATGGACCGGCGGCTCGTCGACAAGTGCATCGGCAAGCGCGGCGCCCAGGTCTGGCGCAGTGGCCTCCAACGCGGTCTTGAGACGCGCGAGATCTTGCGGCAGGCCCGCGGCACGCCCAGCGTCATCCAGCAAATCAGCAACATCGCGGGCCACGGTGATGCCATCACGCACGGCGGCCAGATCACGCGGCCCGCCCCGCTGCAACGACAGCCGTGCGATCGCGCGGGCAACGTCAGGCGCCCCCTTCATGCGCATACGCAGCCCATCGCGCAGGCGGTCATCCCCCACCAGGAAGCCGACGGCATCCAGCCGGCGATTGATCGCTGCGGGGTCCACAAGCGGGCTTGCGATGCGGGCGGCAAGTTCACGTGCACCCGGCCCGGTGACCGTGCGATCCATCGCTGCAAGCAACGATCCCGCGCGCCCGCCCGCCGCAGTCTTGATGAGTTCCAGGCTTGCCCGGCTGGCCGCATCAATCACCATGGTGGCATCGACCCCGGCGCGTCGCGGCGGCTGCAGTACCGGCTTCTTGCCGACCTGCGTCAACGCCACGTAGCGCAACAACGCGCCGGTTGCGCAGAGTTCACCGCGCGAAAAGTCGCCAAATGCAGCAAGGTCGCCAACGCCCAAGCCGTCCTTAAGCTGCATTTCGCCCGAAAGGCTGTCGAAGGATTGGACCGGAACGTGACTGACCGCTGCGCCCGCCCATGCGGCGATGTCGGAAACTGGGTTGCCCTCAGCCAAAACGTCGGCAATCAAAACTTCCCGCGGCGCGAGACGGGCAATTTCACCGCCCAGATCCGCCGAGGCAACTTCGCCAATTTCAAGCTCGCCCGTCGACAGATCAAACGCGGCAAACGCGACGCTTGGCCCGCCAAGATCGCCGCCTTGCCGGGAGCGGCCGGCCCGCGACGGATCGGCTGCCTTGGCCCCTTGGAAAACCGCGACAAGGTAATTGCGCGCCCGCGCATCAAGCAGTGTGTCTTCCGTCAACGTCCCTGGCGTCACGAGACGCACAACATCGCGCTTCACGACGGCCTTGGGCCCGCGCTTTTTGGCCTCGGCCGGATCTTCAAGCTGTTCGCAAACGGCGACCTTGAAGCCTTGCCGGATTAAGCGCTGCAAATATTCGTCCGCACGCACGACCGGGACGCCACACATCGGGATATCTTCGCCCAGATGCTTGCCGCGCTTTGTCAGCACAATGCCCAGCGCGTGCGCGGCTGCGACGGCATCTTCGAAAAAAAGCTCGTAGAAATCGCCCATCCGGTACCACAACAAACAGTCCGGATTGGCCGTCTTGATTTCCAAATACTGCGCAATCGCCGGCGTTGGCCCGCGCGGCTTTTGCGCAGCCGGCCCGTCCATGTCACCAGCGCCCCCGCTTCCCGGCGCCTGGCTGGTGCGTGTTGTCGATCGTTGAGCCATCCGCTTCAGGTAGCCAACTCCAAAGCCAAGGCAAACCCCGGCTGGCCTCGTCAACGCAACGGCTGTGGATGTGTCGCGTCCCAGTCGCGCTGATGGGCCTCAAATCGCGGCCTTGTCGGCCGGCCGCCCCCATGCCAGGGCAGCCATGCATGCAAACAGGGTGACCGAGGGGCCAGCACCAAACCATGACCGACCGCAGTATCGTGATTTTTGACGTTGGCAATGTCCTGATCGAATGGGACCCACGGCACCTTTATCGCAAAGTTTTTGATGGCGATGAGGACCGTGTCGCCTGGTTCCTGGCCAATATCACGACGCCGGCCTGGAACCTTGAGCAAGACCGCGGCCGCTCTTTTGGTGAAGCCGTCGCCGCACTCCAAGCCGAACACCCCCAGTACGCCGACGAGATCGCTGCGTTCGACACGCGCTGGCACGAGATGGTTCCCGGCGAAATCCAACCCAACGTCGCCGTGCTGCAAGATCTGCAGACAGCCGGTGTCCCAACCTACGCGATCACAAACTTCTCGCGCGAGAAGTGGGCTGAAGCCTGCCAACGCTTTGCATTTCTGTCATCGTTTCGCGGCGCAGTCGTCTCCGGCGCTGAAGGCGTGATCAAGCCTGATCCCGTGATCTACCAGCGCCTGTTTGATCGCTATGGACTTGCCGCGGACGCATGTGTTTTTTTCGACGACAGCGAGCGCAACGTTGCAGCCGCAAGCGCGCTTGGGGTGCACGCCGTGCACGTGACCCCGCAGACGGATCTGCGCTTAGAATTAAGCAACGTCGGGATAAACATCAAAATGGCATAGGCCGGCGCGTGGCGGGGGTAAGCAAGTCACTGGCGCACACAAACGGCGGCGGCGCAGGCTATCGCCCGCCGCGGCGCCCGTTGCCGCCACTGACACGGCTTCCCACTTCCTCCGGTGCGCCGAAGTGCTCGAAATAGCGCGGATCGATGGCGTCGACCGGCAGGATGATCAAGACATCCGTCGTGCCGAACTGGTGATCGATGACAGCACCATCGCCAACGTAGGCCCCAAGCCGGAGATAACCTTTAATCAGCGGTGGGAGGGCCTTAAGCGCGGCTTTGAGATCAACGCGATCGCGCGGCAGCCGGTCCATCGGAACGTGGAGATTGTCGTGCGCGCGCACCCGCCATTCCGGCGGCGCAAGCCGTTCATGGTGGAGGAAGCTCAGCGCCATCGCGTGCGCGTCGGGATCAACCCCCTCAAAACTCGCGCAGCCCATCATGACATCGACTTTATGTTCGCGCGTGTATGTCCAAAGACCGTGCCAGAGAAGTTCAACGGTGCGCTTGTTGCGATAGGGCTGGAGCACGCACGACCGTCCAAGTTCCATGAACTTTTTTGGGCGATGCCGCTGCACCATGGGTGCGATGTCGTATTCGCTTTGCGTGTAGAACTGCTGAGCCGACGGGATCATATCATCGCGCAACACGCGGTAGGTCCCAACCACTTTGGGTTGCATACGCTGGCGCCATTGGCCGGCGCGTTCAGGCGAGGCATCGGTGTCAACGACAAGCAGATGATCGCAGATCCGATCGTAGCGATCCTCATCGCGGCGGCGGAGCTGGGTGGTCAGCGACGGTGTTGCCGACATTTCTTCATAAAACACGGCATAGCGGAGCCGTTGTGCCCGTCGCACATCCTGTTTGGATGCGGCCATGCGCACTTCAAGATGACCGATCTTTCCGTACACCTTGCCGGGTTGTGCGCGGCGCCGTCGGACCTGAGGGCGTGCTGCACGGTGGCGCAGACCGAGGGCGTGCGCCATGCCACGCCCGCTCTTGCGCCCAAGCCGCGATAGCAGCCCCCGCGGATCCATCGTCATCCAGTCCTCCCCAACACGGCCTGAGCCAGGCCCCTGGCAACCCAGGCGGCCAGATGCGCCCGTGTCGCAGCGCTGTCCGGTCGCGCCCCCGCTGCCGTCGCGCAAACTCCCACCCCGGCCTGATGCCGCAAACCTCGCTCCGTCAAGATACGGCGGATCGCTGGCGCGCTTACGTTCATCGCCCAAGCGCGAAGCGGCCACGCTAGGCGAACCCCCGCGCTAAGCCCCCCGCGCTATCCAGCGGCCCGCGATCACCGCAGCATCCGCCAGCGCGTGTCAATCCTTGTCTCACATTTGGCCAATTCGGCGCGGGCAGCCGGCACGCCCGGCCGTCGCCAGCGACCGGCGATCTCAGGCTGCTGCAGCCCGGCGCGCAGCGGCCCGATTGAGAACCGCATCAAGCGCAACGGGATCAAACGGCTTTGCGAGATAGCCATCAAAGCCATGCGCCAGACACCGCTCACGGTCTTCGGCAAACGCATGTGCGGTCAAGGCAACGATGATCGGCCGGTGCGCCGCGGACGTGGACCCGGCAAAACATCGATTGATTTCGGTCAGAGCCCGCCAGCCGTCGACGTCCGGCATCCGCAGATCCATCAAGACGAGATCGAATCGCGCATCCACCGAAGCCTCCGCGAGCGATGCGGTCGCAGCCGCAATCGCAGCACGCCCGTCTTCAACACACACGACCCGACAGCCCGCGCGCTCCAAGAGCGAACGCACAACAAGTGTGTTGACGGCGTTATCCTCGGCAACCAACACGCGCAACTGGAACCGGCCTTGAGCAGCCTGCAGCGCCGTCACTTTCGTTGCGCCAGATGCGATCTGCGCCGGCGCGATGCCAGGTGGCTTGCCGCCATCATGGGCGACATCGCGTGTGGGCGCATCCAACGGCGCGTCCGGCTCAGCCGTCACGCCCAACTCGGCTGTAATGTCCGTGGCGCCAAGCGAGCCCTGACGCTGTGAAAGCTCGCACACCGCTGCGACGAGAACATCTGGATGAATGGGCCGCTCGATCAAAACGTGTTCGGCATCGGCCACGATCTCGCGCGGCATCGACAACCGATCCGCAGGGCTGATCCAGACATGGTCGCCAGTGGCATTGACGCCGACCGCGACGTAGCTGTGGGCATCGGTAAACGACCGGCGCGCTGGGCATCCAACGCCCGCAGCGGCGTCGCCCGCACGCCGAGACGGCTCATGCACCGCCGTAACCGGAAATCCAGCTCCGCGCAGCACGCGCCGCAAGCAATCGCTCTCCAGCGGAAGCAGCCCCGCAATCTCCACCGATGGCCGCCGCACGCGCAAATCTTTGCAACCGCCCTCTCCAACTGCGTCTTGCGCGCTTTCGCTCGCCTCGCATCGGGCCAGTCGCAAAGTGACTGAAAACACTGCGCCGCCATCGACATGGTTTTGCGCCCGCACATCGCCGCCCATCGCGCGCGCCAGTTCGCGGACGATCGAAAGACCCAGGCCTACGCCAGCCCTGTCACCACGACCATCGCCGCCGGCCGCGCGTTCGAATTCGCCGAACAGGCGATCGCGCTCGGCGGCCGGGATGCCAGGTCCGGTATCGCGAACCGCAATCGACAGGATGACCGGCGCGCGGCCGCGCTTTTTAGGGGCGTCCAGCGATCCGGCATCC
>CAZOGY010000033.1:24450-28454 GCA_964579305.1 uncultured Hyphomicrobiaceae bacterium
CTGACAGTGAGCGCAACACCGCCGGTCTCCGTAAATTTCACCGCGTTATCGAGCAGATTGATCACGATCTGCCGCACACGGACCCGGTCCCCGTGCAGGTGTGTTGGCACATCCGGGTCAGCTGACCAGGCAAGCACCAGCCCTTTTTCGGTCGCCTGAGGGGCCACCGCCTGCAGCGCATCGTCGACCACATCGCGCACAACAAACGCCGCCTCGCTTAGGTCAACCCGGCCGGCTTCGATCCGCGAAAAATCGAGAATATCGTCAATCAGGGTTTTCAGCGTCTGGGCCGACTTTGAAATCGCTGACACGTAGGTACGCTGTGCCGCGCCCAGCCGCGTATCAGCAAGCAACCCCGCCGCGCCAATAATACCACCCAATGGCGTTCGGATCTCATGGCTCATGGCCGCCAGAAAGCGCGACTTGGCGCGACTGGCCGCCTCTGCCGCGGCACGAGCTGACCCGATTTCCACCGCGCGGGCTCGCTCTTGCGTCACGTCGCGCCCGACGTACTGCCACTCGGGCTGACCGCCGGGCAACTGCGGCACGGATTGGACCGACCAGACGAACCAGCGCGGCCCTTCAACCGTCGCGACGCGCTGGACCATTTCGTCGGATCGCGCAGGTTCCGGCGAGACCGTCTCAAGAACATCCGGCGAGAACCGTGTGTCGATGACATCCGCCCGCGCCACGCCGAACATCTGGCAGAACGCGGCGTTGACGAACACGATCCGGCCATCGGCAGCGCGTCTCAGGATGGCCTCGGTTTGCCGGTCCAACAGATCGCGGTATCTGACGTCGTTGTCGCTCAACGCCCAGCGCCGGTCTTCGAGCCGCTCGATCGTCTGCGAAAGCGCATCAGGGCACGTCAGCGGACCGATGGGTCGGCTGCGACTTGCGCCCACAAGCAGGCACGCCGCCCCAGACGCCAAGGACATGCCGACGAGGACAGCGGTGGCAAGCGGCTGCCGCATGGCAATTGCCGCCGACATAAGCAAGCAATTGGCAATCGTCAGCTGCCATAACGCGCGGCTTGGATGCGCCAACGCTTCGGCGCGCAAATGCGCGGCCCGCCTGCGAACGACGATGAACAGGTGCTCGATGGGGAGCATCTGCGTTGTCAATTTTGGGCGTTTTGCCACCGGCCCTGATCCCTGAGGTTGCGATCAATGCGGGTGTGACGGGCATCAATTGCCAAAGTCTTGAAAGCATTGGTTAAGTTCGATGAATGCAAACAAATGTAAAATGACAGTCGCCCGCTGAGGCCCCGTTCACTTTCAAACGGCCGCGCGCAGAAATCGCCTTGGGATCGGGCCGCCTGCATGAGGGCACGAACCCCGCTTCAGTGCCGTGCGCTCGCACTTGCTCTGAACACGCGTCACCGGCGATCACCACCACGATCAAAAACCATAGTCAGCCCGATAAGCGTGCTGTCGTGGAACTGGATTTCCACGATCTGGCGCCCCTGCCGGATCAGAACCGCCATGTTGGCCCTGACACCAGCGCCAACAACCTCCACGCGAAATCCATCCGGGATCGCTTGCCCGGTGATGGTGCCAGCGTGGCCGTAGCGGCGCTCTTCCCAGGTTCCAGACAGGCGGTCGCCCTCGATGCGCAGTTGGCTGCGCACATCAACGTCGCCGCTTTGGCTTGCGCACCGCACCGCCTGAAGCACCGTGTCGGGCGTCTTATCATTGCGGTAGGTCGCACGGCAGCGCACCGTTTCCACCTGACCGTCGCGAAAACCAAGCCGGCCCTCCCCGGACCACCAGCCAAGAAAAGGCGCAAGGCTTGGCCGCTCCGCTGGCGCCGCAGCAACCAGCGTCGCCGAAAGAACTAAGGCAAGGATTGGACACACACCAACACTGAGCCATCTGCGAACACGCCGGCCGAGCCCTCGCCCTTCAGAGCAAACTTTGGCGCGAGGCTCGCTTGGGCGGTGAGATATTTGGCAGAAAGAAAATCCGTATGAAAGCATGTGATCATTCTCCACGGCACAGCGCATTGTCGCCGTGCGGCGCCATCGTGTTGACCTGAGTCGCCCATTCAGGCGCCGCAGCAAAATCACATTGTCACGCACCGTTGCCAGCGCGCATCGGCCCGTCTCGCGTCTCCGTGTGGCATCCCAAAGTCGCATCCCCGTGTGGCATCAAAGATCGGGCCGGGACTGGTCCTGCCAAACCACCGTCTGCCGTCGCGCAATGATCAATGCTATGATGGACGTCAGTGCAACGCCCGAATTGAGAATCGTGACCGGGCTGCAAAGGCGTCAATTGAAGGAAACGGCAGATGGCAGCTCAAGCCCCTGATGTCCAAATCGGCTTCAAAGCACCGGACTTCGCGCTGCCCGCGATCGACGGACGCCGCATTCGCCTATCGGACATCGCGGGCAAAAAAGGCACCGTCGTCGCATTCATCTGCAATCACTGTCCGTACGTGCAAGCGATCGCAGATCGCCTCGCGCGCGACGCTGCGGACTTGGCGCCGGTTGCGGTGACTTTCGTTGCGATCAACGCGAATGACGCAATTGCCTATCCCGAAGACTCGTTTGAAAACATGAAGGCGTTTGCTGCTCAGCATGGCTTCTACTTTCCATACCTGCATGATGAGACGCAACAGACCGCCAAAGCGTATGGCGCCGTTTGCACGCCCGACTTGTTTGGTTTCGATGCGGACCTCAAACTGAAATACCGTGGTCGACTTGACGCCTCGCGCGCCACGCCTGGCCCTCTCGACGCAAAACGCGAACTCTATGAGGCCATGGTGCAAATCGCCGAAACCGGCGCCGGCCCCGCCGTCCAGCATCCTGCCCTTGGCTGCTCCATCAAATGGCGCGACGACGCATGACCGCCGCCCCAATCGCTGCCAGCGAACGTTGCGGTTGGCCAGCCGCGATCCTGTTTGATCTGGATGGTACTTTGATTTGGTCCGCACCGGATATCCGCACGGCCATCAATCTGGTGCTGGCAAGTGAGGGAAAGCTTGGACTTTCGCTCAACGAAGTCCAGTCGATGGTCGGCAACGGCGTGCGAAAACTGGTCGAACGCGCGTTCGCCGCACGCGACGTCAATTTGAACACACCATCACTGGACGTCATGCACGCGCGCATGATGGAAGCTTACGGCGCGCATCTGACGCACGAAACGACGTTGCGCAAAGGCGCTGAGCAGATCCTGCGCGCCTATGGCGACGCTGGGGTGAAGCTGGCGATCGTCACCAACAAGCCCGAAGCATTGACGCATCGGATCCTGCGCCACTTTGCATTGGACAACGTTGTTCACGCCGTCGTCGGAGGCGATACTTGCGCCACCCGTAAACCCGATCCCGAAATGCTACGTCATGCCGTCGCTTTGCTGGGCGTGTCATCGGCAAGCCGCGCGGTGATGATTGGCGACAGCGCGGCGGATATCAACGCAGCCAGGGCGGCAGGCATGCATGCGATCGCTGTGCGCGGCGGGTATACCAACGTGCCTGCAGACGAACTTGGGGCAGCCATCACAATCGACACGCTCTGCGCGCTTCCGCAGGCCATCGAAGCGCTAAAATCTGATCGATAAACAAAACAGCCTGAAGAAGCCTCCGCCAAGGCAGCGCTTGGAAGCCGGCTTGTTATGCGTGAAACCGCACAAATCGCCTGAACCAATCCCGGACCCGGACGACCATTGCGCCCCCACAAGGCGCCAACCGCACGTCGCGTGCACTTGAAAAATATGGTGCCGCTTGCGTGACTCGAACACGCGACCCCATCATTACGAATGATGTGCTCTACCAACTGAGCTAAAGCGGCAGTCTCTGAGGCGCGGAGAGATACCTGCACAGCCAGCGAAATGCAAGCGTTCGCGCGTCCATCAAGGCTAGAGCATCATCCGATATGTGAACCCTAAAGCGAGCCGTGCGATCGGATATAGCTCTGGCGCTGCTCCCATGGGCGCGTCATCGCGGCGTGGTCATCGCGCCAGCTTTGACAAGACCGCGTCAGGCATCGGCGCCGGCCTTGGCCTTTG
>CAZOGY010000034.1:0-5706 GCA_964579305.1 uncultured Hyphomicrobiaceae bacterium
CATGCGACACGCTTCAGTGCGCCTCTTCCCAATTGTCGGCGGCTTTGGCATCGACTTGCAGCGGTACGGACAACGTCCGGGCCGGGGCGGGCGACGCGATCATGACCTCGCGCACCACATCGATTGTTTTTTCAACGTCCGCTTCAGGGGCCTCAAAAATCAATTCGTCGTGCACCTGCAGCAGCATTCGGGTTTGTTTCAGGCCAGCATCGGCGAGCGCTTGCGGCATGCGGATCATTGCGCGCCGAATAATGTCGGCGGCGGTGCCCTGGATTGGTGCGTTGATGGCGGCGCGCTCATAAAAGCCGCGCGCCGACGGGTTCTTCGTGTTGATTTCGGGGTAGTGGACACGCCGGCCAAAGACCGTTTCCACATAGCCGTGGCTGCGCGCGAACGTCTTTGTTTTATCCATGTAATCGCGGATACCTGGAAAGCGCTGAAAATAGGTCTTGATATAATCGGCCGCTTCGTCCCGTGGAATGCCGAGCTGGTTGGCAAGACCGAACGCGGAGATGCCATAGATGATGCCAAAATTGATGGCTTTCGCACGGCGGCGCACGTCAGAGGGCATGCCTTCGATGGGTACGCCAAACATTTCCGATGCTGTCATTGCATGAATATCAAGCCCGTCGTCGAAGGCACTCTTGAGCTGGGGGATATCGGCAATATGTGCCAGCACGCGCAACTCAATCTGGCTGTAGTCGGCCGAGATAAGTTTATTGCCAGGCTCGGAAATGAAAGCCGTTCTGATTTCGCGACCCTCTTTGGTGCGGACGGGAATGTTTTGAAGGTTGGGGTCGGTGGATGCAAGCCGTCCGGTGGTCGTCGCCGCAAGGGCATAGCTTGTGTGGATGCGGCCAGTATTTGGATGAATATGACCGGGCAGACTATCGGTGTAAGTTGAGCGCAGTTTTGTTAATTGGCGCCATTCCAACATCGTGTTGATAAGCTTACGGGCGTCGTCAGGCAGATCTGGGTTGTTGGCCAAATCATCCAGAAGGTTGGCCCGCGTCTCCCATTGCCCGCTTTTGGTTTTCTTGCCGCCGGGAAGCTGGAGCTTGTCGAAAAGCAGGGCGCCCAATTGCTTTGGCGACCCAAGGTTGAATTTTTCGCCGGCGAGATCGTAGATTTCGTCCTCAAGCTGTGCGGCCCGTTGAGCAAACGTTGTTGAAAGGCGGCTGAGAATGGCGCGGTCGACCTTAATGCCTGCTTCTTCCATATCAACGATTACGTCAACCAGGGGGCGCTCCAGGCCCTCGTATACCGTTGCCAGGCGATCCGCGATCAATTGCGATTTCAAGATCATCCAAAGGCGGAACGTCACGTCTGCATCTTCGGCGGCGTACTCTGTCGCCTTATCGACCGGCACCTGAGCAAAAGACTTGTCCGCGATCTTTTTTCCCGGCGCGTGTGCGATCACTGATTTGTAGGGAATGCAGGTATGGCCAAGGTGGGCCAGGGCAAGATCATCCATACCGTGGGAGCGCCGACCACCCTCGACGGCATATGACAACAGCAGCGTATCATCAAAAGGCGTTAGACGAATGCCATAACGCCGCAAAACCAGAATGTCGTATTTCAGGTTTTGGCCGATTTTCAGAACCGCGGGATCTTCTAAAATCGGCTTCATGGCCTCCAGAGCCTCGCGCAATCCAATCTGCGAGGTTGCATCATCGCCGCCCAGATCAAGCCCGCCTTCACCGGCTTTGTGGGCCAGCGGAACGTAGCAGGCTTTGCCCGGTCCGGTGGCGATTGACAGACCGACGAGATCGGCCTGCATGGCATCGAGGCTGTTGGTTTCAGTATCAAACGCGAAACGGCGGCATTCGCGCGCTTCGGCGATCCACTCATGCAGACGTTCCAGCGTGGTCACCGTCTCATATGCGGCGCGGTCGACGGGAGTTGCCGTTGCGGCGGCTTTGGCAGCCTCAGCGCCAGCCCGGGGCGTGCCAACACCCGCCGCCTTTTCAGCGGGATTGGCGTCGTCCTGACCGGCGCTGGATTTGAGACTTGCACCAACTGAGACTTCAAGCGGTTCGGGAGGCTCTACGTCCAAGGCTTCGGAAATGCGCTTGGTGAGCGTGTTGAATTCCATTGCGCGCAGAAAACCAAGCAACGCCTTGGCGTCGGTCTCCTGTACGCCGGTTTTGTCAAGAGCCACGTCGACG
This sequence comes from uncultured Hyphomicrobiaceae bacterium, assembly GCA_964579305.1. GTDB lineage: Bacteria > Pseudomonadota > Alphaproteobacteria > Rhizobiales > Hyphomicrobiaceae > JBCBWG01. Next base: position 2,169 of record CAZOGY010000034.1, read on the forward strand.
GCGACGTCACATTTCAATGTCACCAATTCGCGCGACAAACGCGCCTGATCGGCAAATTCAATCAGGCGTTCGCGGCGTTTTGGCTGTTTGATCTCAGAGGCGCGCTCCAAAAGCGTATCGAGATCGCCGTAGGTGTTGATCAACTCCGCTGCCGTCTTAATCCCGATGCCTGGGACACCCGGCACGTTGTCTACGCTGTCACCGGCCAATGCCTGAACGTCGATGACTTTGTCGGGCGTGACGCCGAATTTTTTTTCAACGGCCTCGGCACCGAGGAACGCGTTTTTCATCCCATCGAACATTGAGATGCCAGGATTGATCAACTGCATCAGGTCCTTGTCGGACGAGACGATGGTCACTTCGGCGCCGGCGGCGTCTGCCTGGCGTGCGTACGTCGCGATCAGGTCATCGGCCTCAAAACCTTCCTGTTCGATGCAGGCGACATTGAAGGCTTTGACCGCCTCGCGGATCAGCGGGAATTGCGGCACGAGTTCTTCCGGCGGCGGCGGACGATTGGCCTTGTATCCGTCGAAAATCTCGTTGCGGAAGCTTTCTTTGGAATAGTCGAACACCACCGCGAAGTGCGTGGGCCGGTCGGCAAGCTTGCTATCGCCCAGAAGCTTCCAGAGCATTTGGCAAAAGCCGTGCACGGCACCCACTGGCAGCCCGTCTGATGGGCGCGTCAGGGGCGGCAAGGCATGAAACGCGCGAAAGATATAGCCCGACCCATCGACCAAATAGACATGGCTGCCCTTGATCACGGGCACAGGCTCACCGTCGGGAACCGAACATCGCGGCGCACGCGGGGCGGCATTCGTTTCATGGTCCTCGGTCTGCGACGCAGCCTCGGTGTTGGGTGTGTCTTGCATGGTCATGGCGCCAGTCTAGTCGTTCGAGCGCTACGACAGAAGCAGGTTTGCACCGTGCGCGTCGGCCATGTCGTGGCTCGCGGTCAAAGGCTGCCCAGGTCGCGGCTCGGGCCCGATGTCCTAGGTATGGAGTGCGGTTACATTTCGAGGAACTGGCGCCAACGGACCAACCGCTTTTTCAATGCAGCTGCCTCGTCATCGAACGCCGCCTGGGCCCGTTGGGTTGCCGCCGCACTGCGATCGGTCACGTAGTGGTTGCCCAAAACAAGCACATCCATCTGCGTGCGCAGATAGCAATTCACCGCGTGTGCGGGCGTCGCGACAACTGGTTCGCGTCGGTTAAAGCTGGTGTTCAACACGACGGGCGTGCCGGTGATCTGATCGAACGCGGAGATGAGACCGTGAAATCGCGGATTGGCTTGCGCGTCGACGGTTTGGATCCGCGCGGTTCCGTCGACGTGAACGGCGGCCGGGATCTCGCCAACCCGGTGGTCGTGGACCCGCGGCGCAAGCGTCATGAAGGGGTCGGGCTGGGCAACCTCAAAATAGTCGGCAGCCCGCTCGGCAAGCACGGCCGGAGCGAAGGGCCGAAATGGTTCGCGGTGCTTAATTTTGGTGTTGAGCAGTTCCTTGATCGCAAGGTCGCGCGGATCGGCCAGAATGGAACGGTTGCCAAGCGCGCGCGGGCCGATCTCATAGCGACCCTGGAACCATCCGACGATCCGCTTGCGCGAGAGATCGTTGGCGACCAAAGAAAAAAGCTCATCGTCCTCAAAGCGCTGCCACGTCAAGCCAGCCGCACGCAGCGCTGCCTCGATCGCATCGTCGCTATAGGCGGCGCCGAAAAACGCATGCGTCATCTCAGGTCCACGCGGCAGCCCCAGCGTTTGATGCGCATGCCAAAGCGCGCTGCCCAACGGCGCGCCGGTATCAGAGGCACACGGCGGCACCCAGACGCGCTCGAAAGCGGTGTCGCGCAGGATGCGGGCGTTGGCGACGCAATTGAGCGCCACGCCGCCGGTGATGCAGAGATTGCGCGAGGGCGTTTGCTTTTCCAGCCGGCGGACCACGTGGATAATCGCCTCTTCCGTGACCGTCTGAAGTGCCGCGGCCAGTGCCATATGTTCGCGGGTCAAGGGTGCTGCGGGATCGCGCTGCGGCCCAAACGTTTCGACAAAACGCTGCGTCAGGGGCTTGACGAGGCCGTGGGTCTGGAAGCTGACAAAATCGCGGTTGAGCGAGAATTGGCCTTGCGGGCGCAGTACGATCACGTCGCGGAAAGCTTTTACGAACCGATCGTCGCCGCAGGCCGCCAGGGCCATCACGGTTCCTTCTTCAAACAGTTTAAAGCCCAAATGGGTGGTGACCGCGGAATAAAGCGCACCCAAACTGTCGAAAAATCCAAGCCGCCATTTCTGTTGGAGCCGGTTGCCGCGACCCGTATAGGCGCTGGTTGCGCTGGCGTCGCCGTAACCGTCCATCACCAAGACGGCCGCCTCATCGAACGGGGAGACGAAAAAAATTGCAGCGTGGGCGTCGTGGTGTGCGACATTGACGATTGGAAGCGGGCGATCAGACTTTTGGGAAAGCCTGCGACGCAATCCCTGGCGCAAACGCTGGTTTAACAGCACGATACCACTGTTTTGGGCGGCATGGGCGCGTGGCCGCAACAGATTGAGACTTGCAGGGACGTTGGCAAACACGACACTTGCAAACGCGCGACGCAGGGCACTGACATCCCAAGGCGTCGTGACCACGTCGATATCATCCAGCGCCAGGCCCGCCGCTTCCAACGCGGCGTCGACGGCGTGTGACGGATAGAGCTGCGTGTGCTTGTCGCGGTTGAAGCGCTCTTCTTCCATCACGGCGGCAATGCTGCCGTCCGCCCAAATCGCAGCGCCCGTGTCATGCGTTTTCGTGACCAAGCCGAGTATTTTCAATTCACTTCTCCCGCCAGAGCACGGCGGGCCTTTACCGGTGCAATTGCGACGCGTGGGCCGCAAAGAGCGGGTCGGTCACGGGTGAGAACGTCGTTTAGAACGTGACGACACTTGATTGCGACCAATTTTTCTTTGAAGCGCGCATTACTTTTTTTTCGCGCTCGCGCCAATGAAAACCCAAAGCATTCATAAGCTTCCGAAGACTGAGCGCTTTTACGACCCGACGAAAGACCTGTATCAATTTTGACTGAGGTCAATTTGTCTCAGGGTTGCGCTTTTCACTCTCGCTGGAAAGCGCACGCAGGGGCCGCCGCATGGCGATAGCGACAAGCGGTCAAGATGGCGCAAGGAGGATGCGGATGGCGCAAGCGGACCGATCGACAGCCCAGCAGCTTTGTGCGCGCATGCTGCGTGGCGCAATCGCTAAGCAGGCCGCTGCCCAAGCCGGACCGCTTGAGGCGGTGGTTGCTCTTGCCCTCGCCAAACGCAGCGAGTCGGCCGGTTTTTGTTGTGATTGTGCAGGTTTAGAAGCCTGCCGGCGTGCTGGTTTGGGTGTTTCGGGGCAAGCGGCGGCACCGCGTCGGCCCCGCAAGCGTCGCCGCATCCGGCACGTCGCCCGCACCGAGGCGCCGCCCAATCCGCATTAGGACTGCTCTCATGAACGTGCCGTGGGGGAGGCGGAGCGCTTGCTCCCGATCGAACCGCCGCAAACCGTCACCGGACGACGGA
>CAZOGY010000034.1:5806-28175 GCA_964579305.1 uncultured Hyphomicrobiaceae bacterium
CGAGCCGGCACGGACCGAGGAAGATTGGCGCGCCCGAGAGGATTCGAACCTCTGACCTTTGGACTCGGAATCCAACGCTCTATCCAGCTGAGCTACGGGCGCAATCTGTAATTCGAAGTTCCGGCAGTCATGCCAGGACCGGATCGGCCGCGACCAAGATGGCCCCGTCGACCCGCGGCGGCTGTACCCTTCGACACAGAGCCGGGACCATAGCGCATCACGGTGCGACCCGCCAGACCTTAAGCACGTTGCTCAAACCATCGACGGCAATCGGCACAAGGCCTGGAACCTCACCACCGGCCATGAGCCGATCAGCCATGGAGGTTGGAAGTGCGCGCTCGCGCTTTGCTGCCGCGCTGGCGCTGCGTCCTGAAGCTGCAGGCGCAGGCGGGCCAAGACACAGGACCACGTAGTCGATCCCGTCAGCCCGCAGCGCCACGCTAGCATCGCCCATATGAATGCGCGCATAGCGGTGCCAGGCTTTCAGACCGTCAGCCATGCGGTGATATGGCGCCACAACAACACGATGGCGGGTATGAGCTGCGATATGCGGCCCAAGGTCGATTTGACCAAGGACGAGCCCAGGTGGCAGTGCGTTCAACGCCGCCATATCATCACGCTCCAGGCAGACCTCGACCCCGGCTTCGTCGACGGCTGGTTCGGCGACGGCGCCCAAGGAGACGAGCCCCGCGAGGGCAAGCGATGCCAGGGCGAGCTGAATTGGGTGGGCGGCGACCGTGAGAGCCGCGATCCGCACGGTGCGGGCCTCCAGGTTCTGAACTGCGCCGAGCATTGCGATGCCACAGGCAATCACCGCAAGCGCCGGCCACATCGGATATGGCAGCAGCTTCGCGTAGACGCAGCCGTAGGCAGCCGTTGCCAGCATGGCTGCGAAGGCGAACAGATTGGCCGCGCTTGGGGCGGCACGGAGCCTGAGACCCAGCAACAACAGTGCAGTGATCACCGTGACGAGATAGGTCGACACGACTGGAAGATGGGTTGCCGTCAGCTCAAACAGGCTGCGCGTTTCGCGGATATGATCGTGCCAAATGGGCAGAATGGCAGCGTCGAATTGGCCCTGTGGGCCGGCAAGACATGCAGACTCCATGGCGCCGAAAACGGCAAACGCGGCAAGGCCGCCAAGGCCGAGAAAGCCGAAGCGATGGGCTAGGGGCCAATCCGCGCCCCATGTGCGCAAGGCTGCAACCGCTGCGGCGCCAATGCCTGCGAAGGCGACCAGGTTGAGGCTTAATGCGTCACAGGCGATGTTAGCGTATGCCCAGGGCGCAACGGTCAGCACAAAGGCCGCCGCGAGGGTCACAGCAAAGGCCACGATAGCATCGTGCGCGACTTCCATGACCGCCGGCGCAATAGCCGCAATCGCCACGACAAGGATCAGTAGCGCGATAGACAGCGGCATCGCCTCATAACCGATCGCGACGCTCAGGCCGAACATGACCCCGGCAAGACGCGCCTCGGACCGGCGGCCGTCAAGTGCACCATACAGCAGAAGGATCGCACCAAACGTGCACAGCATCTGCACGTTATGGTGGTCAATCCGGCCGGGAAAAAACTGGAACGTGGCAAGCTGGCTCGTTGCGATCAAAACCACGCTATAAGTGGCCGCGGTCTCACCGAAGCTGCGGCGCACGACGTGAACGGTGAGCCAGAGCAGCGCCAGCAGCGGGACAAGCGGCCAGAGCCAGCGCAGCGCCGTATCAGCCCAGCGTGCTGGCATCACCAAGTCGAACAGACCCAGCAGCACCGCCAATGGCGCATCGAGCAGGCGCGACCAGTGCGATAGGTACGGTTCGCCAGCGCCGAATTGGGTGATACGGGTGTCGAACCATCCCTGGCCGTCCAGAAGCGCGCGCACCTGTAACAGGCGGGTGGCATCATCGGTGTCGCCCAGCGTTGTCCAGACCTTGGCAGGGTCAATGGCTGTGGCAATGATCGCGACGATAGCCATTCCAAAAGCTGGAAGCTTCACTGCCTCTAGGGCGGCAATCCAACCGGCAGAAGGTCTCAAGCCACGCGCCCGCGACAACAACTGCGCCGCTGGGGTGCCCGATGCCAAGCTCATTGTTTTGTTCCTGGAACTCTGGATGAGAAACGCCAGTGCACCATGAATCAATTTCATTGGGATTAACCGGCTCAGCGCAATTAACAAATCATGACATATCGTATCAAAAGCCAAGCATCGCGAACCAATCATTTTCTAAGATTTCGCCGTTAAGCCTAGGTGCAGTTTGGTGGCCTCGGCCCGAACCCTGGTCTGCGACCGGGCGAAGGCCGTGCCTGCGCGTGGGAGTCGTGTATGAGTGTGTCTGACGTCTTTATTATCGGTGCGGGACCCGCGGGGCTGACAGCCTCTTACCTTCTGACCAAGGAAGGGCGCTCGGTTACCGTCATCGAAGCCGATCCCGAATATGTTGGCGGCATCAGTCGGACCGCATCCTACAAGGGTTATCTATTTGATATCGGTGGCCACCGCTTTTTCTCAAAAAGCCAGGAAGTCGTCGATCTTTGGAATGAGATCCTGCCACAAGACTTCATCGAGCGTCCGCGCCTTTCGCGCATCTACTACAATGGCAAGTACTTCTCTTATCCACTGAAAGCCTTCGAGGCATTCTCCAATCTCGGCCCGGTCGAAAGCGCGCTTTGCGTGCTGTCGTACGGCTATGCGCGCGCCTTCCCCAACGAAAAGCCGGTGACGTTCCACGAGTGGGTCGCAAACCAATTCGGCGAACGGCTTTTTTCCATCTTCTTCAAGACCTACACGGAAAAAGTGTGGGGCATGTCGTGCGACGAGATTTCGGCTGATTGGGCGGCCCAACGCATCAAGGGCCTTGACCTCTATTCAGCCATGTCGAACGCACTGCGCCAGTCCATTCGGCCGCAAAAGTCGGCGATTGGACCGGACGGCAAGGTCATCAAGACGCTGATCCAGAGCTTCCAGTATCCCCGCAAGGGTCCGGGTATGATGTGGGAGGCGGCCCGCGACAAGACGGTCGCGCAGGGTGGAGCGGTGCACATGGGCCATCGCCTGTCCGAACTCTGCTATGATGACGTCGCCGGGATTTGGATGATCAAGGCCAAGACGGCCGACGGCTCGGAACGGGCTTTCCAGGCGAAGCATGTGATTTCGTCGGCCCCGATCACGGAACTTGTTGCGTCACTCGATGTTTCAGAGGACTGCCGCACCTCGGCTGGAAAATTGCGCTACCGGGATTTCCTGACCGTCGCGCTTGTGGTCGAAAAACCTGACTTATTCCCGGATAACTGGATTTACATCCATGATCCATCGGTGAAGGTGGGCCGCATCCAAAACTTCCGCTCATGGTCGCCGGAATTGATTCCGAATGACGATCACACGTGCCTTGGCCTGGAGTATTTCTGTTTTGAAGGCGATGGGCTGTGGACATCCAGCGATGAAGACCTGATCGCGCTTGCCAAAAAAGAATTGGCGCAGATCGGTCTTGCGCAGCCAGACGACATTCCAGACGGCTGTGTCGTGCGCCAGAAAAAAGCCTACCCAGTGTACGACGAAGGCTATAAGGAAAACGTGGCTGGGATCCGCGAGGAATTGCAACAACGGTTCCCGTCACTGCATCTGGTTGGCCGGAACGGCATGCACAAATATAACAACCAAGACCACGCGATGATGACGTCCATGCTGACGGTCAAAAACATCCTCGCAGGTGAAAACGTCTATGACATCTGGAACGTCAACGAAGACGCCGAATATCATGAGGCCGGCCGTTCCGGTGCCGAGCAAGCTTTGAATTCGGTGCGAATGGTGCCGGAACGCGTTAAACAGGCAAGCTGACAATGGCCTCGCCAAGTCAAGTGCTGCGATCGGGCGGTCAACCGGATGGCCCGATTTCACGTCTTATCGTGCGCTTGGGCGGTAAGCAGCGTGCATTCGAATTCGCCAAGTACGTCGGCATAAGTGCCGGCGCTGCCTTGGTGGATCTCGCCATATTCACGATGCTGATGCTGACCACGGTCATGCCAAGCCCCGTTGCCGGCGGGGCAAGCTATCTGCTGGCCATGGTTTTGCATTACGCGGTCGCCGTGCGTTTCGTCTTTCAACCGCATGCCACCGGCAAAAGCACAAGGCGGCTGTTGTCGGAATATATCGCTTCCGGGCTGGTTGGCGTCTCGATCACCGCGTTGGTGATTTTTATGGTGGCCAACGTCATGGGGTTATCGCCATTCCTTGGCAAACTGGCCGGGATCGGCGCCAGCTTTGTCGCGGTCTATCTCCTGCGCGCGTTCGTTATCTTTCGACCGCGCCCAGCGTAACGGGTTCACGGCACTGTTCATGCGGCGCGGCACTCAGCCGCCCCGCGCCTGAGGTGAAATCGATCGCAGACGGCTCGACGCCGGCGCGGGGTCGGCCCATAAGTGGCGGCTGCCGCAGGCGTTATGCGGACACTGCCACCGCGCCGCTTGCCGGCGAAGTTGAGCCGACAGCAGAGCCCCATGCCCTCCACCCTCGCCAGCGCTTTCAGACTTGCCCGTGCCGGTTTCGTCATGGCGCAGTATGGTGTGCGGTTTGTGCCGAAGGGCTTGCCGGTGCCATTGGTCTTGCGGATCGCGCAGATCGCGACGTGGCCCGTGCGCTTGATCACTTGGCCGTTCCGGGCGCGAATCCCGGCGAACCGCAGGGTTTCGCATGCGCTGACGGCGCTTGGACCGAGCTACATCAAACTTGGCCAGTTCCTGGCAACGCGGGCTGATCTGATTGGGCCAAAACTCGCTGACGATCTCGCGCATTTGCGTGACCGACTTCCGCCATTTTCCATGCGCATCGCTAAACGCACGATCGAGCAAAGTCTCGGGGCCAGGGCGGATGCGGTGTATCACCAGCTCGGCCCGCCGATTGCGGCGGCTTCGATCGCGCAGGTCCACAAGGCGCAAGTGGGCGACGACGACGGGGCCATGCGGGACGTGGCCGTCAAAATCCTGCGCCCGGCGGTAGAACGCCAGTTCCAAGCCGATTTGGACAGCTATTTCCTGGCCGCGCGGACGATTGAGCGGTTCTACCCGCCAGCGCGCCGATTGCGGCCGGTCGCCGTGATTGAGAACCTGCAGCAGACCACTGAACTTGAGATGGACTTGCGGCTGGAGGCGGCTGCGATTTCGGAAATGGCAGATAATATTGCGGGTGACTTCGATAAGCCCGACGGCCGCTTCCGCGTCCCGCATATCGACTGGAAACGCACGTCGAAGCGGGTGATGACCCTGGAATGGATCGACGGCATCAAGCTGTCGGACCGCGAGGCGCTGATTGCGGCTGGTCATGACACCAAGCAGCTCGGCCTCACCGTCATGCGTTCGTTCCTGCGCCATGCCATGCGCGATGGTTTTTTCCACGCAGACATGCACCAGGGCAACCTGTTCGTGGAAGCTGACGGCACGATTGTCGCTGTCGACTTCGGCATCATGGGCCGGCTCGACTTCGAGGGCCGCCGGTTCCTCGCTGAGATCCTCAACGGCTTGATCACCCGGGATTATCGCCGGACCGCGGAAGTCCACTTCGAGGCCGGCTATGTGCCCAAGCATCACTCCGTCGATGTGTTTGCCCAGGCCATGCGCGCGATTGGCGAGCCGATCCATGGTCGCCGCGCCGATGAAATCTCAATGGCTGATCTGCTGGCGCAGTTATTCGCTTATACTGACGTGTTCGATATGGAGACGCGGCCTGAGCTGATCCTGCTGCAAAAGAGCATGGTGATCGTCGAAGGCGTCGCGCGCGAACTCGATCCGGAACTCAATATGTGGGTTGCGGCCGAACCGGTGGCCAAAGAATGGGTCGCTGAGAACTACGGAGTGGCGGGCCGGCTTCGTGATGCGGGACGGGGTGCGGGCACACTCGGCCGGGTTATCGCCGATGCGCCGCGGGTGTTGGAGCAGGCAGAGAAGGCGACCGTCGCCTTCGCCAACATGGCGGACACCGGTTTGCGCATCGACGACGCGAGCATCGAGCGCATCGCTGAAAAACAGGCACAGGGCGCGGGTTGGCGGCTGACGGCACAATGGCTGACGGCGCTGTCGCTGGCCGCGATTGCCATTGCGCTTTTCATGCGGTGAGTGCCCGGTTACGGCGGTGCTGCAAACCGCGTCCGGGTGTGGCAGCGTTCGCTTGCGCACAAAGGAAGCCGCCATGACGCCTCGCCATCTGCACTTTTCTGAGGACGAACTCGCCGGTCGGCGGGCGGCCCTGTGTCGCGAACTGCGCACGCGCGGTCTCGACGGCATTCTCCTGTTCCGCCAAGAGAGCCTGTATTACCTGACCGGGTTCGACACGTTCGGGTATGTTTACTTTCAATGCCTTGTCCTGACGACGGACGGCCGCATGGTGCTCTTGACGCGCGCGCCAGACAAACGGCAGGCGCAATTTACAAGCGTGATTGATGATATTCGCGTTTGGATCGATCGCCCTGATGCGCAGCCAACGCTGGATCTGCGTGATGTGCTGTCTGATCTTGGGCTGTTTGGCGCTTTGCTTGGCGTTGAACAGGAGGCCTACGGCCTGACGGCGGCGCGATGGCTACAATTGCAGGGCGCGCTGTCGGGCTATGCACAGCTCGAAGACGCCTCAGACATTGTCAATCGCCTGCGGCTGGTCAAAAGCCCTGCTGAGATCCAGTACGTGCGGGCTGCGGCAAGGCTCGGTGATGCGGCGTGGGACGCGGCATGCGCAACCGCAGGACCCGGCATCTTCGAAGGTGATATTCTTGCTGCGATGCATGGCGCAATATTTCGCGGCGGCGGGGACGACCCGGCCAACGAATTCATTATTGGGTCTGGCAGCGGCCTGCTTTCGGGCGCGCTGATGTGTCGTTACTTCACGGGCCGTCGTCACTTGGCCGCGCAAGATCAGCTCACGCTTGAATTCGCAGGGACTTATCGGCACTACCACGCCGCCTTGATGCGCACAATCGCGGTTGGAAACGCGCCAGAAAGACAAGTTGAACTCTGGGCACGCGCACGCGAGGCGTTACTTGCGTGCGAGGATGCCATGCGGCCGGGGCATACTGTGGGCGATATGTTTGCGCAACATGCCAGGACGCTTGATGCGGCCGGGCTCTCTGCGTACCGACTTAATGCTTGCGGCTATTCGCTTGGGACGACGTTTGCGCCGAACTGGATGGATTGGCCGATGATCTATGAAGCCAATCCCGTCCAACTTGCGCCTGGCATGGTTTTCTTCCTGCATATGATCATCTTTGACGACGATACGGGACTTGCTGCCACGCTTGGCCGCACAAGCCTTGTGACGGAGGCTGGGGCAGAGCCGCTTTCACAAGCGTCGCTGGATCTCGTCGAGGTCTGATGCTGCAAACCTGGAGCGCGCATCGCGCGAGACCTGCATGGCCCAACCTCGGATCCTTTTGATCATTGGCGGTGGGATCGCCGCATACAAAGCGCTTGTGTTCATCCGCCGTGCGCGCGAACGCGGCATTGCCGTGCGCGCCATCATGACAAAGGCCGCGACCAGTTTCATAACCCCGCTCTCGGTCGGCGCAATCACCGGCGACCGCGTCTTCCTGGACCTGTTTGATCGGGACGACGAGCACGACATCGGCCATATCCGACTTTCACGCGAAGCCGACCTGATCGTTGTTGCCCCGGCGACGGCGGACTTGATGGCCAAGATGGCCGGCGGACATGCCGATGACCTTGCAAGCACCGTTCTGATGGCTACGGACACACCCGTCCTTGCTGCGCCGGCGATGAACCCGCGGATGTGGGCGCACCCGGCAACCCAGCGCAACGCCGCTCAATTGCGCGCCGACGGCGTCGCGTTCGTCGGACCAGAGAGCGGGGAAATGGCGGAAGCGGGCGAAGCCGGCGCGGGGCGCATGAGCGAGCCGGAAACTCTTCTCCAGGCCGCTTTGGCGATGCTGCCGTCCGGCGATGGGATGGCAGCGAAAACAACCTGGGCGCGTGGGCCGCTGGGGGGGCGCCGTGTTCTGGTCACCGCTGGGCCGACGCATGAGCCGATCGACCCCGTCCGCTACATTGCCAATCGTTCGTCTGGCAAACAGGGATATGCGATTGCCGAAGCCCTCCGCGATCTGGGCGCGCAGGTCGTGCTGGTCAGCGGGCCGACCGAGTTGGATCCGCCAGATGGCCTGCAAACGGTGCCGATCCAGACAGCCGCCGAAATGCTGTCCGCCGTCGAGGCTGCATTGCCCGTTGATGTTGCGGTGTTTGCCGCCGCCGTCGCTGACTGGCGGGTCGACCATGCCGGCACGCAAAAGATCAAAAAGACACCGGAGGGTGCGCCACCGACGCTCGCCCTCGTTGAGAACCCAGATATCCTTGCGACCATCTCGCAGCGCCAGGCCGCGCGCCCGGGTCTCGTCGTTGGATTTGCCGCCGAGACGGAAGATGTGATCGCGCACGCGACTGCCAAGCGTGCACGCAAAGGGTGTGACTGGATCGTGGCCAACGATGTATCGCCTGCGACGGGGGTGATGGGTGGCGATGACAACACCGTGCACCTCATTACCGCAGATGGCGCGGATGCTTGGCCGCTGATGTCGAAAACCGACGTGGCACACATGCTTGCCCGCCGCATCGCGGACCACCTCGCTGAAACGCAGGTCGAGACATGACCAGCACCGTACCGCTCAAGATCGCCATCCGGATGTTGGAGCATGCCGCAGATCTGCAGCCACCGGCCTATGCGACGGACGGTGCGGCTGGCATGGACATTCGCGCCGCGATCGCGTCAGATGCCGTCGTGGCCTTGGCGCCGGGCGCGCGAGCCCTGGTGCCAGGCGGTTTTGCAATCGCGCTGCCTCACGGCTTCGAAGCGCAGGTGCGGCCGCGATCGGGCTTGGCGGTCCGGCATGGCGTGACGGTCCTGAATGCACCTGGCACGGTGGACGCCGATTACCGGGGTGAAGTGCAGGTCGCGCTGATCAATCACGGCGAAGAGGTTTTTGAGATCCGCCGCGGCGACCGCATTGCACAATTGGTGATTGCGCCGGTCATGCGCGTCGCGTGGCGCTTGACCCAGGACCTCGACGAAACCGCAAGGGGCTCCGGCGGTTTCGGATCTACCGGGGGGAGCCGCTGAGCGGACCGCGGGTGACGCGCGGCGGGGTTCACGACGCAGACACCGGCCGCAAGGGCCGTTGGGGGCCTAACTCCTGGCCATGATTTCGACCAACGCGGAGGCGCCACATGAACGACACTATCAAGCTGGCCACGATCGACGCGATGACCCAGCACGGGCACGGCCGCGTGTTCGATGGCCTTTCGCAGACGATTGGGAATACGCCGCTTGTCAGATTGAACAAGGTCATGGCGGAAAATGGATTATCGGCCGACCTCCTGCTGAAGTGTGAGTTCTTCAATCCGCTTTCGAGCGTCAAGGACCGGATCGGCGTTGCGATGATCGATTGGCTGGAAGCGCAAGGCCATATCACCCCTGGTGCAACGACATTGGTGGAGCCGACTTCGGGCAACACGGGGATCGCGCTGGCGTTCGTTGCCGCAGAACGGGGCTATCCGCTGATACTGGTGATGCCGGAATCCATGTCCATGGAACGGCGCAAGATCCTCGCGCACTTGGGCGCCAAGCTGGAACTGACGCCACGCGAAGGCGGCATGAAAGCTGCGATCGCGCGTGCCGATCAACTGCTCGCCGAGATCCCCGGATCGGTGCAACCCAAACAGTTTGAAAACCTGGCCAATCCGGAATCCCATGCGCGCACGACCGCAGAGGAAATCTGGGCCGATACCGGCGGCAAAATCGACGTGCTGGTCTCCGGCGTTGGCACTGGCGGCACGATCACCGGTTGCGGCCGGGTCCTCAAGGCGCGCAATCCGGACCTCAAAGTCATCGCGGTTGAACCGACCGACAGCGCGGTCTTGTCGGGCAGCGATCCGGGCCCCCACAAGATCCAGGGGATTGGCGCTGGTTTCGTCCCGGACGTGCTTGACCGGTCGCTGATCGATGAAGTGGTGACGGTGAGCAACGACACCGCATTCGATGTTGCGCGCTATGTTGCCCGAACCGAGGGCATTCCCGGCGGCATCTCGACCGGGGCGAACGTGGCGGCCATGGTCACAGTCGCCGCGCGACCGGACATGGCCGGGAAAACGTTTGTTACGTTCGCCTGCTCGGCGGCTGAGCGGTACTACACAAGCGACCTGTTCCCAGCGCCGGACGATGAAAGCGCCTGATGTTCACGCCTGAAGAGATCGATCGTTACAAGCGCCATCTGGTCTTGCGCGATATTGGCGGGGCGGGTCAGCAGGCGTTGAAATCGGCCCGCGTGTTGCTGATCGGGGCGGGCGGACTTGGCTCGCCGCTTGCGCTTTATCTGGCCGCAGCAGGTGTGGGCCACATCGGCATCGCTGACGATGACGTGGTCTCGCGCGACAATCTGCAACGACAAGTCCTACACGATACGCCAAAGATCGGCCGGGCGAAGGTCGACAGCGCCGTTGAGACCATCGCGCGGCTGAACCCAAACGTGCGCGTTGACGCCATCAATGCGCGGATCTCGGCGGATAATGCGCTAGCGCTGATCGCGGAATACGACATCGTCGCCGACGGCTCCGACAATTTTGAAACGCGCTATTTGGTTTCGGATGCCTGTTACTTCGCCAAGAAAACGCTCGTGTTCGGGGCCGTTGGCCCGTTCGATGGTTATCTTTCGACATTCAAGCCTTACGCCACCGGCGCGGACGGCCGGCCCAATCCGACCTACCGCTGCTTGTTTCCAGAGGCACCGACCGGCGAAGCGGCCTTGAACTGCTCTGAAGTTGGAGTTCTTGGCGCGGTGGTTGGCGTGATCGGAACCTTGCAAGCCACCGAAGTCATCAAGGAAATTGTTGGGATCGGCGACGGACTGGTTGGGCGGTTGTTGCTTTATGATGCGCTCGGCGCGCGGTTTGAAACCTTGAAGTACCGTTGGAGCGCAGCCAATCCGCTCACGGGCGAGGCGGCGCGTTACGCCGATCTTTCGCATCATCGCGAAACGCCGGACACCGCCATGGACCATGCCGGGCCGGCGGCGGCACGCAGTCAGGCGTAATGACAGCCTTCGAACAGCGGGGCGTCGGCCCAGAAAATGCGTGATAAGGCATTGACTTGGGCTGGATCGCCCGTCGTCAAGAGGCGCACACGCGCTGTTTTGCTGGCAGCCCTGATCGCGGCATCGCGGTAGTGGGGATGGCGGGCAAGATAGTCTTCAAGGCTGTCGGCAACGGCGCCTGGCTGCGACAGGATTCGCGTTCCCGGCGGCATGTGCTTGCGAAAATGGGCTTCAACGAGCGGAAAGTGCGTGCAGCCCAGGATCGCCCAGTCAACGGCGCGGCCCTCGCTTGACTGCAAGGCCGTCGCGCAGCCTGATGACACGAGCGCGTCAATCTCTGCATCCGGTGCGCCCGCCTCGATAGCGCCGGCGAGCGCAACGCACGGCACTTGCGTCACGACGACCCTAGGGCAACGCTTTGAAATCTCTTCAGCGTAGACGCCAGACGCGATCGTGGTCGCGGTGCCAAAGACCACGATATTGTTGGCGTTGTATTTTTGCGGATATTGAGGGGTGGTTACGGCCCAGGGCGTTTGGGTCGCCACCTCAACGGTTGGGGCGATAATCCCCAACACGTTATGACCTTGGTCGCGCCAGTGGGTGTTTGGCAGCCAGTTCTGCTGGAGGCGACGCGCGGCAACCGCGGTCGCGGTATTGCAACCCAAAATGACAAGGCGGCAACCGGCCGCGAATAGGAATGTCACGGCGCGTTGGGTCAACTCCACGATCTCATTGCCGTCGCGATTGCCGTACGGCACGCGGGCGTGATCGCCGAGATAGATGAAGGCCTGATCGGGAAAGCGATCAACGAGACCGCGTAAAACGGTCAGTCCGCCAAGGCCGGAATCGAATACGCCGATCATGCGCACCTCATGCCGCACTCAGGCCCGGCACGATCGCGCGTTGCCATCGTGCGCGAGCGTGTTCAGGCCTATTCGGCGGCCTGCGGCTCTTCCGGGCGGCCTTCTGCAGCGGCGGCGGCATCAGCTTCCAGAGTTTTCAGGGCGTCGAGGCTTGGCATCGAGACCGTGTTGTAGCCGCAGTCAACAAAGTGGACTTCGCCGGTTACCGCACCCGACAGGTCAGACAGAAGGTACAGCGACGCGCCGCCGACCTCGTCGAGCGTGGGTGTGCGGCCAAGCGGCGAGTGATCGCGCTGGTAATTGAAGATCACGCGCGCATCCGACACGCCTGAGCCGGCGAGCGTGCGCATGGGACCGGCGGAGACCGCGTTGACACGAATGTTGTCGCGCCCGAAGTCTGCGGCCAAGTAGCGGACAGAGGCTTCCAGCGCGGCCTTCGTGACGCCCATGACGTTGTAGGACGGCACCCAGCGGGTTGCGCCACCGTAGGTTAGCGTGATCATGGAGCCGCCATTGGGCATCAAAGCTGCGGCGCGCTTCGCGACTTCGGTGAACGAGAAGCAGGAGATCACCATTGTGTTGGTGAAGTTTTCGCGCGTCGTATCGGCGTAGCGGCCATGCAGTTCGCGTCGATCGGAAAAGGCAAGCGCGTGCACGACGAAATCGAGTGAACCCCACTTGGTTTGGATTTCCTCAAACACGCGGTCAACGCTTTCCAGATCGACGACATCGCAGGGCACAATGATCTCGGCGCCAACAGACTGTGCCAGAGGGATCGCCCGGCGGCCGAACGCCTCGCCCTGGTAGGTGAAGGCCAAGTCAGCGCCGTGGGCCGCAAGCACCCGCGCGATGCCCCAAGCGATCGAGCGTTCGTTGGCCACGCCCATCACAAGGCCGCGCTTGCCGGCCATCAACGGGCCAACGCCTTGCACACCAGCCCCCGCTGCCGCCGGCTTATCGCTTTTCGTCTCGGTCATCCCGGCTCTCACCTGTCTTGATCATCGTGTGCGGCATCATCGTATGCGACGCGGGGCGCGCGCAGAACGCCTGGCCAGTCACACGCGACCTCACACGCGACCGGCTCCAAGCGCTGGCGTTAACCCTCATACCTGCGAAATGCGAGGCTTGCATTGGTTCCGCCGAAACCAAAGCTGTTCGACATGACACAGTTAAGTGACACATCGTCCGTCAACTCACGCACGATCGGCACGTCGGCGAAGGCCGGGTCGATCTCGTCAATGTTGATGGACGGCGCAATGAAACGGCCCTGCATCATCAAGATCGAATAAATCGCCTCCTGCACACCGACGGCTCCAAGCGAATGGCCCGTCATCGACTTGGTGGCGGAAATCTGCGGGATCTGATCGCCGAAGACCTCGCGCAGGGCGTCGACCTCGCGGGCGTCACCCACGGGCGTCGCGGTTGCATGCGGGTTGAGATAATCGATCTTTTCAATCGGCGTGCCATCGAAACCGGCAAGCGCCTGCTTCATGCAGCGTACGGCGCCCTCGCCAGACGGTGCAACCATGTCGAACCCATCCGACGTGGCGCCATAACCCGCGACTTCGGCGTAGATCTTGGCCCCGCGCGCCTTGGCGTGCTCCAATTCCTCAAGCACCAACATGCCAGCGCCGCCGGCGATCACGAAGCCGTCGCGGTCCTTGTCAAAAGCGCGGCTTGCGCGGGCCGGGGTCTCGTTGAAGTCGGACGACATTGCGCCCATACCGTCGAACAGGACCGAAAGCGTCCAGTCGAGTTCCTCACAGCCGCCCGCAAACATGACGTCCTGTTTGCCCCACTGGATCAGCTCACTGGCGTTTCCAATGCAGTGAGCCGACGTCGAACAGGCCGACGAAATCGAATAATTGACGCCCTTGATTTCAAACGTGGTTGCAAGAACCGCAGACGGGCCGGAACACATCCCTTTTGGCACCTCGAACGGGCCAACTTTTTTGGGACTTGCGTTGCGTGCGGTATCGGCGCTCCAGACGATTGCCTTGGTCGAAGGCCCGCCAGCGCCGACGATGATGCCCGTGCGCTCATGCGATACGTCAGACGGCTCAAGCCCCGCATCGCGGATGGCCTGCTCCATTGCGACGTAATTCCACGCAACGCCGCTTTCCATAAACCGGCGCGGCTTACGCGGAACGGCTTCCTTCCAATCGAGCGTCGGCGCACCATGGACATGGCAGCGGAAGCCCAATTCCGCGTACTCATCGGCGCGCGTGATCCCAGAGCGCCCCTCGCGCAGCGCTGCTGTCACCTCCTGCGGTGAATTTCCGATCGAGGACACAATCCCCATACCGGTGACGACCACGCGTCTCATATTGCCTCTCTCTCCCTAATTCTGCCTGCGCGTTACCACGCCTTGGCTGCTCGTGCACGAAGCCGCCGCAGCGGTGCGGGCCCATTGAGCGGCGCAACGCGCGATCTCTGGGCGGGCGTCATCGGTGATCGTCAGTCGTCGGCCTTCAAAAGCACGCGCAAGTCATTGGCTGTGTAAATGACCTCACCGTCGGCCTTCAACTGTCCATCAGCCTCAGCCAGTTTCAGCCGCCGGGCGATCACGCGTTTGATATCGATGACATACTCCAGCCGGCCGATATCCGGCGTGACCTCCGAGGTGAACTTCACTTCGCCGACGCTTGATGCACGGCCACGGCCCGCAAGGCCAAGCCAGCCAAGGTAGAAGCCCGTCAGTTGCCACAGGGCATCGAGGCCCAGGCAACCGGGCATGACAGGATCGCCCTTGAAGTGACAGGCGAAAAACCAATCGCAGGCGGGATTGTCCTTCACCGCGAGTTCCGCGATGACGTGGCCCTTGCCGTGCGCCCCGCCGTCTTCGCCGATTGATGTGATCTTCTCAAACATCAGCATGGGCGGCAGCGGCAGCTGTGCGTTACCGGCACCGAACAACTCACCGCGCCCGCATGCGAGGAGATCCTCGTAGTCATAGCTGGACCGGCGATCGTTCATCGTTTCCCACCTCAATTGAGCCCGTCGCGGGCGCTTGCCCACGGCGCATGTCGCTTAAGCCAGGACACCGCACGACATGTACGGCGGTTCCATGGCTCGACCATCTTCAGCCGCCACGTTGCGCGAATTGCCCCGTCGGACGCAAGGCCATGGATTCACGGCCAGCGTCTTTGTCGCCTTTCACGGCCACGTTTGGCGGCCCCACGCGGGGCCGGCGCGGCTGTGGGCGATCTCGGTACTGCCGGTGCCGTGCACACGGGCCGAACCCTGGCTTGCCATGCGCGATCGACGCACCAGCGTTTGCCCAGGCGCGCCCGTGTCGTATATGTTTGTTTGGCTAGGAACACCTAACGCAGGTCTGAGCCGTTTGGCATGATGACTGACGAAGAGCTTGTGGAGAAATTGCGGGGCGCCGGGCTGCGGCCCACGCGTCAACGTATCGCGCTGTGCCGCTTGTTGTTCGCCCACGGTGATCGACACGTCACGGCCGAAGCGCTGCACGCGGAAGCCAATGGCGATGGTCAGGTCCTTTCGCTTGCGACCGTCTATAACGCGTTGCGCCAATTCGAGCAGGCCGGCTTGATCCGCGAACTTGCCGTTGATGGATCGCGTGCGTACTTCGACACGAACACGCGCAACCACAGTCACTTTTTCGTGGAAGACGAGGGTACGCTGGTCGACATCCCATCACACGCGATCAAGGTGGACCATCTTCCAGACCCACCGGCCGGGATGGAAATCAGCCACGTCGATGTCGTGGTGCGCGTTCGGCGGCGTGCGGACTAGGCGTAGGCGCGCTATTCGACCGCTTCACCCTGGTAAATCCCCCAAAGCCGCTGCTGGCGGACAAAGCCGCGGTAATCACCGGCCCAGACATCGCACCACGTGCCGTCGCACGAGCCCACATCAAGAACACTGCCAGCCTCGACCCTGGCAACGACACGACCGGTCGAGGACCGCGAGGCGGTGAGATCAAAAACCTCGCGTTTCTGGCCGGACTTGATGGTCCAAGGCGCCACCGAGGCCGTGCGTCGTCCAGAAAGGAACGCGCGGTGGACCCAACCTGTGGTTCCGTCGGCATCGCGCACCTGGCGCCAATTGCCATACTCCCGCAGGATTTCGAGCGGCATTCCGGCGCGCCGCAGGACCCAGTCAATTTTGTAGGTGGTGCCAGGCCCTTTGCGCATGTTGACCGGGTGCAGCTTGAGGCTCACGAACCGCGGCAACGGCAGCCCGCTCGGCCCCTTTTCGATCGCACCGCTGCGCGTTGCCGCCGCCGTCGGACGCGATTGGGCAAGCGCACCGCTTGGCAATGCGATCGCTGCTGCAAGGGCGGCGAGAACAAGGCTGCGGGTGAGGCGCCGTGGTGACGACCAAGTTCCAGAGCTTCCCACCTTGGCGTAAGGCCGATCATGTCGCATGGCAGACGTCTTTGTCATTCGTGCATCCATTTGATAGACCCGGGCATCCAGCAACGTCGCGCGGTCCGACGACCGGGTATGCCCGCCGGCTGCCACGCGCAAAATTCATCCTCAGATAACGAACGAGACCATGCCGAACGCGCCACGCAAACCTGTCGTCATCGTGACACGCCGCCTGCCCGATACCGTCGAGACACGGATGCGGGAGCTGTTCGACGCGCGTTTGAACATTGATGATATCCCGATGACGCGTGCTCAATTGATCGCGGCTGTGCAAGAGGCCGACGTGCTCGTGCCCACGGTGACCGACCGCATCGACCGGGCGGTCTTATCGCAGGCGGGGCCGCAATTGAAGTTGATCGCCAACTTCGGGACGGGGGTGGACAACGTCGACCTCGATACAGCGCGCAACAGGTCTGTCATTGTCACCAACACGCCCGGCGTTTTGACTGAGGACACTGCGGACATGGCGATGGCCTTGATCCTTGCGGTGCCACGGCGCGTCGCAGAGGGCGCCCGGTATTTGAAGTCGCCTGATGCCAGTTGGAATGGTTGGTCACCGACGTGGATGCTTGGGCACCGGATCTATGGCAAGCGGCTTGGCATCATCGGCATGGGCCGGATCGGCACTGCCGTTGCCCGGCGTGCCCGTGCGTTCGGCCTGCAGATTCACTACCACAATCGCCGACGCGTGGCCGAAGACATCGAGCAGGAACTTGAGGCGACCTACTGGGAAAGCCTCGATCAGATGCTGGCGCGCATGGATATCATTTCGGTCAACTGCCCGCACACGCCGGCGACCTACCATTTGTTGTCGGCGCGACGTCTGCGGTTGCTGAAGCCGACAGCGTATATCGTCAATACCGCGCGTGGCGAAGTGATCGACGAGAACGAGTTGGCCCGCATGATCGAAGCGGGATCTATTGCCGGTGCCGGGCTCGATGTGTTCGAACATGAGCCTGCAATTAATCCCAAACTGCTGGCCGCAGAGAATGTTGTGGCCCTGCCGCATATGGGCTCGGCCACGCTGGAAGGCCGGATCGACATGGGCGAGAAAGTCATCATCAATATCAAGACATTCATGGACGGCCATGCGCCGCCAGACCGCGTCCATCCGGCAATGTTTTGATTAGAGCCCCATCTGAAGCGTCAGAGGGCGGATCATCAATTGGATTGGTTCGTGCCGCTTCTGGTTTGCTTTTGTGACATTATCGCACCAGCTGTGCGGCCCAAACGTCGACCTTCTGTTGACAGTTTGGTGAAAAGTCGGTGGATACACGCGGAAAACCTCAGGAGGGTCGCAATGTATCCTTTCGCTTTTCGTTTCTTGATCGCTTTTTCAATGGCCTGTGCGGTCATGGCGCCGCTTTCGCTCGTCGTCAGCGCCTGAGTTCGATTTTTCACCACGTTTTTTGCCAACGCCAAGCGCATTTCTGACATCTGACCAGGGTGTTGATCAAACGCGCCCAGCATCGCCGCCTATTCGATTTTTCGGCTCGGGGGACTTTTCTCAAAGCAAGTGTCTAGCTCCGCCCAGAAAATCGCGCCTCGCAAGCAGCAGCCTTAAAGCACGTACCGGCTCAAATCCGTGTTGGCGGCGAGACCTGCGACCCGTTCCTGAACCATCGCTGCGTCAACGATCACGGTTTCACCGCTGCGGTCGGTGGCTTCAAACGAGATCTCGTCAAGCAAGCGTTCCATAACGGTTTGCAAGCGCCGGGCACCGATGTTTTCGACCGTATCGTTGACCTGAACAGCAATGTCGGCAAGCGCATCAATTGCGTCGTCGGTGAACGACAACACGAGCCCCTCGGTCGCCATCAACGCGGTGTACTGCCGGATTAGGTTGGCTTCAGGCTCGGTCAGGATGCGGCGAAAATCTTCGCGCGTCAGGGCTTTCAACTCGACGCGGATCGGCAAGCGGCCCTGCAATTCCGGTAGAAGATCCGATGGTTTCGCGACGTGAAACGCACCGGAGGCGATAAACAGGATATGGTCGGTTTTCACCGGGCCGTGTTTGGTCGTGACTGTCGTGCCTTCGATAATCGGCAGCAAATCGCGCTGGACGCCTTCGCGCGAAACGTCACCACCGACCCTGCTTCCTTCGCTTGAGTTGCGGCAGACCTTGTCAATCTCGTCGAGAAAGACAATCCCATCGTTTTCGACCGAGCGAATGGCTTCCTGGGTAATCTGATCGTCGTCGAGCAGTTTATCGCTCTCTTCTGCCAGCAGGATCGGGTAGCTGTCGCCGACCGTCATACGACGCGTTTTGGTCCGGCCGCCGAAAGCCTTCCCCAGCATGTCCTGCAAATTCATCATGCCCATGCCGGGTTGGCCGGGGATCTCGATCATTCCGAGCCCCCCTGTGTCCGCGACCTCGATTTCAATCTCGCTTTCGTTCAACTCGTTGGTGCGCAGGCGGCGGCGAAAGCTTTCACGCGTCGCTGGCTGCGCGTTCGGCCCGACAATCGCCGTCAAAACGCGTTCCTCGGCGTTCTTCTCAGCCTGTGCCTTCACAGCCTCTCGTTTCTTGGCGCGAACCAGATGGATCCCGGCTTCCACCAGATCGCGGACAATACTTTCCACGTCGCGGCCAACATAACCGACCTCGGTGAATTTCGTTGCTTCGATCTTTATGAACGGCGCACTGGCGAGTTTGGCCAACCGTCGCGCGATTTCGGTTTTGCCAACACCGGTCGGGCCAATCATCAGAATGTTTTTCGGCAAAACCTCATTGCGTAGATCGTCGTCCAATTGCTGGCGGCGCCAACGGTTGCGCAGCGCAATTGCGACCGCGCGCTTGGCATCGTTTTGCCCGACAATGAAGCGGTCGAGTTCGGAGACGATTTCGCGCGGTGAAAACGTGGTCATGCAGCTCTCTTGGGTGTGTCTTTGCGTACGTGGGTCTCGGGGTCGTATTTCATGATCAGGCAATCGTCGGTCTGCCCGATCAACGCAGGCACGGGTCGAAATCCCGCGCGGTCATAGGCGCGCAAGGCGCGCAGATTGGCAGGATCAGGATCGATGATGATCTCGCGGTGGCCTTCGTCCCAGAGGCGTTCGGTGAACGCGCGCAACACGCGCACCCCAAACCCGCGCCCGATGTTTTCAGCGTCGCCGATCATGAGATCGACGCCGACTGTCTGAGGCGCGAGCAGACCCAGCCATGGCGCCTTCGCCAGCCACTCCGGCGTTTGATGGTCGCCAATGAACCAGACCTGGATGTAGCCCAGCGGCCGACCGTCCATGGCGAAAACATAAGGCTTGGTCGTATCGCGCCCCTCGACCATGTCGACGATCAACGAAAGTTCGCTGGCCGGGTCACCCCACCACTGGACGTTGTGCGGCGCACGAAGCCAAGTGCCCAGCGTCGCAAAGTCAGCGCGTTCGACGGGCCGGAAACAGATCTCGCAAGAGCTCTGTTTGCTCATTGGCTTTCCAGGCTTTCAACAACGAGGTTTTCATTGGTGTAAACGCAGATATCGGCAGCGATCTTCATTGCGCGACGGGCAATGGTCTCAGCATCAAGCTCACTGTCGACCAATGCGCGGGCTGCGGCGAGCGCATAGTTGCCGCCCGAGCCGATACCCATCACGCCGGCTTCGGGCTCGAGGACGTCGCCCGTGCCCGTCAGCACCAGACTGACTGATGGGTCCGCAACGATCATCATGGCCTCAAGCCGGCGCAAATACCGATCGGTCCGCCAGTCCTTGGCGAGTTCGACAGCGGCGCGCATGAGCTGGTTTGGATACTGCTCAAGCTTGGTCTCTAGCCGCTCAAACAGAGTAAAGGCATCGGCCGTCGCACCGGCAAAACCACCAATCACGCTTCCGCCGCCCAGTGGGCGCACCTTGCGGGCGTTGGCCTTTATCACCGTTTGTCCGAGACTGACCTGGCCGTCACCGGCGACAACCACGCGGCCGCCTTTGCGTACCGTCAGTATTGTTGTGCCATGCCAAACGGCAGGACCATCATCGAGCGCTGATCTTGTCATGTCCGACGAAATGGCGCGTGCGGCACGTAAGTCAAGACGGCGAAGGTGAACAGAGTTCCGAGCCGAGGCACGTTTGCGGTGCCTGGCGCGCGACACCTGTCGACATTCGTGCTACGCGTCAGCGCACAGTGATATGGATTTGGCGAAGACGGCAGGACCTCACGTGACGCGAACGGCAACGATCGAACGCACGACAAGCGAAACGGCCATTGCAGCGACGATCAATCTCGATGGGACGGGTGCCCACGCGATTCAGACCGGGATCGGCTTTCTCGACCACATGCTTACGCAAGTCGCACGCCACGGGTTGATTGATATCGATCTCAAGGCGCAAGGCGACCTGCATATCGATGATCATCACACCACCGAAGACTGCGGCATCGTACTGGGTCAGGCGCTGCGGCAAGCGCTTGGCGATAAAGCGGGTATCACCCGGTATGCGCACGCCTATCTGCCGATGGACGAAGCGCTGACGCGCGTGGCGCTTGATGTGTCCGGCCGGCCGTTTCTTGTGTGGCGGGTTGACTTTGCGCCCGACAAGATCGGCCAGATGGACACCGAGCTGTTTCAAGAGTTTTTTCAGGCTTTCGCGCAGAACGCCGGTATCACTCTGCATGTGGAAACGTTGTATGGGACCAACGCACACCATATTGCAGAGAGCTGCTTCAAGGGTCTTGCGCGCGCGTTGCGCGATGCCATCGCAATCGACCCGCGGCAGGACAACCGGATCCCGTCCACGAAGGGGTCGCTTGCCGGCTAAGTCTATTGCAATGCAAGACGCCCAACGGCCGGCCAGAAGAGACCGCACACATGAAAAGCTACACGATCCACGAACCGCCCAAGCCAGCCGCTGACCGCCTGGACCGCGCGGAAAGGCTTGTCTTCGTCAAGGACGGGTTTTCCTTCCTGGCGGCATTCTTTTCGCCGATCTGGATGGTGCTGAACGGGCTTTGGCTTGTTTTATTTATCTATTTCGTCGTGCAGGCCGCGCTGATCCTGACATTTGACGCGCTTGGCACTGGGCAGGCCGTGCAAGCCGCGGTCGCGCTTGCGCTGAACCTGATCATCGGCTTCGAGGCTGACAGTTTGAAGCGCTGGACCTTGGAGCGGCGGGGGTGGCAGCTTGTCGGAACCGTGACCGGCGAAAATCGGGACGTGTGCGAACGGCGTTTTTTTGAGGCGTGGCTGCCCAACATTCCGACCGTCGATCCGCAGACGTTTCATGGCTTTGAGACCGCCGGCGCCACGCAGGGTGGCCGGGCCATCAGGGACGGAGATGCGAATTTTGAGCTTTCGCGTCCCGTTCCGCGCAAGACGTCGTGGGTGCCGATGAGCGGCTGGCGCCGCGGCCAGGCCGGTTAAGCGGCCATGCAGAGCGTTGCGCTGATTGATTACGGATCGGGCAATCTGCACTCCGCGCATAAGGCGCTGGAGCGGGCCGCGCGCGATGCGGAATTGCCAGTGACGGTGAAGTTGACGGCCAGGCCAGAAGTTGTGTTGGCCTGCGACCGGATCGTCTTGCCGGGCGTGGGGGCGTTTGCCGACTGCCGCAGCGGTCTGGAGGCGATCGACGGCCTGTGGCAAGCCGTGGAACAGTCAGCGCGCGAGGATGCCAAACCGTTTCTCGGCATTTGCGTTGGCATGCAGTTGATGGCCCAGCGCGGGCTCGAATTTGGCACGACGGACGGTTTTGGCTGGATCGAAGGGGCTGTTGGCCCTGTGACGCCGAACGATCCAGCGCTCAAGATCCCGCACATGGGCTGGAACACGCTCACGCTGCAACGCGATCATCCGGTGTTTGAAAATATCGCCACGGGGCCGAATGGTCTGCACGCATATTTCGTACATTCCTACCATTTGCAGGCTGCCGATCAGGGCGATGTCCTCGCGACGGCCGCCTACGGCGGGCCGATTACGGCAGCTGTGGCGCGTGATAACTTGGTCGGCACCCAGTTTCACCCCGAAAAAAGCCAGGTGCTTGGGTTGTCGCTTCTTGCAAACTTTTTGCGCTGGAGCCCCTGAAATCGCAGGCGCGCTCAAGGCACG